>CAZCAS010000029.1:0-13383 GCA_964496725.1 uncultured Dehalococcoidales bacterium
TGTTCGACGCCTTAGGACTATGCAAACAAATTGCCCTAGCCTGCCAACCCGGTGTGTATGATTTCGAGTTTTTCTCGAAGCTGATTCGCTGTTCCACAAGCCTTGATTTAACACCGGAAGAAATTTTTGCCGTCGGGGAAAGGATTGTAACCCTGGAAAGGATGTTCCTAGCCAGGGAAGGAGTAACAAGGAAGGATGACTTCCCTCCCCAGAGGTATTTTGAGCCTTTAGTCTGGGAAGACGGCCTCAAACCGGTGGAGAAGAATCTGAAACTGGACAGGGCGAGTTTTGAGCAAATGCTGGATGAATATTACCAGCTTCGCAGCTGGAATAGAGAGGGTAGCCCTCTTGAAGAGACAAAAACGCGGTTGGGTTTAGTCCAATGAAGATAACGATCATCGGCGCAGGAGCAATAGGAGCTTTAGTAGCTGGCTACCTCACTAAGGAAGGCAGCGACGTCACCTTAATTGGCAAAAAGAAGGACGTCTCAGCTATCAAAGAGCACGGTCTTATCATAAAAGGAATTAGAGGGGAAATGGTCGTTCCAGTCAAGGTGGTAGATAGACTGGAAAGAGACGCCGATTTAGTTATTTTGGCAGTTAAGACACAAGATATTGCTGCCGCAATGAGTGGCAATACCCAAGCCTTAAAGGGCATCCCCGTCCTCACCGTACAGAACGGGATGAGGGCAGAAGAGTTCCTCACAGAATTTATCCCCAAGGAAAAGATTATCAGCAGTGTCGTCCTGTTTGGAGCCACCTATCTGGAACCCGGGAAGGTGGTACACAACTTCGAGGGTGATTGGCTCATCGGCAAGGCGTTCGTCGGTAATGACGAAGAGGTGGAAGCGATAGGAAACCTTCTGGGCAAGGTCTTCGCTGTCCGAGTCACCGAGGGGATAAGGGGAATGAAGTGGGTAAAACTCTTTCTAAACCTGAATAATTGCCTGCCTGCACTAACTGGAAAAAGCATGCAGGAAACCTTCTCTAACCTAGAGATTTGCAAGGTAAGTATCCATCTCCTGAATGAAGCACTGATGGTAGTTGAACGGGCAGGGGTCGAATTGAGGTCTCTGCCCGATTTTCCGATAGACAGGCTGCGGGCACTGGTTGGCATGCCGCTGGATGAGGCAAGCAAGATATTCTCACAAACAATGACCAATTTAAGCAAGGAGCCACTCTATGGCTCTATTCTTCAGAGTATACAGAGAGGAAGGCCCTCTGAAATAGATTATTTTAATGGAGAGATAGTCCATTTGGGAGAACAGATAGGAGTAGCAGCTCCTCTGAATGAGAAGCTGGTAAGAATGGTCCACGAAGTGGAAACAAGGAGCGAGTTCTCCCGCCCAGAAGAAATTTTAAGCGAAGTTGGGAGGTAAGAATGCCACAGGATTCTTCTAAGAGTACCAAAAGCAGTTCCCATGATATCCCGCTTCTGGTCACGATAACCAAGGTTGTGGGAAGGTGTTATCGGGGATACAAAGAGGGGGACCAGTTTCTCCTCAAGGATTTCACCCACGTCCCTGAAAACTTCTGCCAGGGAGCAGGCACAGTACTTTTCCCCGTCTTTTATGCCTTAAGCTTTGGAGCTGAGTTCCCCTTTGAAGAGAATACCCGCTCCATGCATACCTACTGCCCTGACGCCGGGGCGGTGGAGTTCCTCACTCAAGTCCTGACACCGTCAGGTGAAATAGAAAAGAAGCCAAAGGTAGAAAACGCCAAGCCAAACCCGAAGAAAATGGTCATAAGTGTGGAGGAAGTCACCGGGCACTGTGTCTACGATTACAAGGTAGGAGATTCCTTCGAAACAACCGGCCTCAGAACCCCCGCTGGTTTCTGCGGGGCCGCATATAATGCCATCTTCCCTGTCCTTTTTGCCTTAAATTTTGGGGCAAGATTCCCCTTTTCCGAAGATGGTATAAGTAATCCACGAATAACCTGTCCGGATGGGGCAAAGGTTAGATTCAAGGCAAGGAGGGTTGAATAAAATGAAGAAGAGAAGAGTCGTAGTTACCGGGCTGGGAGTCCTCTCCCCCAATGGGGTTGGAAAAGAGGCTTTCTGGGAAGGAATGTCCTCAGGCAAGTCAGGAGTAAGACGTGTCACCGATTTTGACGTGTCCCAGTTCAATTCCCAGATAGCCGCCCAGGTAACTGATTTCAACCCATCTGCCTTTGGCCTCACTCAAGAGGATGTAGAGAGAATGGACCGCTACGTACAATTCGGCGTAGCAGCAGCACAAACCGCCATTGACGATGCCAAACTCCTCCGAAATGGAGCCGATAGAGGCAAAATTGGTGTTTGCCTAGCTAATGCCATCTGTGGCACAAGGTATATGGAGGAGGAGTTCCTAAGAGTAACCAACGGCGGGAGCGACCCCATCGACCCCAGAAAAGCAAGACCCCACCTTTATGATGCCTCTATGTTTAACACCCCCTCCAGTGAAATAGCATTCCGCCACAGACTAAAAGGCATCTGCACCACTGTCTCCACCGGCTGTACCGCAGGTACCGATGCCGTGGGCTTTGCCTATGAAGCTGTGCAAACGGGAGAGGCAAACGTGATGATTACCGGCGCCGCTGAAGCGCCCCTCTGTCCCATCACCTTTGCCGCCTTTGACGTGATAAATGTCCTCTCTACCAGAAACGATGAGCCAGAAAAAGCCTCGAGACCCTTTGACAATAAAAGAGACGGGTTCGTCCTCGGTGAAGGGTGCGGCATTCTGGTCTTAGAAGAATTGGGGCATGCTTTGAAACGAGGCGCCCACATCTACTGCGAAATCACCGGTTTTGGCACCTGCTGTAATGCCTACCATATGACAGATTTGCCTGCCGATGGCGATAGCATGGCTGCCTGCATCAGACTTGCCTTAAAGGATGCAGGGTTGCCTCCCGAAGCCATCGGCTATATAAATGCCCATGGAAGTTCCACAAGACAGAATGACATATTTGAAACAAATGGATATAAGCAGGTTTTTGGTAATAGAGCCTATGATATTCCGGCAAGTTCTCTGAAATCTATGATCGGCCATCCCCTAGCCGCTGCCAACAGCATAGAGCTGGTGGCCGACGCCCTCGCCTTTGAACACGATGTTCTGCCACCTACCATAAATCAAGAGGAGCCCGACCCACTCTGCGATTTAGATTATATTCCCAATAAGGCGCGGGAGAAACGAGTCGACCACGTCCTTAAAACCAGCAGTGGCTTCTCCGGCATTCACTCATCTATGATACTGAGCAGGTGGAATTCAAAGTGAAGAAGGTAGCCCTTACTGGAATAGGTATCGTAGCCCCTCCCGGAATCGGGAAGGAAAGTTTTTGGCAAAATATTAAACAAGGAAAATCATCCGTTTCCCCCATTACCAGATTCGACCCTTCACTCTACCCCTCGCAAGTAGCAGGCCAAGTCGAGAACCTGGATACAAGCCACCTGCCCTTCCGCCTGTTAAAGAAGCTAGATAAATTCTCGGTGATGGCCCTGATGGCTACCGGATATGCCCTGGAAGATGCCAGCATAGAAATGGATAAGGAAGACCCGTATAACATAGGCGTCTTCCTGGGAAACGCCCTAGGGGGATGGTTTTATGCGGAGACAGAACTGCGCGACCTTTACGTAGAGGGCAGACAAGGTGTAAGCCCCTACATGGCTAGCGCCTGGTTCCCCGCTGCCCCGCAGGGTCAAATCTCTATCTACTATGGCATAAAGGGATACAGCAAGACGGTGGTCACAGACAAGGCAAGTGCTGCGATGGCCATCGGTTATGCCGCCAAGGTGGTAGCCAACAAGAAAATAGGCATTGCCTTGGCCGGGGGTACCGAGGCACCGGTTACTCCCTATGCCCTGCTCTGCTGCAGTACAGAAGGCTCACTGTCAAAGGGCCCCTACCGACCTTTCGACAAAGAAAGAGACGGCTTTGTAGTCGGTGAAGGGGCAGGGCTGGTAGTCTTGGAGGAAATAGAATCAGCCCGGAAAAGAGGGGCAACCGTTTACGGGTTTATTACCGGTTATGCCACTTGCTGCGATGGTACCCACCGCATCACGCCGGACCCCAGCGGCAAGGGACTGGCTAAGGCAATAAAAGCCGCCCTAGCTATGGCTGGTTATCAGCCGAGCGACATCGATTACATCTGCGCCGATGGGGTGGGAACAAAGTCGGGGGATATCAGCGAGACAAAAGCAATAAAAAGGGTATTTGGCAACTACGCCCAAAAGATACCGATTAGCGCCCCAAAGTCCATGTTCGGTCATCTTATGGGAGCGTCTAATGCCGTTGACGTTATCACTACCCTTTTGGCTATGCAAGAAGGAATTATCCCGCCGACCATAAACTACCAAACAATAGACCCTGAATGTGATTTAGATTATGTGCCCAATACCAGCCGACCTAAACAGATTGACCGAGCCCTCGTTATCGGCCGTGGGCGCGGGGGGATAAACACCGTTTTAACCATAGAAAGGAGCTGAATTTGGCTAACGTAGAAGAAACGGTAAAAGGAATACTCATGAAGGCCTTTGACATGAAGCCAGAAGAGCTCATCATGGAGGCAAACCTAAAGAAAGACCTCGAAATGGACTCGCTGGAGATGGTGGAACTGGAGGTGGCTTTAGAGAAGCAGTTCAACATTGACATCAAGGACGGAGAGATTACCCATAAGAATCGTTTGGGTGATGTGATTAAAGTCGTGCAGGATAAGCTCAAGCAATGAAGATTATAGACCTGAGTCTACCTATCGACGATAGTGTTTCCGAAACTCACCCGGTAGAAATAGAACGATGGGAGCACAGGAGCGGAGGGGACCGACTTGGCAAACTATGGGCTAGGTCTCAGGGGATAAAGGGACGTATGAAACATATTACCGGGAAAGAGCGGATCACACGCGACTGTTTTAAGGATGGACTATTTCTGTCTTTAGAATGGGTCAGAGCCACGGTGCATAGCGGAACCCATCTTGACGCCCCATATCATTACGGACCGTCCTCTGAAGGGAAACCGGCAAAGAAAATAGAGGACATCCCGCTGGAGTGGTGCTATGGCGATGGTGTGGTGCTGGACTGCTCTGATAAAAAAGCAGGAGAGGTCATCACTGAAGCAGATATCAAAAAAGCGCTGGGCAAAATAAAGTATAAGATAAAACCCTTTGATATCGTCCTTATTCACACTGGCGCCGATAAGCTCTGGGGGACAAAGGGGTATTTTTATAATTATGTCGCCATAAGCAGGGAAGCAGTAGCCTACCTTGCGAACCTGGGGGTGAAGGTTATCGGTGTTGACATCTTCAGCCTCGACCGTCCTCTTCCCGCCATGGTGAGGGATTTCTTAAAGAGCAGGGACAATAATTATCTATGGCCCGTCCATTTCTATGGCAGGGAAAAAGAATACTGTCATATCGAGAGGCTGGCCAATCTGGACAAGATTCCCCAGCCCTATGGCTTCAAGGTGGCCTGTTTCCCCATCAAGATAAAAGGGGCTGGTGCCGCCTGGGTAAGAGCGGTGGCTATTATTGAATAAAAAGGAGTAAAAAATGGGACAGACGGTAAACTCTATTGTGATTCAGGCACCCTATGATGCGGTGTTTGACATCTCCAATGACATCGAAAGGTGGACAGAACTATTCGGCGGGGAATATACGGAGGCGAAGATATTAAAACGGGAGGGAAATAAACTTACCTTCAAGTTAACCGACGACGAAGGCAACTCCTGGCAATCCTTCCGCCTCTTATTTAAAGACCGGTACTTCGCCTATGCCCAGAAACTGGAGCCGACATTCCCCTTTAACTATATGAAGATTATCTGGCTTTATACCCCTGTACCCGAGGGAATACTGATGACCTGGATTCAATTCTTCTCTATGGCGGAGGGAGCAAAATTCAACGATGAGCAGGTTGAAGGCTTTATCAACAAACATTCCAAGGACAACCTGAAAATATTCAAAGAGGTGATAGAAAAAGAGGCGAGAAAGGGGTGAGAAATGAGTGAATTGAAAGGCAAGACCGCCATTGTTACCGGGGCAAGCAGAGGTATAGGTCGGTCAATCGGAGAAGCACTGGCTAAGGAAGGGATGAATCTGGCGCTGGCAGCGCGGGGCAAGGAGGTACTTGAGAAGATGGCCGAGGAGCTTGCTGAGAAATACAAGGTCAAGATACTGCCTGTACCCTGTGACATCGCCCGGCAGGAAGACCTGGAGAATCTGGTGACTGCCGCTATTAAGGAATTCAAGAAGATAGACGCCCTAATCAACAGCGCTGGGGTAAGCAGTCAACACCCCTTCCAGGACCAACCGGTGGAGGATATCCCCAGGCTTATGTATACCAACTATTTTGGCCCGGTGATGCTTACCCGTTTGATTATAAATCACTTTATCGAAAATAAAGGCGGCGCCATTATCAACATCACCTCCGGCTCTACCCTGGTAGACCCCCCACCAAGAAACTTTATCGTTTACACCTCTCTTAAACACGCACTCAAAGCATTTGATAAGGGGCTTTTCTGGGAGCTGCGAGATTTTGGCATAAAGGTGACCTCAATCATGCCAGGGGTAACCGATACCGCCCTAACCGGAGGGCTTAAAGAAATCTCCGAGGAAAAGCCCCGTCTCATGCAACCCAAGGTGATAGAAGACGCAGTTAAATTCGCTCTTACCGTGCCGGCTAATGTCTGCCCCCTGGAGATTTCGGTTATCAACCAGCGCACTCCCTGGACCAGACCAGTAATCCCATATAAACAGGCACATCCAAAAGAATGATGTTTGACGCACATGCTCATTGGCTGCCCAAAGAAATCATTGAGAAGGCACACTTCTTCTCTCCCGCCTGGGGCGATATGGAGAGACAACTCTCACTTATGGATAAGTTCCACATTGAGAGAGCACTCCTCCTCTACCCCACCAGCGATGCCTACCAACAGATGGGCGGTCAGCAGGAAGTAGCCCGGATTTACAACAACAGCATAGCCGAGGTGGTGAAAAAGTATCCGGAGAGACTCATTGGGGCAGCCATCCTGCCCACGGATGAGCCGAAAGGAGTGGTCGCGGAATTCGAGCGCGCCACTGAGGAATTGGGGGTTAAAGTCATCTCTCTAGCCTCAAGTTTCGAAGGTACCTACTTAGACGACGATAGATTTCATCCGCTCTATGAAAAGGCTGAGGCGTTGAATACGCCCCTATTCGTCCACCCCCAGACGATAAACCCACTAGGTTGTTAGCAACTAGACCACCCCCTACTCACCCCCGTCATCGAGTATGTCTTTGACACCACCATATGCATCGGCAAACTGATGACCAGCGGTATATTGAGGAGATTCCCCGACCTGAAATTTGTCTTCGCCCACTTCGGCGGAGTGATGCCCTTTATTAAGGAGAGATTTGATACCGTATATAAGATGCTCAGGGGTAGAAACATAGTGGAGGACCTCCATGCCCTGCCCAGCGAATATCTGAAGCAGATATATGTGGACACCAGCGGGACTACGTCTCATTACACCCTGATGAGCACCCTGGAAATGGTAGGGGCAGAGCATATCTTATGGGGCAGCGATTACCCCAGCAATCCTGACGTCTCAGCATCAATCGACGCCATAGAAAAACTGGACATCCCGGCTGAAGATAAGAGGAAGATACTGGGCGGGAACATAGAGCAGATACTGGGTTGAACAGTCAAAATGGCAGCGTTTAATTTTTGCCCCGAATTATGATACAATAATTTCCTGGGTAGGAGTGTAGCTCAGTTGGAAGAGCAACGGTCTCCAAAACCGTAGGTCGGGGGTTCGAGTCCTCCCACTCCTGCCATAAAAAGCCGGGGTGGCGGAAGCCGGTAGACGCGCTAGCTTGAGGGGCTAGTGCCCGCAAGGGCGTGGGAGTTCAAATCTCCCCTCCGGCACCAAAGGGGGCGGAAGTAGTTCAGCGGTAGAACGCCTCCTTGCCAAGGAGGAGGTCGCGAGTTCGAATCTCGTCTTCCGCTCCAAATCCTTTCAGTCATCCTGAGCGTCTTCTCACCCATAGCAGTATTGCCCCGATGTCTCCATTGAAATCACTACGCCTACTCTTCACTTGACACAAAGGGGGGCGTGGTTTATACTTCCTCTGTAGCTTGGCGGTGGCTGCAAGCCGTTGCCTTTTAGGTCTAGCCACGACCATTTATATTTGCTGTTCTAACCATAGTAAGAATTTTTATCTGCGATGTCCGTCACATTAACAGAAACTCAAAAACAGCGCCTCCGAGAATTGGATGCCGATGCCTGCTTGGCGGAGAAGGTATTCAGTAATACCCAGGAGAGAAACAACAGCTTCAAGATGATGGAGCAGAGGTTGATTGAGGAGGAAAAACAGCATTTGCAAAACCTCCGCCACCATCATCGCCGCCCTGCAACCTGTCAAATAGAGAACACCCTGGTAAATAAACTCACCGAAGAAGGGTTTGTCCAGGTTATCACCCCGATAATCATAGCCAAAGAGTTTTTAGAGAAGATGACCATCAGTGCCAGCAGTCCCCTGACCAATCAGGTTTTTTGGCTCAGCAAAAACAAGTGCCTGCGACCGATGTTGGCACCAAGTCTCTATTATCTTCTGAGACGGCTTGCCCGCCTATGGAAAAAACCCATCCGTATTTTCGAAGTAGGCCCATGTTTCCGCAAAGACACCCAGGGAAGCGAGCATCTAAATGAATTCACCATGTTAAACCTTGTTGAGCTGGGCCTACCCCTGGAAAACAGGCAGGCACGATTAAAAGAGCTAGCTTCCCTCCTCATGGGAGTTATCGGTATAGATAAGTACCAATTGGTTTCCATTCCCAGTGAAGTCTACGGTGAAACAGTGGACATCATGACCGATAGCGGTATTGAGCTGTGTTCGGCAGCCATGGGTCCCCACAGCTTAGACGACGCCTGGGGAATAGTTGACCCCTGGGTAGGTTTAGGAATAGGCTTAGAGAGAGCAGTGATGGCGAAACAGGGGTATCAAAATATTCAGAGAGCAGGGCGCAGCCTGATATACCTTGACGGGACAAGACTGAATATCTAACTAATCAGGTACAAGGAGGGAAAACTATATGATGTAAACGGCGCTCTACAAGATGGCCTGTCCGATTAAAATAACTGGGGTGTGGGGCTGAAGAGAAACAAAAAATACTGCAAAGGAGGGTCTAACATTAATGGCGGGACAGAAAGAGGTACTCGAACAAGCGAAAAAATCAATCATTGACTTCGACAAGGATAAGGCAGAAGCGATTGCCAATGAGGGTTTGGCCAACGGGATTGCACCAGCCACAATAATAAATGATGGATTTGTTCCTGGAATAACTGAGGTTGGTGATCTTTTTGACCGAGGCCAAATATTCCTACCAGAATTGATGCTCGCTGCTGAAGCAATGAAAGCTGGGTCAGCAGTATGCATAAAAGCACTCCCAGCGAAAGAGGTTAAGGCAGCAAAGAAGGTAGTAATCGGGACCGTAGAAGGAGATGTTCACGACATCGGAAAATCAATCGTTGTTTCCTTCTTATTAGCCAATGGCTTTGAGGTTCATGATATAGGTAGAGATGTGCCTATTGAGAAGTTTGTGGCAAAGGCTAAGGAAGTAGGCGCGGATGTGGTTGGAGCAAGCGCTCTATTGACCACCACTATGGAAGGGCAGAAGGCAGTAATAGAAGAGCTAAAGAAAGCCGGGTTGCGGGATAAGGTTAAAGTAATCATAGGTGGAGCGCCAGTTAGCCAACCGTGGGCCGACCGCATAGGGGCCGATGCCTATGCTGAAAATGCCGTCGACGGCGTCAATAAGATAAAGCAATTAACCGGCCTGGCATAATAGAGTCGATAATAACATAGTGATGAGAGACAATACCCGTTTCGGCATAGAGGAAATATTAGATAAAGCACTCTGTGAGGAGCCTCTAACCGGGGAGGAGGTTCTTAGTTTACTCAGACTAAAGGAAGCTGAGCAAATTGGGAAGCTCTTTCAGGTCGCACAGAGATTAAGGACTCGATATTTTGGCAATAATATTTTCCTCTACGGGTTCCTCTACTTCTCCACCTGGTGCCGCAATAACTGTGCCTTCTGCTATTATCGCGCCTCCAACAAATTGTGCCAGCGATATCGGAAAACCGACCGCCAAGTTATGGAAGTAGCCCTTGAGACGGCGGACTCCGGGGTGCACCTGCTTGATTTAACTATGGGAGAGGACCCCTTCTACTACAAGGGGAAGGATGGTTTTGAGCCCCTACTGCACCTTATAAAAGAGATTAAGCGGCAAACATCTTTACCGCTAATGATTTCGCCCGGGGCTCTCCCCGACGAAGCCTTACAGGATCTATTTGAGACAGGGGTGGAGTGGTACGCCTGCTATCAGGAAACCCACAATAGAAAGCTCTACCACCAGCTTCGGTTGAATCAGAGCTACGATGATAGGCTCAGGAAGAAATATAAGGCGGCTCAGTTAGGTGTGCTCATTGAGGAAGGGATATTAGCCGGGGTGGGTGAATCGTTAGAAGATGTAGTCCACTCTATGGAGGAGATGCAGAGGATGGGGGCTCACCAAGTACGCGTTATGAACTTTATCCCTCAAAAGGGAACCCCCATGCAGGATTTTCCTCCACCCCCTAAAATGCGAGAGCTGCTAATCATTGCGGCCCTGCGCCTGCTATTTCCTCACCGACTGATACCTGCTTCTCTTGATGTATACGGCATTGAGGGACTCAAAGGAAAGCTAGAAGCCGGAGCTAATGTGGTCACCTCTTTAATTCTCCCCCGTTCGGACATGGTAGGTGTAGCCCAAAGCACCCTAGATATCGCCGAAGGTTACCGGACAGTGGTGGGAATAACCCCGATACTCAACGAATTGGGATTAACCAGAGCCAGCCTTGATAGTTATATCTCCTGGATTGAGAAGGAGAGAAAGAGCTACATAGATGTAGATACGCATCGGTCTAGAGAAAAGGTATTGTTGTGAGAGCCGCAATCATCGGGGGGAAACTGCAGGGGGTGGAAGCAGCCTTCCTTGCTCATGAAGCAGGGTGGGAAGTGGCTCTTATTGACAAAAAATCGAGTGTGCCGGCATCGGGGTTATGTCGGTCTTTCTATCAATGCGATGTTGTTAAAGATATTGCATGCCTGCGACAGATTATAGAGAAGGTTGATTTGATTATCCCGGCGCTCGAGGACAGCAACGCCCTCAGAACCCTACAGAAATGCGCGGCCGATACCCACACTCCTCTAGCTTATGATGCAGGAGCATATTTCATTACCCACTCTAAAAAGCGTTCCAACCGCCTCTTTGAAAAGCTGGATATTCCCCAGCCACAAAGCTGGCCCCAATACCGACTACCGCTTATAGCAAAACCATCAACCGCAAGCGGGAGTCAAGGGGTATCCAAGATATCCACTGAAAAGGAACTTA
The DNA here is from genome assembly GCA_964496725.1 of uncultured Dehalococcoidales bacterium. Lineage (GTDB taxonomy): Bacteria > Chloroflexota > Dehalococcoidia > Dehalococcoidales > E44-bin46 > JAZGHN01. The sequence goes on from CAZCAS010000029.1 coordinate 11,381, forward strand.
GCGATTTTATTAAGGAGGTGGGGGCAGAGCTGGGGCGCTGGGTTTTACAGGAATATGTAGAGGGCCCATCCTATTCCATCGAGGTTTTGGGCTTGATGGGGCATTACACAGCTCTTCAGGTCACAGAGCTGCAAATGGACGAGCGCTACGACTGCCAGCGGGTGCTTGCTCCCGCCGATATCCCGGAGTCTTTAGACAGACAGCTCAAAGAAACAGCGCTCACCATTGCCAGTGGTCTCCTGTTGAAGGGAATCATGGACGTTGAGTTCATCCTTGGTAAGGGTGTTCCCAAGGTATTAGAGATTGATGCCAGACTTCCAAGCCAGACTCCTACCGCAGTCTATAAGTCCACGGGGATAAATATGCTGGAGCTACTGGGAGAGATATTTGTCAATGGTAACCTACCCAGCATCCCCGAAATCAAAGCCCCAAGAGGGGTTGTTTATGAGCACATCAGGTTTTCTCCCAGCGGCTTGGAATTTCTGGGAGAACATATTATGGGAGAAGCCGATTCCCTTGAGATCGTCCCTGACTTTTTTGGGGCTGATGTAGCGCTGACCAACTTCAATTTGTCATCTTTTCCTTGGGTGGCAACGTTGATGATTACCGGAGAGAGTCGAGCACAAGCGTGGCTTAAACGCGAACAATCTATAGAAAATATTAAAGGTTTCCTAAAGGCTTCCAAAGCTAAGTCTACTGGCATACCTTCATTACCAAGAGGATAAATATGGCAAGATGCCTCACCAAAGGAGATGTAATAGAGATAGTGCAGAAACTGCCTGCCTATGATGCTGCATTGGTTCGAAAAACAGGTTTGTCACTCAAAGAGATTGCTATTCGCGCTACAGGGGTCAGCGAGAAGACAAGCGCTGTCCCTGCCTCCCATAAAGTAGCCGTGGTGCCCATGAGCGCAGGGGGAGGAATCATCGAGTACTTCAGCGAAGCGGTTGAGGGAATTTTAACCTACCTTGGAGCCGATGCTTTTAAGACCAGCAGTACAGATGTGGCTGGAGTGTCGGAAGGGGTGGAGAAAGGCGCAGACATTGTTTTCTTTGCTGATGACAACCGCTTTATCGCCCTGAACCTCCCCTTGAGGAAGGCCATTGATAATGCTGAGTCCACAGCAAGGGGGTATGCTACCGCCCTGGAAGCTATGGCTGGAGGCTTAACTCAGCGCGAGGTGCTGGTGATTGGGGGAGCGGGGCGAGTAGGCTGGAACGCAGTTTTGTCTCTAAAAAACAAGGGGGCAAAGGTAGCAGCTATCGACCTTAATCAAGATAGAATGGAGTCGCTGGGTAAGAAGTATAAAATTATAGTGGAAAGGAATCTGGAGGAGGCGCTTGACCGATATACACTATTTTTTGACGCTTCCAATTCAGGCGATATAATACAGGCAAAACATATTAAGTCGAAAATGCTTATCGTTGCTCCTGGAATGCCGCTGGGGTTAACCAAAGAGGCTCGTCCTCTAGTCGAAGAACGTCTGGTTCATGATGTTTTGGAGATTGGTGTGGCTACTATGCTCATTCACGCCATTTGTATTTAGCGATGGAGTGGCATAAAATAATACTGGTTGGGGGGGGTTGATCGGAAAGATCACACAGACTCTAAATTTGTGTAGCCGGGTGTAACTCCCGGACTCCCCGCCATGATTCGAGCTTGAATAAGATAAACAGGGGAAAGTATTGTCGGATAAGACATACAAAAGAATATACTGGCAACAGGTCCCACTTTTTCAATTGGTGGACAAGATCAAGCTCTGGCCTTCACGAAAGGGGGTCCTTCATGGAATCAGAGCCTTTGAAACTAAAGGCGGTTCTTCTGGTTATCTGGTCACCCACTGTAATGAACACATAATGATACGCAACTCTAAGAATAGTCGTGCCGCCCGCTGGCTTCGCAATAAATGGTCCGCTAAGCCATGCGATAAATGTAAAATCCCCGAATGGAAGCTGGAAAAATATTCAGAGACAGTTTTCAAACGCGGCCGGATTCCCGCCTAT
>CAZCAS010000030.1:0-13074 GCA_964496725.1 uncultured Dehalococcoidales bacterium
TGGTCTGGTGGGCCTCGAAGCTTATTACGGCGAGTATACCGCTGAGCAGGTAGCCGGGCTGGTCAGCTTAGCCGGTAGCCATCATCTCATTACCACCGGTGGTAGTGATTACCATGGCCTGGGGGGCGACACTGAGACTATGATTGGAGGTGCCGAGGTGCCCATAGAGGCTGCGGAGCGCCTTATCGCTCTGGCAGAGGCGCGGGCTAGGGTTCACTAACCCTGCCTTTTTAAGCCCCGCTGTCTCTGTGAGGAAACCTTACTGTTTGTAACTGATATGAGATGTACCAATCACCCTGATGTTGAAACCGACCTGAGGTGTGGCAAGTGTGGTGAGCCGATATGTCCTAAGTGCCTGGTGCAGACACCGGTGGGTGCTCGATGCCCTGATTGTGCTCGGTTGCAGAAGCTGCCTACCTATCACATTACTAAAAGGTATTATCTGAGGGCTATAGCGGCTGCGACGACCATGGCTTTTGCCTGTGGCGCAGCGTGGTGGGCACTTAGGCCAGTGAGGGGTGCCTCTTATTTCAATTTCCTCTTAGCTGCCGGTTTTGGCTATGCCATTGGCGAGGTGATTAGCCGTTCGGTTAATCGCAAGCGGGGTAGAAGCCTGGCCTTTATCGCCGGCGCTACCGTGGTGGTAAGCTATGTGATTAGTATTTTCCCTCCGTGGGGGCTTTGGTTTGGCGGATTTAGTCCCTTCGCTCTCTTGGCAGTGGCTCTTGGCGTTTATCTTGCTGTCAGCCGGGCGCGCTAAGGGACTTCAGAGCTTTTCCCTTACCCGCTCTATTACCTTTGACATTGTCTCTCCTGCCTTAGCCTTAATGAGGACGGTGGCTTGCCTGTCCATAGGGGTGGGGTTGAGATTGATGATAACCAGCTTGGCCCCCGAATCGACGGCGTAGGTGGGCATGTAGGCGGCAGGGTAAACAACTAGGGTGGAGCCAATTACGATGAAGAGGTCAGCGTTTTGTGAGCGTTGAGTTGCCTCTTCAAATACCTCCGTCGGCAGTGTCTCGCCAAAGAGAACAATATCTGGTTTCAGGATGCCGTGGCAGGACTCACAGTCCGGGATTTCCTCACCCTTATCCAGTCTGGCTTTAATTTTCTCAAGGGGGTACCGTTTGCCACAGCTCAAACATACTATCCATCTCATGTTGCCGTGGAGTTCAAATACCTTGTCGTTTGCCACCCCGGCCTTCTGGTGCAGGTTATCTATGTTCTGGGTAATGACACAGTCGAGCTTACCCAGCTTGTCCAGCTCAGCGATAGCAAGGTGGGCTGGATTTGGCTCGGCATCAGTGGGCAACTCCCTTTCCTGAAATATCCGCCACCATTTTCTCCTCGCTTCAGGGCTGCCCATAAGCTTCTGATAGGTGAAGTCCTCCGGGTCAAATCTTTCCCAGATTCCACCAGGGCTGCGGAAATCAGGGATGCCCGATTCAGTGCTGATCCCGGCCCCGGTGAACACTACCACCCTGTTCGCCTTCACAATCAGGTCAGCTGCTCTATCTATGAGGGTGTCTGGCTCCTGTTTCCCCATTGCTAAGCCTCGCCTTTTATTTATATCATATTGCAGGCCGATTTCCCAAAGCTTGGGCGTCGTTCTTTAGTCGGTTTAGTTGACATCGTGCTTAATGGTGGTTACATTAGGGTTATTATGCAGCTATTTGGCACTTCTGGTATCAGGAGAATCGTCGACCAAGAGCTAATCCAGCTGGCATTAAGGGTTGGTTTGGCTGTGGGCAAGATTTATCCCAATGTAGTATTGGGCTGTGACACCAGGACCTCTGGCCCGGTGATGAAGCATGCCCTCCTCTCCGGGTTATTATCTGGCGGTGCCAGGTGTTGCGATGCGGGGGTTATACCCCTGCCGACCGTTGCCTGTGTCGCCAGGGGGTTTGACGCCGGGGTTATGATTACCGCCTCACACAATCCCCCCCAGTACAATGGCATTAAACTGCTCAATCCCGATGGCTCACCCTTTGATTCTTCCCAGCGGAGGGAGATAGAGGAAATGGTTGAAGATGACTCCTTTGCTACTGCTCCCTGGGACGAAATTAAGGATGTTGAGAGCTATGATGGGGCGGCTGAGGAACATATCGCCGGGATACTCCAGCACTTTCCTGCCGACCTAAAGCTCAAGGTGGTGGTGGATAGCTGCTGTGGTGCCGCCTCGCTGGTTACCCCTGAGCTATTAGGGAAGCTTGGCTGTGAGGTAATGGCCCTGAACTGTTGCCCCAGCGGTTTCTTCCCTCACGATATTGAACCCACCGAGGCCCATCTAGGAGATTTGATGCGGGCCGTAAAGGAGTTTGATGCTGATTTGGGTATTGCCCATGATGGGGATGCTGACCGGATGATGGCGGTGGATGATAGAGGTAGGTTTATTGCCGGGGATAGGCTTCTTGCCCTCTTTGCTCAAGCAGTGGGGGCAAAGGAGATAGTGACTACCGTGGACGCCTCTATGTCGATTGATGAATCGGGTTTCAAGGTTACCAGAACCAGGGTGGGGGATACCCATGTCTCTGACGAGCTGAAGAAGGGTGGGGATTTTGGCGGTGAGCCCTCGGGGAGCTGGATTTTCCCCGACATCTCGCTGTGTCCTGATGGCATTTATGCTGCTGCTCAGATAGCGACTATAGCCAGCCGTCAGAAGCTATCTCGGTTGGTTGATAGTATACCTCTTTGCCCTATTCTCCGGGGCAGCATTAGCAGTCAGGGGGTGGCTTTGTCTGACGTGAAGAAGCGCCTTTTGCCTATGAAGCCGTTATCAGTGGGCGGTATTGACGGCATCAGGCTGGCTTTTGATGATAGCTGGTTGCTTATTCGGGCTTCAGGCACTGAGCCCAAGATAAGGATAACGGCTGAAGCTAAGAGCGAGGCACGGGTGCGTGCCCTTTATGATTATGCCCTTAAGGCAATTAAGGGTTGTATGGAGGCGAAGGCTTGAAGGCAGTCATTTTAGCCGCTGGTGAGGGGAGCCGGATGCGTCCCCTCACTTATACCAGACCTAAGGTAATGCTACCTATCGCCAATAAGCCTATTCTGGAGCATCTGCTTATTCAAGCCAAGAAGGCTGGTATCGGGGAATTTGTCTTTATTGTTGGCTATCATGATGAGCAGGTGCGCCATTACTTTGGCGCTGGCGAGAGGTGGGGGGTGAATATAGAGTATTGTACCCAGAGGAGACAGTTGGGCACGGCTGACGCCTTGAAAATGGTGGAGAGCTTGGTTGATGGGAACTTCTTGGCGGTGAACGGCGATATTATTGTCACCCATGATGATATCATGCGGGTGGCTGACAGGCGCGATATCACTTTAGGCGTTATTGAAGTGGGGGATGCTAAAGGGTTGGGGGTGGTTGAGTTAAGCCAGGGCAAGGTAGCACATATTTATGAGAAGGCGGCAAAACCTCCTTCATGCACGGCTAACGCTGGGCTATATCTATTTACTCCAGAGATATTTACTGCCATCTCCGAAACGCCAGAATCGCCACGGGGGGAATATGAGTTAACCCATTCTTTGCAGTTAATGATAGACGAGGGGCATGCTGTCTCCTATCAGGAGCTCGGTTTCTGGATGGACCTCAGCTATCCCTGGGACCTACTGCCAGCCAATGAATCTCTACTCTCGGGCATTGAGGCGCAGAATCTGGGTGAGGTGGAGGAGAATGTGGTGATAAAGGGTGAAGTTTCTATTGGCGAGAATACGGTGATAAGGTCAGGTTCATACATAGTTGGCCCGGTGATAATTGGGCAGGGTTGCACCCTTGGCCCCCACTGTTATATTCGCCCCTCCACCTCTATTGGTGATAATTGTCACATTGGCTGCGCTGTGGAAGTTAAGAATTCTATAGTTATGGCAGGGAGTAAAATCCCCCACCACAACTATGTGGGCGATAGCGTTATTGGTGCGGGGTGCAACCTGGGTGCTGGCACCAAGATTGCTAATCTCAGGCTGGATAAGAAGGATATACAGGCGGCTGGCATAGACACCCGAAGGCGCAAACTGGGGGCTATAATGGGGGATGGGGTGGAAACGGGGATTAATGCCTGTATTAATGTTGGTTGTATAATTGGTAATAATGCTCATATCGGCCCGGGGGCTGTGGTCAGTGGGGTTATCCTGCCGGGTTCGAAAATATATTAGGAGGTGATTAAGACGAAGCAAGCGTTAATACTGGCTGCTGGTGAAGGGCAGAGGCTGAGGCCGTTTACCGCTAAGAAGCCAAAGGCGATGATTTCCATAGCCGGCAAGCCCATACTGCATCATGTAATCGAATCGTTAGCTCAAAATGGCATCCGCGATATTGTGCTTGTAGTCGGCTACAGGAGGGAGCAGATATATGATTACCTGGGTTCAGGAGATAAGCTTGGCGTTGATATCACCTATGTGACCCAGGAGAAGCAGCTGGGCACAGCCCATGCCTTAGCCCAGGCCAAGTCAGTGGCTGAGGATGAATTTCTGGTACTCAATGGGGACAATCTGATTGAAGCTGATACCATCGCCCGGTTTGTGGCAGAGAAGCCCCAGACGATGCTGGTGAAGAGTGTAGATAATCCCTCTAGATACGGAGTGGTAACTCTTAGGAAGGGCATGGTAGAGAGTATTGCAGAGAAGCCCTCAAAGCCAGAAGGCAGCATAATTAATACCGGCATTTATGCCTTTGATAAAGGGATTTTCGACTTTATTGAAGCTGAGCTGGATATTCCTAGCGCCCTGAACAATATGCTCGCTGGGGGCAAGCGTCTTAATGCTCATCAAACCGATGGCACTTGGCTCGATGTCGTCTATCCATGGGATATATTAAGCCTTAACGATATAGTGATTCGTCAGGTCAAGGCTGACTTAGCGGGTATTATTGAAGCTGGCGTTTCCCTGCGAGGTCCGGTTTCAGTGGGCAAAGATACGCTGATACGGTCGAACACCTACGTGGTCGGTCCGGTAGTTATCGGAGCTAATTGTGAAATAGGCCCCAATGTATGTCTCCTGCCGGCCACCAGTATAGGCGACAATGTGGTTATTTCACCATTTACCGGGATAAAGAACAGTGTTATCGGTAGCGGCGTTGACATCGGGTTTGGGTGTATTATCCATGACTCGGTTATTGAGGGGGGTTGTGTTATAGGGGGGCGGTTTACTGCCTGCGTTGGTGAGGCTGATGTTAAGATTGATGATGAGCACCATTCGGTGAATGTGGGGGCTATGCTGGGCGCAGGCTGTACTATCGGCAGTAATGTAGTAGCTCAGCCAGGGGCTATTGTGGGTAACCGTAGTCAGGTTCAGTCGCTGAAGCTGATTAGTGGCAGGTTGCCCGATGGGAGCCTGGTGTTTTAACTATGTGTGGCATTGTTGGTTATATCGGAAGCAAGCAAGCTCAGCCCGTTTTACTCAGATGCTTGGCCAATCTGGAGTATCGGGGCTATGATTCCTGTGGTGTGGCAGTGAGCGGCGGTGGCATGGAGGTGTATAAAGATGTGGGAAGGGTGGGAGAGCTAGCCAGGGTGGTGCCCAAGCTTGAGGGGGTGGTTGGCATTGGCCATACCAGATGGGCAACTCATGGTGAGCCGTCCCGGATAAATGCCCATCCCCACCTCGATTGCTCAGGCAAGATTGCTGTGGTGCACAATGGAATAATAGATAATTTCCACAAGCTAAAGCAGCAGCTAATTGCTGAGGGGCATAATTTTATTTCTCAGACTGATACCGAGGTAATCCCGCACTTGATTGAGAAATACTACGATGGCAATCTGGAGGAGGCGGTGGGAGCCGCTTTGCGTGATTTAGAAGGCTCCTACGCTATCGTCGTATCGGTGGTGGGTGAGTCCAAACTGGTGGCTGCCAGGAAAGATAGCCCGTTAATTATCGGCATCGGCGATAGGGAGAACTTTGTTGCCTCGGATGTACCAGCGATACTGGACTATACTAACAGGGCTGTATATTTAGAAGATGGCGATATTGCCGTCGTTACGAAAAAAGATGTGCGAGTGTGGAGGAATGGCGCTGAGGTTAAGCGTGAGGAGCACAGGATTACGTGGAGTTTAGAGGACGCGCAGAAGTCAGGCTATGAGCACTTCATGCTTAAAGAGATTCACGAACAGCCCAGGGTGATACGCGATACTCTTGGGGATTATACTCAGCAAGCCGGGCCGTCGAAGCTATTTGGTGCGGGTATAGATTGCATCCTCATGTTAGCCTGTGGTACCTCCTATCACGCTGCCTTGGTGGGAAGGTATATTCTGGAGGATTTGCTCCGTATCCCGGTTAGGGTTGAATTAGCCTCTGAGTTTAACTATTGGGTGTCAACCTTGACCAACACTGGGGCTATCGCCATTACCCAATCCGGCGAGACAGCCGATACCCTCAAGGCTATGAGAAAGCTGAAGGATACAGGGTGTCCGCTGCTGGCCGTTACTAATGTGGTCGGCAGCAGTGCCAGTCGCGTTGCCGACCAGGTTGCTTATATCAGGGCGGGTCCCGAGATAAGTGTGGCGGCTACTAAGAGCTTTACCGCCCAACTTATGGTGTTATACTGGCTGGCGATGTCATATTCAGAGGTTGATGCCTGGAGATTGAATAGCCTGATTACGGGGATAAGGCAGCTACCGAAGAAAGTACAGCAGGTGTTGGATAACGAGGGTGAGATTATGGAATACGCCAAGTATCTGGCTGGTTATGAGAATGCTTTCTTTATCGGCAGGGGAATAAACTTCCCCGTAGCGCTGGAAGGGGCACTCAAGTTAAAGGAGATTTCCTATATTCACGCTGAGGGCTATCCTGCTGGGGAGCTAAAGCATGGTTCCTTTGCTTTGCTCAACGCGGACGTGCCCGTTATTGCCATTGTAGCTGGAGATAGTACCTACAATGCCATGCTGTCCAATATCAAGGAGGTTAAAGCTAGAGGGGCACCAGGGATAGCACTGGCTGTGGAGGGGGATGAAGAGATTGACCAGTTGGCCGATTTGGTCATTACTGTTCCTAAAGTAGATGTCATATTCTCGCCCGTGGTTAATACGGTAGCTCTACAGCTACTTGCCTACTATACCGCCAAACACAGGGGTTGTCCTATAGATACCCCGAGAAATCTGGCTAAAAGCGTGACCGTGGAGTAGGGAAGAACAGCCTGCTGTATTGGTTTATCTTGAGTTCCAAAATTGGCATTGTTTTTTACAGCTGAGGTTTCTATAATCAGAGGTGTGGAAAATACCCACCTTATGTCTGAAGTCCAGCAGCTTAGCGGGAGCCTGGGGCAACTTCCTGAGCCAGTGGTCAAACCTGCCTTTGTCGTTGTCAGCGGCTTGCCTGGAACGGGAAAATCTTACTTTTGTGCCCAATTAGCCGAGAGGCTACCGGTGGTTATTCTTGAAAGCGATGCCCTGCGCAAGGCTCTTTTCCCATCGCCGAGCTATAGCGCGCAGGAGAGTGCTCACCTTTTCCGGCTGTGCCATCTCCTCCTTGAGAGGTTGCTGGGGAGGGGGGTCTCCATTATTTTTGATGCCACCAATCTATCAGAGCGGAATCGTGAGCATCTTTATAGCATTGCTGACCGTCTGGATGTTAAGCTTGTCCTGGTGAGGGTTGAGGCGCCGCCTCAGATTGTGTATCAGCGACTGAGGGCTAGAGGAGAAAATTCAGAGAGTAAGTCGGATGCCGACTGGATGGTGTATCGCAAAATGAAACCCTCGGTGGAGAGGATCTGTCGTAACCACTATGCGGTGGATACCTCTCGGGATATCGCCCCGGTTCTGGACAAAATTGTGAGACAGGTTACCAGGTGAAAGGAGGTTCCAGTGGATATTAAGGTCATAGCTGGCGATATTGCTGAGGCCGAAGCCAGCGCTATCATAGTCAACCATTTTGAGGGGGTGAAGCGTCCCGAAGGTGATACGGCTAGGCTGGATAAGGCTTTGACTGGAGCTATCTCTCGGCTTATTGCCCAGGGTGAGATTAAGGGTAAGCTTAATGAGGCTACTGTTATTCATAGCCTGGGCAAGCTGCCAGCGGCTCGGGTGGTGGTCGTTGGTTTGGGGAAAAAGCGGGAGTTATCTCTGGATAAGATTCGGGGAGCAGTAGCCGAGACCTGTCGGCTATTGCGAAGCAAGGGCGTAGACAAAATTGCCACTATTGCTTATGGGGCAGGCATAGCCGGTATCACCCTGGAGGGCGCCGCCCAGGCGATAACTGAGGGCGCCCTGCTTGGTCTTTACACCTTCCGCAAGCATATAACCAGGAAAGCTGAGCATGGTGAAATCAAGCAGCTTGTTATAGTGGGAGCCGATAAAGCCGGGCTTCCCAGACTAGAGCAAGGCTGCACCAGAGGCAAGGTGTTAGCTGAGGCAACGCACCTGGCTCGTGATATGGCTAACGAGCCGGCCAACTATATGACACCTACTCATATGGCTGAGACAGCAGCTAAGCTGGCTGATAGTTATGGCCTTGAGCTCAGTGTCCTCGAGCGAGAGCAGATGCTGAAGTTGGGTATGGGTGCGCTGCTGGGTGTGGCTCAGGGGAGTCGGCAGCCGCCGAAATTTATCGTTCTCCACTATCGCGGAGGTGGTTCCGCTGAGACTGATATAGCCTTGATTGGCAAAGGGATAACCTTCGATTCCGGGGGCATCTCCATAAAGCCGTCAAAGGATATGGATGAGATGAAGGGGGATATGGCTGGGGGCGCTGCGGTTATGGCGGCTATCAGCGCCGTTGCTCAACTTAAGCTGAAGATTAATGTCGCTGCCATCATCCCGGCTACGGAGAACCTGCTTGGTGATTGTGCCCTGAAGCCAGGCGATGTTATCACCGCTATTGATGGTAAGACCATTGAAATTGTCTCCACCGATGCCGAGGGGCGACTTATTTTAGCCGATGCCCTAGGCTATGCCGAAAAGTTTAAGGCTAAAGCTGTCATTGATGTGGCTACCCTGACCGGAGCCTGCCGGATAGCTCTGGGCGATGTATGCACTGGTGCTTTCGGCAATAATCAGGAGCTGGTGGATAAGGTGATTGCTGCTGGCGCTGAAGCCGGAGAGCTTATGTGGCAGATGCCGATGTATGACCAGTATAAAGAACAGAATAAGAGCGATGTCGCCGATATTAAGAATGTCGGCGGCAAATATGCTGGCGCTATCACCGCCGCTCAGTTTCTCGCTGAATTTGTTGGTGATACTCCCTGGGTTCACTTGGATATCGCTGGCACCAGTCTGAGCGACAAAGAGCGAGCCTATATGGTTAAAGGGGCTACCGGCGTGTCGGTACGCACCCTGGTGAACTTGGTCCTTTCTCTGGTCAAATAATCGGGAAAGGAGGCTTAGGTTATGAAGATAAAATACCTGGGGCATGCCTCTTTTTTGATTACCTCGGATGCTGGGATAAAAATAATCACCGACCCTTATGAAACCGGCGGCGGCTTGAGCTACGGTGAAATAAAGGAATCGGCTGATATTGTTACCGTGAGCCATGACCATTTTGACCATAATAATGTCGTTGCTGTTCCGGGTAACCCCCAGGTAGTTAGAGGGACAGCCGAGGTCAAGGGGATGGAGTTCAAGAGCATTTCGACCTATCATGATGAAGCTCAGGGAGGGCAGAGAGGCAAAAATACCGTCCTCTGCTTTGAGGTTGATGGCATAAAAGTCTGCCACCTAGGTGACCTGGGCCACCAGCTCAGCGGGGGGCAGGTGTCTGAGATAGGCTCAGTAGATGTGCTGCTTATTCCTGTAGGTGGCTATTATACTATTGATGCCAGGGTCGCCACTGCGGTCTCTAACCAGCTCAAGCCTAAGGTGGTTATCCCCATGCACTATAAGACCAGTAAGTGTGATTTTCCTATCGCTGGTGTGGAGCCGTTCCTTCAGGGCAAGAAGGAGGCGAAACAGTCGGATGCCAGCGAGGTGGAAATCAAGGCGGAGGAATTGCCACCAACCACCCAAATCATAGTACTGAAACCGGCCCTGTAGTACTGGATTGCTCTTGCTTATCAGGGCGCTTCGGAGGAGCTTTATCCCCCCTTTTTTAGCCTCACCTCTTTCGTTATGTTGACTTATGGTGGTATAATGTATATAGGGGGTGAGGTTGGAGGGTAGATAGAACCAAGAAAAATAAGTTGGAGATAGGTTGTATTGTTCTTGCTGGGGGCAAGGGCTTACGCTTAGGTCAGGACAAGGCGTTAGAGACCGTTGGCAACAGGAGCTTACTTGAGCGGGTGATGTCCCGTCTCGATTTCTTTGATAGCGGTATTATTGTAGTTGTTGCCCCTGAGCGTTCCCTTCCTCAGTTTACCGGTTACCCCAGGTTAAGAGTAGTAAGTGATGTTTATCCCAATAAGGGTCCCTTGGGCGGCATTTATACCGGTTTAAAAGCATCAGATTCATTCTATAACCTTGTCGTCGCTTGCGATATGCCCTTCTTAAACCAATCCTTACTGCGTTATATGACGCGAATTTCAGCTGGCTTTGACCTGGTGGTTCCCAGATTGGGGGATTTAGTTGAACCGCTCCATGCTGTTTATTCCAGGCGTTGCCTGGCTCCTGCTGAGTCTCTGCTCAAGCAGGATGACCTGAGTTTGAGGCAATTTTTCACCTTGGTTAAGGTGAGGTATGTGGAAGCAGAGGAGATTGATAGGTTCGACCCTGAGCATTTGAGCTTCTTCAATATTAACGATGAGGCTGATATGGATAGGGCAAGGCGGTTAGTGGGGGAAATGAGCTATGATAAGTGTTGAGCAGGCTTTAGATAAAATCCTCGGTTACGTGGGTGTCCTCGAGGACGAAGAGAGCCCTATTCTGGACTCTATGGGGCAGGTTCTGGCTGAGGATGTATATTCCAGCATTGATGTTCCTCCTCTGGATAATTCGGCTATGGATGGCTATGCGGTTCGAGCCGAGGATACTCGTGGCGCCAGCGAGCAGTCCCCTCGATTTCTCCGTGTTATTGGCACCGTCCCTGCTGGCTCTATTGCCGAGCGTGAAGTAGAATCAGGGACTGCCATGCGCATTATGACCGGTGCGCCGGTGCCCAAAGGCGCTGATAGCGTGGTTATGTTTGAGGATACCGACGAAACTCAGCGCCAGGATTCCTCTGTGGAGATAGGCATCTTACGCGAGGTTGAGGCTGGCTTGAATATTCGGCGGGCGGGTGAAGATATCGCCAGGGACTCGCTGGTATTAAGCAAAGGGACAGTGCTCAGGCCTTCAGAGGTTGGCGTTTTGGCTTCTTTGGGGCGAACCGTGGCGAGGGTCATCCGCCGTCCTGTAGTGGCTGTTCTGGCTACCGGAGATGAGCTGGTTGATATCGGTCGGCCTCTCCCCATGGGCAAGATTTATAATAGTAATACTTATAGTGTGGCTGCCTTGATTCGGCGCTATGGTGGCGTTCCTGAGATATTGGGAATAGCCCTGGATAGCGAGGACTCGGTAGTAGCCAGTATCCGCCGTGGGCTGGATGCTGATATGCTGATAACTACAGGCGGCGTCTCCGCTGGCGACTACGATGTGGTGAAGGGTGTTTTGGCTAAACAGGGTGAGATTGCTTTCTGGACAGTTCGGATGAAGCCAGGGAAACCCTTAGCCTTCGGCACCATTAAGGCGGGCGCAGCTAGAAGTATTCCTCATGTTGGGTTGCCCGGCAACCCGGTTAGCTCTATGGTTACCTTTGAGCTGTTTGTTCGCCCTGCTATCCTTAAGATGATGGGCAAGAAGAATTGGGCCAAGCCTACTATTGAGGCAGTGGCAGAAAGCTCTGTGGTGAACCGTGACGGACGGCGCGTTTTCACTCGTGCTGTAGTGGAAGAGCGGAATGGTCAATATTTCGCCCGAATAACCGGCCATCAGGGTTCAGGGATTCTGACCTCTATGGCCTCGGCTAACGGGTTGATGATTATTCCTGAGGATAAAGAAGAGGTGGTGCCTGGGGATGTGGTGGAGGTAATGATGTTAGATTGGAGGGAGGAATAGGCTTGATATTCAGGACCTCCGAGTTTGTTTTTGAACCACCAGACGTGGTATCTAGGGCGCGGCGTATTTTGATTAAGCCCAGCGCTGGTTACCCTGTGCCGTATCCAGCGACTACCAGCCCTGATATACTTGCGGTGATAATAGAAGGTATCAGGCGGGTTAGTGAGGCCGATATCATTTTGCTTGAAGGTACTCCTGGCGGTGATTCTATCCAGCCGATATATCGGGCTCTCGGTTACAGCTTCCCCCGGGTATTGACGCTGGATGTGAATAATTGTATCTGGGTGGAGGTAGATAACCCTCTGCGTAAGCCTTTGGCTGTACCCACCTTCTGGGTGCCTAATGTTGTTTTGTCTAGTGACTACCTGATAACTGTGGCTCCATTAAAGGTGGTTAAGGACAGAGCTAGCCTGAGCCTGATGAACCTGCTTTCTTTGTTGCCCAGCAGCAGGTATGGGGGTGGAGCTCAAGGGGGCTGGAGGGATTTGTATGAATTAGGAATAGATAAGGTGGTGGCTGACCTGTATTTTACTTTGCCCTTTGACTTGGGGATTATTGAAGCCCAGCAGAAGTTTACGACTCAGGATGACCCCACTCAGGGGGAGGTCGAGGAATGTGGCAAGGTGTTTATTGGTGAGCCTTATCAGGTAGATTGTGAGGCCTCAGAGGCACTGGGGCTTAAAACAAGGTATCTTGATTGGATCAATGTATCTAAGGTAGAATTTGAGGGCTAAGGCTTATGGAAAAAGCGGTTCCTATTGCTGAAGAGACAATTACTGAGCAGCTTAAATCACGCTGGTTAATTGATTTAGATTGGTACAAGCAGAGTAGTCGCTCATTTTCGACTCTAGCTCAGCATTGCTTGTGTCCTGAGTGTCGTGGGCGGCTCAAGGAAGGGGAGCTTTCACTGGATGACCTGGTCACCACTATTAAAGATTGCTGCTCCCGGGTTCCGGATTTTATTGCCGATAACCTGCCCCTTTTGGAGCGTATATTCCGACTTTTTCTGGCTAACGGTAACCAGCCTCTTGATTTAGAGGAACTGGTAGAAAAACTGAGGGAACACCACGGGGGGATTTATCCTATTTCAGCTAAAGTTCTGTTTCGTCTTCTCGGAAGC
>CAZCAS010000031.1:0-13026 GCA_964496725.1 uncultured Dehalococcoidales bacterium
CTGGTCGATAAGATACAGTCCGTCAGGTCCTTCAGCTATGATATAGCTAGTTGAAAGCTGGCCTAATACCCGCAGGGCAGGCAGAGTGGCTACCGGCGTCTGAGTAGCCGTCGGAGAAGAAGGGGCTACACTTCCATCGCCCTCCGCCGACGGTTGAAATTCCCGCCTCATTATCGAAGGTGATTCATAAGCGGTAGCTATTTCCCCGATACTGGGCACCGGTGTTAGCTTAATTAAAGCCTGCCTGACCGCCTTCTGGACGGCGCTGAAGACCGCACGCTCGTTTTGGAATTTCACCTCGGTTTTAGTGGGATGGATATTAATATCCACCTCCCCGGGAGAGAGGAATATGTTAACAATGGCAACAGGATGTTTTCCCTGCATCAGAAGCCCGTGATAAGCCTCCTCCACCGCCCAGGACAGTAGCCGACTATTTATCCAGCGACGATTGACAAAAAGGCTGAGATAATCCCGACTGGAACGAGCTATCGCCGGCGTGCCTATCATGCCTGTTATCAGAGTCGGTGAAATTGCTGCCTCACCCTTCCATTCCCCCTCTTCAATCTCCAGCATATTCTGTGCTATCTCCGAGCCGTAGACCGCAATTACACTATCTACCAACTGGCCACTGCCCGGCGTCGTTAGCGTTGCCTTGCCGTCAATAAACAGAGCAAATTTAACCTCAGGGAAGGCGAGGGCATACCGGGCTACTATATTAGCTATGCGGCTGTTCTCCGTAGCTCGCGATTTAAGAAATTTTAATCTGGCCGGCACTTTGCGGAAGAGATTTCTAACGGTAACCATAGTTCCCTGAGAACGTCCCTGGCTTTCCCGACTGACCGCGCCGTCCCTCAGGCTGAGGCAAGTGCCTACCGATTCCCCAGCGGTGCAGGTGACAAGGTCTACCTCGGCAACAGCGGCGATACTGGGTAGGGCCTCACCACGAAAGCCAAGGCTTAAGATAGAATCCAAATCCTCCAGGCTGCCTACCTTGCTGGTGGCGTAGCGGTTAAAGGCAAGCTCCACCTCACCTGAGGGGATTCCCGAGCCGTTATCCATCACCCTTATAAGGCTTACCCCACCACCCCTCGCCTCAATGGAAATCTGAGTAGCACCAGCATCCAGGGAATTCTCCACCAGTTCCTTTACCACCGAGGCTGGCCTCTCCACTACTTCCCCAGCGGCAATCTGAGATATTAGCCGGGAATCTAAAACTCTAATCGGCATGCTAACCTAATTCACACGATTCCGTGTAAAATGTCAATGAGGCTAATCTACCTGTTCCAGACGGGCAAAGCTCAACATAAGCTTCTTAATCCCTACCTCGTTGAAAGCGATCACTATTTCGGCATCATCTTTTATCGACTGACAGCTCACCACCACCCCATTGCCAAACTGAGTATGGCGGACATGACTGCCAGCCTTCAATTCTGGGAAAGCCAGGGGGGAAGTCGGAGGCTTATTCCATGAATACACTGCCTCGGCTACCCGCCTCTCCTCCCCTTCCCACAAACCCGCACCCGAAATCAAATGCCGGGGTATATCGCTTAAGAAGCGCGATGGTTTATTGACCACGGTGCTGCCCATCAGACTGCGACGGAAGGCATGAACCAGATATACCCTCCGTTTGGCTCTGGTTATACCAACGTAGCACAGCCGTCGCTCCTCCTCCATCTGGGCAGGGTCATCAATCGACTTAAAATGGGGGAGAATACCATCCTCCACACCCACGATAAACACCACGGGAAACTCCAGCCCCTTCGCCTGATGAAGGGTAATCAGGGTGACCGCATCAACGCTCTCGTCAAGTCCATCCACATCAGAGACCAGGGTCACTCCCTCCAGAAAGGCGGATAGGCCATGAGGAGGTTTAATGTCTCGATACTCCTGGGCCAGGGTGCGAAGCTCGAGGATATTTTCCCAACGCTCCTCTCCGCCAGGTTGATTCAAAATGTACTCCTTATAACCAGAGCGCTCCACTACCAAGTCGAGTAGCTCAATCAGGTTGAGCTTCCGGCCCTGAGCAATGAATTGCTCCATTAAGTCGAGAAAACCGCTGAGTGCTCTGGCAATGCGGGGATTAAATGGGGGCTCGTTGCCATCCTTTGGTCTACTGAGGCAGCGCAATACCTCATACGGAGACATACCCATAGACTGTGCCCAGCTGGACAGCTGGCTTACACTCCGTTGACCTATGCCACGCTGGGGGACATTTATTATTCGGAGCAGGCTAACGGTATCAGAGGGATTCTGGATGAGC
This sequence comes from uncultured Dehalococcoidales bacterium, assembly GCA_964496725.1. Classification (GTDB taxonomy): domain Bacteria; phylum Chloroflexota; class Dehalococcoidia; order Dehalococcoidales; family E44-bin46; genus JAZGHN01. The sequence goes on from CAZCAS010000031.1 coordinate 2,261, forward strand.
CTTAGATAAGCAATGATATCTTTGACCTCACGCCTCTCATAGAAACGAGTGCCAGCCACCAGCTTATACGGCGTTCCATAGCGAACAAAAGCCTCTTCAAGGACTCTAGACTGGGCATTAGTCCGATACATCACGGCACAGTCGCTCAGGCTAGCCTTGCCCTGGGTTACCAGACCCTCGACCTCACTGACTACAAACTGGGCTTCCTCGTGCTCAGTGTAGGCTTCAACCACCGTAGTTAATTCACCCTCTTCATTATTCGTCCATAATTCCTTGGGTTTGCGCTGTCGATTGGCCGATATTAAGCAGGACGCCGTCTCTAAAATCCTTTTGGTCGAGCGGTAATTCTGCTCCAGCAATATCAATTTAGCCTCAGGATAATCCTTCTCAAAGCTGAGGATGTTGCGCAGGTCAGCAAATCGCCACGAATAGATTGACTGATCAGGGTCACCGACAACACATACATTGCGATGTTTCCCCCCCAGTTGTCCTACCAGCTCATACTGAACCAGGTTAGTATCCTGAAACTCATCGACTTGAATATACTGGTACCTTCTCTGATATTTGGATAGGACGTCAGGGTTGTTTCTAAATAGCAGCACCGCCTTCATCAGCAGGTCATCAAAGTCCAGAGCATTGCTCTCGGTCAAGAGCTGCTGATAGCGCTCATAGACCCGCTGCGCTACCTCATCAAAATAGCTGCGGCTACGTCTGACATAGTCCTTGGGGCCTATGAGACGAACCTTAGCCGCCCTGATGGCTGAGGCTACTGCCCGGGGGGCATATTGCTTGGGGTCAAGACCTACTTCCTGAATACTGCGCTTGATTAAGCCTATCTGGTCTTCTTCATCATAGATGACAAACCTGGAGTCAACACCAATCCCCTTGCCATCTCTACGCAGTATGCGAGCGCAAATAGCGTGGAAGGTGCCCAGAGTTAAATCGCTCAGCTGACTGCCTACAAGATGACGAAGTCTCTCCTCCATCTCCCTGGCAGCCTTATTGGTGAAGGTAACCGCGATAATTTGGCGAGGGCTCACGCCACAAACCTTGATGAGATAAGCAATGCGATGGGTGATAACCCTGGTTTTGCCACTACCCGGCCCGGCTAGAATAAGTACCGGACCATTGATTGCCTCCACCGCTCCTCGCTGAGCTGAATTAAGTTCAGCCAGAATATCCATCCCAATCTATTATAACATTTGAAGCAGCCCAGTTTAAAGGAAAATTCATGGAAACTTAGGGTACGGAGCATTGACAGGCATGAAACAAGGCTGTATATTATATATGGATATGCGCATATGCGCATATAATTGGGGGAAAACCATGGAGAAACTGATTAAGGCACTAAAGGCGCTCTCCGATGAGACCAGGCTCAGGATTATGGAGCTATTGCTGGAGAGGGAGTGCTGTGTCTGCGAGATTATGCAAGCCCTGAATATATCCCAGTCACGGGCATCACGAAATCTCGGCATCCTTCAGAGCGCCGGTTTCTTAAAGGCAAAACGTGACGGAACATGGATAATCTACTCCGTGGATTGGCAAGCCGCAAATCACCATGCCATATCTTTAACCAAGCTGCTCAAAAATTCACCCCTCAGTGACGAGGTAATGACACGGGACAGGGAAAGACTAAAGTGCGCCGTACGAATAGGCCCCGGATGCGTTCGCAATCATCACCTGAGCCGGAAGTAAATTTTTTTACCCGATATATCAGGATATGCGCATTAGTGCAAGTTGAAGGAGAATTGAATGCCCACGGCAATAGCTGTTCTTCAGGGTGGTATTAACGGCCTTACCGAATATCTATCAGCGCACGTGCTTACCTGCCTGGTACCTGCCCTGTTTATCGCCGGAGCGATAAACACCCTCTTTTCCCAAGCGGCGATATTGAAGTATTTTGGCCCCAACACTAAAAGGTGGCTCTCTTATGGCGTAGCCTCGGTATCAGGAGCGATACTGGCGGTATGCTCCTGTACTATCCTGCCACTCTTTGCCGGCATATATAAAAGAGGGGCAGGTCTGGGCCCAGCCATGGCTTTCCTCTACTCCGGGCCAGCGATTAATATCCTGGCTATTATCTACACTGCCAGGCTGCTGGGCTATGATCTCGGCGTTGGTCGTGCCATTGGCGCTATCACCTTTGCTGTGGTCATCGGCATAGCCATGGCGACTATCTTTCACAGGCAGGAGGCTACGAGAACAGAAGTGGCTTTTGCCATTGACCCCCCAGAAAACACCAAGCCGGGGTGGCAGTTGGGCGTCTACTTCGGTCTGCTCATAGGCATCCTCATCTCCGGTGCGCAGAAGAACTGGATAGCTCTTGGTGTACTGATAGGTGTACTCTGCGTCGTTCTCTGGCACTGGTTCAGCAGGGAGGAGATTAAGACATGGCTCAAAGCCACTGGCTCCTTCACCAGGATGATACTACCCTGGCTGTTGGGTGGGGTCTTCATCGCTGGCATTCTAAAGGTGGTCATCCCAGAAACAATCGTTGCCGGCTTCCTTGGCAGCAACGGCCTAAGCGCAAATGCCATCGCCTCTGTCAGTGGAGCGCTGATGTACTTCGCTACCCTGACCGAGGTTCCTATACTGAGGACATTTATGGACCTGGGGATGGGACGGGGACCTGCTCTTGCCCTACTTCTTGCCGGTCCGGCATTGAGCCTGCCCAATATGCTAGTCCTACGCAATATAATAGGAACAAAAAAGACGGTGGTTTATGTGCTCCTGACTATAGTTATGGCTACATTCACCGGTTATATATTCGGCATAATCAGGTAAGGAGGTAAAACAGTGATTATCGAGATACTAGGAACAGGGTGCCCCAAGTGCCATGCTACCAAAGAGAATGTTAAGGAGGCGGTCAAAGAGCTGGGATTGGGACAGCAAGTGGAAGTAAGAGAAGTGAACGACATAATGACTATCACCGATAAAGGGGTAATGCTAACCCCTGGCCTCATCATTGATGGCACTAAAGTCTCCGAAGGCAGGGTCCCTACTCCTGAAGAGGTCAAAGGGTTGATTAAGGGGAGGGTGTGACGCCTAAAGCTTGACTGCCGAGGAAACCCAGCGCCAGGAAACGCCTAAAGGAGGGGGACATTAACAAAGTCATTCGTAAAATAGCCTCCAGTGTCTTCATCGGGGCGGGAATATACTGTGTGGTGCTCTGGGTGCAGGCTTAATCAGCCGATTATAAAATAATACCTCAGAAAGGAGATTATCGAGATGACAGAAGAAAAAGCAATTATTTTCCCGTGTTTTGGTGGCTCCTCTAATGTGGGTATTGTCACCGCTTTAGCCACCCTGGAGGCAGTGAAGGAAGTTGGACTAGACAAAGCTAACATCGGTTGCCTGACGATACTTCCCATATTCGGGAGTTCAATAGACTCACAGTTGGGCAAAGCCAAGAAGATAATATCTGTAGACGGTTGCCCCGTGGTATGTGCCAAGCAACTAATAGAAAAAGCAGGACTTAAAACCACTCATAACATCGTCTTGCAAAGAGATATAAAAATGGAAAATAAGCCGATTAATGCAGAATCGGAGACCAAAAAGGACATCAGCCAGCATATAAACGAGGAAGATATAAAACAGGCAAAGGATTTTATTATTAAAACTATTTTAGAAGAATAGTCATAGTCGCTAAGCTGTTCAGGATAATACTGGTCGAGGTGTGCCATGCTAGAAATTAGGAAAGCAGCTGTAGCTCTTGACGAAAAGGAATTGCTTGCGTTGGAAAGAATACTCATCGATAGTGATGAGAAGGAGGCACTCATCTTCCTGAAGAAAGCGGTCTACGACAAAATAGTTCGCTCTCAACGGGGAAGGCTGAAATCTCATCTGGATGCGGGGGGTGATGTGGTAGAGAAGTTCAAGGGACAGTCGAAATAACGGGTACGAATGCTACTACACTATGAAAAGCTGGGAGGCGGTAGCTATGAAAAAATCCATTGTATTGACCTTGACCGATGAGGAGCTTATCGAACTGGTGCGCATTATAATTGATGACGACAGCGAGGAGGCTCTAAAATTCCTGAAAAAGCATGTGGGAGATAAGGTAAGAGGATCTCTGGAGGGAAAAGGCCACTGTAAGCCGTGGTTTGAGACTCCTGGAGAAAATCCCATTCCAGACAAGCATAAAACATAGTCCTCATACATAAACCGAAGCCATTAACAAAATCAAGGAGGCGTGATTTGGACAGCACTATTAACCAGGCAGCAGAAAAGGAAAGAAGGCTTGGTCTCTGGGAGAAGTATCTCAGCCTGTGGGTAGCCCTTTGCATCGGTGTCGGGATAGGATTGGGAAGGGGCTTCCCCCAGCTTTCCTCTAAAGTAGGTGAACTAACCTATGCCGGTGTCTCCATTCCGGTAGCCATCTGCCTGTTCTTTATGATCTACCCCATAATGGTGCAAATACCATTCACCGAAGTAATAAGGGCAGGTAAAACCCCTAAGCCAATCGCTGCCACCCTCATCGCTAACTGGGCGATTAAGCCTTTTACCATGGCACTCTTAGGAATGGTATTTCTTACCATAGTCTTTAAAGGCTACCTGCCTGCCGAGATGGCACAGTCATATCAGGCAGGATTGATTCTTCTTGGTGTTGCCCCGTACACTGCGATGGTCTTGATGTGGAGCTACCTGGCAAGAGGAAACATGGGACATACATTGGTGATGACCGCTATAAACTCGCTCACCATGGTGGTTCTCTACGCCCCTCTGACCCGACTACTACTCGGCATCTCAGGAATTGTGGTGCCCTGGAAGACTATAGCCTTTACTGTGGGGATCTATATCTGCACCCCCCTGTTACTCGGTTACTTAACCAGGCGCTGGGCACTTACCCGGAGGGGTATCGAGTGGTTTGAGTCCAGACTGGTCCCCAGACTGCGCTTAGTATCAATCGTTGCTCTTCTCAGCACCCTGGTAGTCTTGTTCAGCCTGCAGGGTAATGTAATCGTAGAAACGCCAGCGGTTGTTGGCATTATTGCCATCCCCATATTCATAAACATCATAATCGTCTTTGGCATCGCCTATTTTATGTCCAAGCGCATGCGCCTACCTTATGAGGACGCCGCCCCGACAGCTATTATTGCTGGTAGCAATCACTTTGAGGTGGCGGTGGCAGTAGCTACAACTATCTTCGGCGTAGCTTCTGGGGCTGCCCTGGCTACAGTGGTAGGGGTGCTGACAGAGGTACCATTTATGCTATTCCTGGTATGGCTCTGCCGCAAGACAAAAGGCTTCTTCACCTATAAGTCGTAATAGCTTATCAGTTAACCTCGCGGTTTGGTGGTATATGCTTTGAGACGGCGTTCATGCTCCTCTTTGCCGATGGGGCAGGCATCATGGCAAATAAGGCACTCGGTAAAACCACGCTTGGTATATTTTTTGGCATGCTTCTGCCATCCCTCGTTTGGTTCAGCCAGCATCTCCTGTGGAACAACGCACTTCTCAAAGACTACCTTTTTACCCGGTTCAACACCCTGAGAAGACCCGGGAATGATAGCCCTGGTAGGACAGGACTCTACGCACAGCGTACAATCACCGCAAAGGTCCTCTTTGAATGGTTCATCGCAAGGCATGACGGCATCGGTTACCACAGAACACCATCGCACTCGAGGTCCAAGCATAGGAGTAATACACAAGGTCTGTTTCCCAATCCAGCCCAACCCGGCCATGGTCGCCGCTGCCTTGGCATGAACGAAGTGTGTCACCACGGCTTTGTAACCGGCATCTCGGAGCACCTGAGCGACGCGATGCGCCCGTGCCTCGGTGAGTTCATAGTAAAGGTTATAATATTGGGAACCGGGCACATCATCGAAAGGAATAGCCCCATCAGGTAGCACCGATGTTATCACTGCATTAAACAATGGATCCCAGACATGCATCCCAAATACAGCGACGCTTTTGGCTTCTGGCAAGAACCCATAAGGCGTATCCAAGCACCGATGCGGCGGAAAGGGCACTTCAGCCAACTCAGCAGCATCAACCACGCCAAAAAACTCAAATCCTTCCTTTTGGCCTTCAGCCCTCAGCCTCTCCTTCAATTCTTGCGACACTTTTCACCTCCATTAAAAAGTGGCTCTATGCGCTAATTATATAGTTTAATTTTGAGCATTAGTCAATGATTTTACAGCAAATAAAAAATCCCAAATATAAAACCTTGCCATAACCTATATTAATATGGTATAATATATACTTAGAATGAAACCTTTAAGCTAGTCCGGAGAGGCTGGCAAGGGAAATGTAAGAAACCGGATGCAAGACCTCTTGCCAGCACAGGCGAGGGGTTTTTTAATGCCTGAAAAAATTATAATGACGCCAGAGGATATCAGAAGGACGCTGGCACGTATTGCCCACGAAATCATCGAGCAAAATAAGACTACAGGGCAACTTATACTGGTCGGCATGCGTACTCGCGGTGTGCCCCTGGCTAAGCGATTAGCTGCCCTCGTAGGAGATTTTGAGGGACTGAAGATACCTGTTGGCGCTCTGGATATCAGCCTGTATCGAGATGACCTCTCAGAACTAGACCCACAGCCCATTGTCCAGCGCACTGAAATTCCGGCCGGCATTGATGACAAGTCCATAGTACTGGTTGACGACGTTCTCTATACAGGACGCAGCGCTCGTGCTGCCATGGATGCCCTCACTGACCGGGGACGACCAAAATTAATTCAGCTGGCTGTGCTTATCGACCGCGGTCATCGCGAAATGCCGATACGCGCTAACTATGTAGGTAAGAATGTGCCCAGTTCCAGGCACGAGGAAATACAGGTTCGGCTGGTAGAAACCGACGGCGTAGATGAAGTAGCCATTATAGACATAGTCGAGATGACAAGCATAATGAAAGGAAAGTGACATGGCTCTGGCAAATAGAAGCCTAGTTATCGCAGACGATTTATCTAACAAGGAAATGGAGGCACTGTTTTCATTGGCCGATGAAATGTCAGCCTCCATGAATGAGCAGTACGGACTATGCCGGGGGAAGATAATGGCCAGTCTATTCTTTGAACCCAGCACCAGGACACGGCTGTCATTCGAAACAGCAATGCATAGACTCGGGGGAAGTGTCATAAGTGCGGTTGATGCAAAAGCAACCTCGCTGGCTAAAGGCGAAAGTATCGCTGATATGGCCAGAGTAATCGGTAGTTACGCCGATATAATTGTAATCCGCCATCCCTGGGAAGGGGCAGCCAAGGTGGTTGCCGACTACGCAGGTGTCCCCGTAATAAATGCCGGCGATGGAGGTCACCAGCACCCGACTCAGACTTTATGTGACCTCTACACCATCAAAAAGACAAGGCAGACCATCAAGGGACTAAAGATTGCCTTGTGGGGAGATTTAAAGTACGGGCGAACGGTGCATTCGCTAATCTTCGCCCTGGCCAAGTTAGGAGCCAATATCCTCTTTTGCCCTACCCCAGGCCTGGAGGTGCCACAGCACATTATTGAAAAGCTAGTCGCCGAATACGGGGGCGAAATAGAGAAACCCGAGACATCTAACTCAGCTGTTAAGGAAAGGCTTTCAACCCTGGATGCTGTCTATATAACGCCTGGAAGCCCTCATCAGCTAGCCATGATGCCTGATGTGAGTATCCAGGTTGAACTGGAGCGGGGAGTTGATGCCCTGTATGTCACCCGACCTCAGAAGGAGCGATTCGCCACCCCCGGCGAAGCAAAAGGAGTGGAAGAAAAATACCCGGTGGTAGATAAGAAGCTACTTAAGGAAAAGGAGTTCAAGAAAACTATCATTATGCATCCCCTGCCCAGAGTTGACGAGCTAGCCTATGAGCTGGATACCGACCCACGGAGCATGTACTTCAAGCAGGCAGCCTTGGGAGTGCCCATCAGGATGGCACTAATTGCCCTGTTGCTAGGCGTTAAAGAAATCTCCCTTGCCGAAGAACCTTCGCCTCAACCAGATTACCCCGTTTATCAGCGCGATTATGGCCCGAGATGCCCAAATCCCAGATGCGTCTCAGTGCAGGAAACCGAAATAAAATACCTTAAGTCCGAATTCAAGATGGTCAAAACCAGCCCTTTGACACTGAGATGTGTCTATTGTGAACACGGCTTCGAACCCAAATATATCGCCAGCTCAGATTGGCATGAAGGTAAGATAGACACGAAAAGATACCATAGTGCCGATAGCTATCTGGCTAAAAAAATCAAGCCTGAGAATCTGATTATCTTCGCCTCAGAAAGTGAAGCCAAAGACCATGGCTTCAAGCCCAGTCACTATACCAGGGAAAGCGATTAATATATAGAAAGCAATGGAGTCTTTACTTATTCAAGAGGGTCATATAATCGACCCTGACCAGGGGATAGATGAAATTGGCAGCGTGCTTATCAGCAAAGGCAAAGTTGCGCGGATAAGCACGGGAAAACCAATTCCACCCCAGTCGGGTTATGCTACCCTTCCCGCCGAGGGGATGATAGTCTGCCCCGGGTTTATTGACCTCCACTGCCACCTCAGACAGCCCGGTTTTGAGGAGAAGGAGACTATCGCTACCGGAAGTCAGGCTGCTGCCAGAGACGGCTTTACCACCATCTGTTGCATGCCAAATACCAAGCCACCCCTGGACAACGGTTTTACTATAAGCCACGTAAATTCTTTAGCCTCCTCACAAGGCGTGGTCCGTGTTCTCCCCATCGGCTGTATCTCCAAGGAGAGAAAGGGTGAGGAGTTGGCCCCGATGCCAGAGATGGCATCGTGCGGGGTAATAGCTTTCAGCGACGATGGCAGTCCGGTGATGAGAACCGACCTGATGTGCCGTGCCCTGGAGCATGCTCGAAAGCTGGGCTTACCCATCATTGACCACTGCGAGGATACCATCCTCACCGAAGGCGGAATGATAAATGAAGGGATAATATCGTCTCAACTGAACCTTAAGGGAATACCGGAGGCTGCGGAGGAGATTATGGTCTCCCGCGACCTGTTTCTGGCTCATCTCACCGGTGGCAGACTGCACATCGCCCATGTCTCCACCGCGTTCTCGGTGGAGCTCATTCGCCGCGCCAAAAATAAAGGGGTAAGGGTCACCGCCGAGGTTACCCCACACCACCTCACCCTGACCGAGGAAAAGGCGCTCGGCTATAACACCAATGCCAAGGTGAATCCGCCGCTGAGAACGAAGCAGGATATCCAGGCCCTAATTCAGGGACTTAAGGAAAATGTAATCGATGTCATCGCCACCGACCACGCCCCCCACACCGAAGCCGATAAGAGCGCAGCATTCGCTGAAGCCCCCTTCGGCATCAGCGGACTGGAAACCGCCCTCGGTAGCCTGATGACTCTGGTACATGGCGGACAGCTAACCCTGACCGCTCTCATCTCCAAGCTCACCTGCCAGCCGGCAAAGATTATCGGTGGCAAATATGAAAAGCTGGGCAGCCTTAAAGTTGGGACTCCAGCCGATATCACCATCTTCGACCCCGATAAGGAATGGGTGGTGGATACCAGAGACTTCGCCTCCAAAGGGAAGAATACACCTCTGGCTGGTTCCACCCTTAAAGGCAAGGTAATGGCAACTATATCGCAGGGGAAGATGGTCTATAAGGACGATTCTATCGCAGTGAGGGAGAGCGGATGACTAAAGAGGCACTATTAGTCTTAGAGGACGGCTCAGTTTATCACGGCTACGCCTTTGGTGCTGAGGACAGCACCCATGGCGAGGTGGTATTCAATACCAGCATGATTGGTTATCAGGAGATGCTGACCGACCCTTCCTATGCCGGGCAGATTCTGGTCCCCACCTACCCTCTCATCGGCAACTACGGCACCAATAAGGATGACTTTGAGTCAAGGAAAATCCAGGTGAGAGGCTTCGTGGTCAGAGAGGAGTGCCTTGAGCCCAGTCACTATCTTAACAACAGCACCCTCGACCGGTTCCTCAAGGAATACAACATACCCGGAATCTACGGCGTGGATACGAGGGCTATCACCCGTCGACTGCGCACTTCGGGGGTGATGATGGGCATTTTCACCCATGATAAGACCCCTGAGGAGGCTCTGGCTGAGCTTAAAAAGCTGCCCAGCTATGGGTCAGAGGATTTTGTCAAGCAGGTAACCACTGATTCTCCATACCAGTGGCCATTAGAATCCACCAACCCTGAAAAGAGCCGAAAATCTTTATGTAAAGTTGTCGCCCTCGACTGCGGCTTAAAATACAATATCCTCCGCATCCTGACACGTCTAGGGTGTGAGGTAACCGCCGTGCCCTGCTCTACCCCGGCGGAGGAGATACTGGATATGAAACCGGATGGCATCCTCCTCTCCCCCGGCCCCGGCGACCCGGAACTGCTCGATTACATCGTGGGCACGGTTAAGCAACTGGCAGGCAAGAAGCCAACGATGGGTATCTGCCTCGGCTGCCAGCTTATCGCCCGCGCCTTCGGTGCCAGGACCTTCAAGCTGAAGTTTGGACATCGCGGGGGCAATCACCCGGTCAGAGACCTGGATACGGGCAAAGTCCACATCACCACCCAGAATCACGGCTATGCCGTTGACCCCGGTACCATGAGCAAGCAACTGGAGGTTACCCATATGAATCTAAATGACGATACCGTAGAGGGGCTGCGCCATAAGAAGCTGCCCCTCTTCGCCATCCAGTACCACTCCGAAGCCTCCCCCGGCCCCTGGGACAATGTCTATATGTTCGAGAAGTTTATGAAGATGATGAGGGGACATAAATGATTATAGGGAGTCCAAGAGGGGCGAAGCCCCTCTTACCCGATACCTCCCCCTCTCCTTCAAA
>CAZCAS010000032.1:0-12912 GCA_964496725.1 uncultured Dehalococcoidales bacterium
AAATACCATAGGTCAGGGTTAGCCCTTAAGGTCGCCTCCTCAATATCTATATGGCATCTCCAGAGCCAGGTTTCACCGGGTTTTTTGAGGAGGTGGCTTAACCCCAGTGGCTGCGGGTCATGGACAAGCACTACCTCCGGTTTGTAATCGATAAGATTGGCTCTGGCACTTTCGGTGAGGGTGTCAACATAGCACTGCTTCATCTCTTGAGTAAAGGTGCCCTCCATACCCTGTAGCAGGTTGTGCAGGCTTTTGGTACATTCAAAGTACTCCTCATTTCCCCGGATAACCTTCCATTCCGCCTCTATACCCAGCGAGTTCAGGAGGGGGATAGAGCTAAAAAGCATCTCCGCCACCCCTCCCCCCTGGGCACTGGAGTTTAGCTCCAGCAGCTTTAGACCCTTCACCCTCTCCGCTGCCCTGTGTAGCCTCTCTATCTTCTCCTCGCCTACGATTGGGATGTAGGCTTCTACCGGGGGTGTGGAGAAGGGGGTGAAGTTCTTTCTTTTACTGTATACCGTCCCGTCTGCCATTAAGGAAGGTTTGTCTGCCATTCCGATTCCTTACCCTTGATGTCCCGCTTCAGGAGGCCTATCAAGCATAAACTGGTTCGCTCGCAAGAGGTCATCCTTGGTACCGATGTCAAACCACCACCCCTTAAGAGTATAGCTCGTAACCGGTTTGCCCATCTCAAGGAGCTTCTGGATGGCGTCGGTTATCTCAAGCTCATCCCGCCCTGACGGCTCGGTGCGGGCAATCGCCTCGTGGATTTGGGGGGTGAAGAGGTAAACCCCAACCAGGGCGAGGTTACTCTTTGGCGCCTTCGGTTTCTCGGTAAGGCGGACGACCTCTCCCTTCTTGTTAACCTCAGCCACCCCGAAGCGGCGTGGGTTGGACACTTCTTTGAGGAGGATAAGGGCATCGGGGTGGTGGGTATTGAACTCCTCGATAAATTCTTTGACGCCATCCTCAATGAGGTTATCGCCTAAAAACATGAGGAAGGGGGAGTCGCCCAGAAAATCCCGAGCCATCTTTACCGCGTGAGCCAGACCAAGCGGCTCCGGCTGGACAATATAGGTGATGTGAGCGCCCCATCTTGAGCCGTCGCCCACCGCCCCTTTTATTTGTTGGCCGTTGTCTGGAGAGACGATGATGCCAATATCATTGATTCCTGCCTCTTCGAGCTGCTCCAGGACGTAGAACAAGATGGGCTTGTTGGCGATGGGCAGGAGTTGTTTCGCCGTAGTATTGGTAAGTGGTCTGAGCCTTGTTCCCTTGCCAGCGCACAAGACCAGCGCCTTCATTGCCTCTCCTGCGCCAGGTATTTCTTAACGAAGTCTATGGAGTCCACCGGGGTGGGGTCAATGCTATTTAGCATCGCCAGATAAAAGCTGACATAATCACCGAAAAGAATCAGGCTCATCATCTGGGCGAGGGGGGTTTTTCCTCTAGCCCCCACCGGTTGGTGCTTGATTTTTGCCTTAGCCATTAGCCGGGCGGTAGCCTCATAGCGGAGCCGGTTTCGGGGGTTTAGTTGGCTGGAGTGCAGTAAGACGACAAAGACCTTATCCTTTACCTCGGTGGGGAGGTCGTAGCCAACGACGGCGTTATGATTGAGCTCGGGGAAGAGCTCGAAGAAAGCCATGGTCTTGCTGTTCTCATTGAGCTGGGTCTTCCAGCGCCGGGCTACCTCGGAGAGAAACTCCGCCCCGTAGATTACCACCGCATGACGGTATAGCTTGGTCGCCAGTTGCTTTGCCGCATTAGAAGCCAGGGGCGTGGTTTCAATTAAGTCCTTGGCTAGTTTATTCAAAGTTTGCAGTCCTTCTTTTAGCTCTGCCGATTTACCCCTGAGCAAGCCAAGTTTTTGGAAAATGCCAAGCAGGGGGATGAAGCTGTGGGGGAAGGCGGCTCTCGGTGGTGCCTGGTAATCAATAACAAAGACGGGGATGCTCTCCTGTTCGGCTAGCCCTTTAAGCCTGCCGCCGGTGGTGAGCACCAGCTTTTTCGCCTTGGTCTTGAGGGACTGGGTGAAGGCGGATAGGGTCTCCTCGGTGTTCCCTGAATAGCTTGAGGCAATGACCAGGGTGTTCTCGTCAATAAATGGGGGCAGGCTGTAATCGCGCTGTACCCAGACCGGTGCCTTGCTTTCCGCCAGGGCGAGCCGGCGGACAAAGTCCCCACCGATAGCTGAACCGCCCATTCCCAGAATAATAACCCGTTCTGTTTTCTTGTATTCTGGGGGGAGGTTAAAGCGCATAATCCTTTCCCATGCCTGCTGGCATTGCTCGGGGAATTCGTGCAGATGGGAAAGCATCCCCGAGCTGTCAGTCTGCTGGTACATCATAGGGTCATCCAGATTAACCATGGTCCCTCCAAAATCGGTGGTGCCACCTATTATAGCATTCCACCGAGCGGCATCGCCAATAGGTTGTTGAGGGCTATTTGGGGTAGCTCATTATTCCTAATACCTATTTACTATAGTTGATGACCTATTTGGGTGATTGTATCGGGAAGTAAGATAATCTACAGTGGTAATAGGTAAGTTTAAGGTAGTTCAGAAGGTAGGGCAAAATATGGCGATTGACAAAATGGTGATTGACAAGAATCTTGACCCTATGCTAACCGCAAGCGATGTCGCTCGTCTTCTTAACGTGCATCTGAACACGGTGAGGCGGTGGAGTAATCAGGGGGTGCTGAGGGCGTACCGCATCGGCTCCCGGGGGGACCGGAGGTTCAGGCAGGAGGATATTGCTTACTTCCTGTCCCAGGAGAATAGGATAGCTAATGGTCAGAGAAGGGTCCCCGTTGGAGGGCCAAGATAAACACCTGCCTAATTTGAGAGCAGAAATGGACAATTTGAAGCAGGAAGACGGCGGAAAGACCAGCCATACCGTGGATATTTACCGTTTGGCGAATTGGCCTATACCTGAGTGGCTGGGGGTGAAGGGTAAAATGCGCCAATTAGAGATGGGCTCGGAATTAAAAGCCCAGGTTGAGGAGTATTTGCGTAAGCTGGGCTATGAGGTAGCTCAGGGGGCTAAACTCACCGGGAAGTCAGGGGTTGAGCATATCTTTGATATGCTCGCCCGAAAGGATGACGGCTTTACCACCAACACCCTAGCCATCTGCTTTGCCCCTGGGGGTGATAGGGAGGTGGAGGTGGGCACTATCTTTAGATTCGCCAACAAAGCCTACGATACCGGCATCCTTAGCCGGATGCTTATTTCCGTCCCTGGACTCAGTCAGGAGGCAAAACAGTTAGCCCAGAAGCAGCGAATAAAGGTCATTGAGAAGGAGCAAATAGCGACCTTACTGGAGTTAAAGCCGACGCCGCCAGTTAAGCCGGAGGCACCCTTTAAGTTTGAGACAAAGGAGCAACTGGCTGAATCCTTGACCAATCTCGGCTATAAGGTTGAGAAGAACGCTAAGGTTAAGGGCAAGTCCGGGGTGGAATATACCTTTGATGTAATTGCTTATTCTGATAGCGACCAGGTCGGTCAGAGCCTGGGTATAGATTTCCTCACCGGTAAGGAAGAGGTAACCCTGGAGCAGGTATCCTTGTTTGACACCAAGGCTTATGAGGCTGGCGTTGATGATAAGGTCATCGTTGTCTCGCCGCGGCTTAGTCCTGAGGCAGGGCAATTTGCCCAGCACCAGGGGATAAGGGTCCTTGAGGCAGGTAAAAAAATTGTCCCCCAGCCGCCCAAGTCGGAAAAGCCAGCGACTCCGGCGGCTGAGTTTCGCCCCATGCCCATTAAGCAGGCGCCTCAGCCTGAAGCATTGCAATTAATCCCTGAGGTGATGGCGAGGAAGTATAATGCTATCCCTCTGGAGGTGTCCGGTGATACCCTCCAGGTAGCTATGGCTGACCCCACCGACATCTTTGCCCTGGAGGCTTTCTCCGCCCTGTGCCGGATGAGGATTAAACCTATAGCTGCCAGCGCCAAAGAAGTCCGTGACGCTATAGACTTTAACTACAAAAGCTATGGCGAGATTGAAAAGCAGCTTGCCCGTATCACTATCCCCCCTGAGATAGCTGGTGAGAAGCTTGTCGCTAGTTCTGATACTGATGCTCCTCTGGCTCAAGCCCTCAACCTTATCGTTGAGGAAGCAGTTAAAGCCCGTTCCTCTGACATCCATATTGAGCCTGAAGAGGACAGGTTAAGGGTGCGTTACCGCATTGATGGTACCCTCCATGACCTCATGTCTCTACCCCTCAGCATACATCTGGCTCTTATTTCCCGAATCAAAATCCTGTCTGATTTGAATATTGCCGACCGCCATCGTCCTCAGGATGGTCAGTTTACCATTAAGAGCCAGGGGCGGGATATAGATGTGAGGGTGGCTACCACGCCCACGGTTAATGGTGAGATGGCAGAGCTGCGCCTTCTGGATAAGTCAATGGCTACTCTGGAACTGTCTGAGCTTGGCATGTTACCGGATTGTCTGGCAGCGTATCAAGCCATGCTCAAGGTTCCCTACGGCATGATTGTGACCAGCGGTCCAACCGGAGCCGGTAAGACTACCACCATGTATGCCTCAATCAATTCCCTTGACTGTCTGGGGAGAAACGTCATTACCATTGAGGACCCGGCTGAGTACCGCTTTAAGGATATTAATCAGATTCAGGTTAATCCTCAGGCTGGTATAACCTTTGCTGCTGGACTGAGGTCTATACTTCGTCTTGACCCCGATGTGATAATGATCGGTGAGATACGTGATGCTGAAACAGCTAATATAGCGATTCAAGCCGCCTTGACCGGACATCTAATGATGTCTTCGGTCCATGCCAGCGATGCCGCTGGTGTGCTCTCAAGGCTGCTTGACCTTGGTATAGAGCCCTTCCTCGTTGCCTCGGCGGTTATTGGTGTTGTCGCCCAGCGAATGGTGCGCCGCATTTGCCTTGATTGTAGTCATCTTATTGAAGTTCCGATAGTGGAGCAGATGGCTTACGAAAAGGAAATGGGGGAAAAGCGGACGGAATTTTTCTATGGTACTGGTTGCAAGTCATGTGCTTATACCGGTTATCTGGGTCGGACGGGGCTCTTTGAGCTTCTGACGATAACTGACAGTATAAGGGCACTGGTTACCAGCCGGGCGAGCACTAGCCAGATGCGGGCTCAAGCAGTTAAGGACGGCATGGTAACGATGATGACTGATGGTATGCGTAAGGTGAAGGCAGGTATTACTACCCCCTCTGAGGTCTTGCGCACTGCCTTCTCTCCAGACTAGGTGGAGGTTCGATGGATTACCAGTATATAGCTTATACGGATGACAGAAGATTGGTCAGGGGCAAGCTCGCAGCTGACACCGAGGAAGCCGCCACCAATCTATTAAGTTATGGTGGCTATCAGGTGGTCAGCCTCAAGGTGGTAACTCCCTTTTTCGATACCACCAAGCTGCGGGCTCGCTTTTCCCGGGTAAAGACCAAGGAAATAATAATGTTTTCCCGTCAGTTAGCTTTGCTCCTTGAGTCTGGCACTGACATCGTTACTTCTTTAGACCTCCTGCAAGGTCAGGTAACAAACCCCAACCTTAAGAGGGTGATTGGCGAAGTAGCCGCTGACATTCGTGGTGGCAGCTCATTGTCATCGGCGATGAGCCGGCATCCCCGGGCTTTCCCTGAGATATACTATCGGACAATAGCCGCTGGTGAGCAGGGTGGTAACCTGAGCGTGGTGCTGAGGCAAATGGCTGACTATCTGGAGAGGGGAGTTGACACCCAGAAGAAGCTTAAAAGTGCCCTTACCTATCCCATTATGCTGGCTGTTGTCGGTGTAATAGTGGTAAGCATACTTGTCACCTTTGTTATGCCTTCATTTGTTTCCCTGTACAGTGCCTTCGGTGCTGAGTTGCCTCTAACAACGAGGATGGTTATCGGCTTGGCTGACTGGCTTATGAATAACGGTCTTTATCTTCTGCTTGGGTTTATAGCCGTTGCCGCCATTGGCTATATCTATAGCCGAACGCCAGCCGGCAGGTACCAGAAGGATAGATTACTACTCACCTTACCGGTAATTGGGCGAGTCAATCAGCTTAACGAGCTTTCCCGCTGTTGCCGAACTATAGCCCTTCTCTTCAGGGTCGGCTTGCCCTTGCCTGAAATCTTGACCCAGGCTCTTCGCAGCACTAATAACAAGGTTATGGTCAATGCGCTGACTGATACTCAGCAGGAGTTGATTCGGGGTGAAGGCTTATTCAAACCTATGGCAAAGAATGCCGTGTTTTTGCCTTTGATGGTGCAGATGGTGGGGGTTGGTGAGGAAACCGGTAACCTGGATAATACACTGACCACTGTAGCCCAGAGCTATGAGGTCGAGGCTGATGACAAGATGAGTGCCGCCATTGGGCTTATTCAGCCGGCTCTGGTGGTAATTATCGCCATAGCCATTGGCTTCCTTGCCGTATCCTTGCTTTCAGCCATGTATTCTATCTATGGGCAGGTCAATTTTTAGGAGATGAGGTTGATGAAAGGTGAAAAAGGCTTCAGCCTAGCCGAGGTTATGATTTCCATTGCCCTGCTGGGGATAGTTTCCGTTGCCTTTTTCAGTGCTATGTCCACTGCCTCCCAGGCGGTCTTTATTGCTGATGAACAGACATCTGCCGAAAGCCTGGCCCGCAGTGAGATGGAATATGTTAAGAGCCAGAATTATAGTACTGCCCCCTGGTCTTACGAGCTCCCTTCGGGGACATCGCCTACGGGGCAGTTTCCAGGATGGTGGGATGGAGAAGACCCGCATGCGCTTCCCCCCGGCTATGATGGCTATATTATCACCGTCAGTGTTGAGCCGCTGCATGCTCTCGATAACGGTATCCAGAAGATAACGGTGGTTGTCAGCCATATGGAAAAACCGGAGGTAGTTAGTTTAGAAAGTTACCGGTCGATGCGGCTATGAAGAAGCATAAGTTAGGGATAATAAGTAAGAGCCAGATGGGTTTTACCATAGTGGAGCTAATGCTTGCTCTTGCCATTAGTGGTGTTCTCTCCACTGGCGTTACTATGACCCTTTTTCAGCTGGTTACCGGGAGTGCTCGCACCAGTAACCATATGACTGCCGTCAGGCAGGTGCAGAATGCTGGCTACTGGGTGAGCCGTGATGCCCAGCTGATTCAAGGGGAGCCTGATATTGTGGAGGACGGTGATGGGCAGCTTGAGTCTGTCACCTTAAGCTGGATTGATTGGAATGACACGCTGAACACGGTTATTTATACCTTTGAGGGTGCGGCTGAGGGTATGGAATTATGGCGTGACGATGGGGTGCAGCAGGCTCTGATAGCTCGATTTATCGACCCAGCCCCAGCAAAGACCATGTGTGACTTTACCGGGGGTGTTTTTACTTTCACGGTAACTGTTACCGTAGGCGCTGGCTCGCAAGAACAGAGTGAGAGCCGGGTATATAGGATAGTTCCCAGACCAGGCTCGTAGTAGCCAGGAGAGGAGATTGGTGAAGGGAAAGGCGTCGAAGAAACTGGTTAAGGGTGAGAAGGGGCAGGCTCTTATGATAGTCCTGGTCATGATGCTTTTCGGTAGCCTTATCATCGCCCCGTTTCTCTCTTATATGAGCTCCGGGCTTAAGGTTGGCCAGGATGTCTATGAGGAGGGGATGTATCTGTTATACGCTGCTGACTCCGGCGTTGAGGATGTCATATGGCAGGTGAACAATAAAAACCTGAATAGCGACCTGTTCGGCGGTGATGACCCTGATTATGACCAGTATGCCTATTCTGACTACGACCCTGACAACTACACGTGGGATTACGACCTAGCACCGGATGCATATGGTAATAAGGTAAATGACAGAGATGTGAAGATTACTTTAGAGAATATCTGGGTTCCCAAGGGTATAGATGCTCCAAGCCCGGAGGAGGCAAGGCTGATTGTTGAGGGTACCGAGGAGAATCCGCCTAAGCTGATGATAGTCGGCGGTCTCAGCGGGACGTCAGCGACGAAGTACCAAATCGGGATTATCTATTATTATGGTAGTGAGGGACCCAGCGCTCTGCAGGTGCAGAAGGTAGGCATATGGCTGCCGACTGGCTTTCACTACGTGGGCGATTGTAGCCTGGCTGGTGACTCCGATACGGCTCCATATGCTGACCCAGCTGTTGATGAACATTACAAGAGTGGCGAGGCTGTGGTCTGGACTCTCGGCTCTGTTCCGTTGAGTGATTTCCCTGGCTCTGGCAGTACCGGCTCCCCGATGGTGAAGAGCTTCACCTTCCAATTTTCAGGTCCATCACAGCAGTTCCCCGCGGCGGCTATCTCCTGGGTAGATACCAATGGAGTTAGCGGTATTGATTATGCCTGGGATGCCGATGTCCAGATATATAGGATTCTTTCCACGGCTGGTGTCACCGATAAGAAGACCACTGTTGAAGCTTATGCGGCTAAAATTGAAATGCGCAAGCTCGGCGCAGAGGTGTCGGGAGACTACGTCGCTGTTGGCAATACCCTGATGATGCCTGACCCTGATCAGAGTAGCGTCCGGAATCGTCTTCTTAAGGAGAGTAGCGCCACCATCGCTTCGGGCAGTAGCGAAGGCCAGATTCCGGCTAATGCCACCATGAAGGCCGCCTATCTCTACTGGTCAGGATTTATAGACCATTATTACTGGTATTGGTACACTAATCAGGGGAAAAAGGACCCTTATCCTAGTGGGTGGTATTTTAGCAGTGACACAGACGACTTGACAGGGCAAGTGTATGACGCCGATAACCTGCCCGAAATAATTGCCAATGCTAAAATTAACACCGTCAGCTTCGGTACCGCTGGTGCCATGCATAATGTAACCGCTGACCACTGGCAGGTATGCATTAAAACTAATGACTCCCCCAATTGTTGGTACTATTGTTGCCTTTATGATGCCACTGCTCTGATTGAGCAGTTCATTGACGACGAGGTGGTTGGCCCCAATGGCAGTGGCACCTATACCTTGAGTCATGTCGATGAGGTCATAGACCAGACTCCGCCCAGGACAAACTTTCCCCGCACACCAGACCTTCCTTCAAGTAACCATACGTCTCCGGGATATTCGTTCTATCTCTATAACTCTTCCGGCAGCTCTACCGTAGGCTACACCGGCTATCCCCTGGGCACCCCAGCGACAAAATTACCTGGGGCTAGTTCTTACGATCCGAATAAGCAAATTCCGGATACCGGGAATACGCAGAACAGGTACAATGCTTCTTATGCTGGCTGGTCGCTGGTTATCATCTACTCCAGCCCGGATACTCAGGGACACCAGTTGTACCTTTACGATATAAAGAACCCCAATTTTACCTTTGCCGAGGGCTTTGGCGATAATGCCGACCCTGATTTTGATGGTGATGGTCAACCCGGAGGCAAGATTAGCGGCTTTCTCGTCCCGCCCCAGATTTCGGGCGAGACCAATGCCGCTAAGCTTACCTGCTTTGTTGGCGAGGGGGATCAGGCCAATACTAACGATTATATCAAGGTTACCGGACCCAGCGGTACCTGGAGGAGGCTCTGGGACGGCATCAATACCACCAGTAATTCCAAGTATAGCCCTAATAATATCTGGAACAGCCGGTCTCTAGTGCTCGGTACCGTTAGCGGGGTTGATATTGACACACCGGGAGTAGACCCTACCGCTAACCCGCCACAATATATCACTTGGAGTAGCAACGTGTTGAGGTCGGGGGACACCTATGCTGAGATTAACCTGCCTTCCCCCAGTGATGGGTTTACTCTGATCTATATCATTCTCTCCTTCCGTAGCGAGGTTACCAGCGGAGGTACTCTTAGTTACTTAGTGAGGTGATGAAAATGAGGTTAGGTAGGACAGCCTGGCTAGTTTTGGGAATTGGCGCTTTCGTTATTGCCTTTGCTACCCTGGCTATGATTTATGCCCGGCAGCATGGCGAGGGGAAGGAGCTGGAGCAAAATTTGGCTGGGACTCAGACTCAGTTGACCAAGCTCATTTTGGGGAGGGAGTCCCTGGAAGGCGAGCTGGCCCAGCAGCAGAGCGAACTGGGTGAAGCTCACGCATCTCTCAGTAGCGCTGTGGCAAGCTTTCCCAGACTGGAGGCGAGTATTGAGTACAATGAGGTATTATCTGAGCTTGCCGACAGGTACAGCCTGGAGATAATGAGTATGGCGGCGGAGAACCCGCGTGAGAAAGAGGTAGAGGATATTATCTTCGTTACTATCTCTTTTGAGGTGAAGGTTAGGGGTGAGGTGAATAGTGTACTTAGCCTGGTTGATGCCATAGCTAAGGATGAGCGTTTTGCCAGTGCTACCGTGGAAGTAGTGGATATAAGAGTCCCTGAGCCTCAACCCGTCTGGGAGGAGAGGGAACTGCCGACAGCCACCATTAAGTTTGTTGGCTATAGCTACGGGGGTGAATAACTATGGCGGAAAAAGTTACTACCGTATTCGTTAGAGATGACGCAGTTAACCTGCTGGTAGTTGAGGGCAAGGGGGTAAAGAAGTGGGCTAGCTTACCCTTGGAGCCAGGTCTGGTCAACCAGGGGCTTGTCCTGGATGAAGCCAGGGTTTCTGAGGAGCTTAGTAAGCTATTTAGGCTGACGAAGATCGGGACGAAGAAGGTTGTTGCCGGTCTAAGCGGGCTCAATTCCTTATACCGTCTGATTTCCCTGCCCGAACTGCCGGATGCGATACTTCCTGAGGCGGTAAAGCAGGAGGCAAAAAGGGTGATACCAATGCCTTTAGAAGAAGTCTACCTTTCATATCAGCGTCTTCCTGCCCCGCCGGGAGAAACCCACGTTTTCTTAGCCGTTTTTCCCCGCAATGTGGCTGATGTCCTGGTCAGGACACTGCGTAAGGCAGGTGTTCAACCATATGTTATGGACCTAGCCCCGTTAGCCCTGTGCCGCACCCTGGATGAGCCCAGGGCGATAATTATTAATACCAAGTTAGACCACCTTGACATTGTGGTTATGGAAGATAGGCTCCCACAGCTAATCCACCGGCTATCTTTGGACGGTGAGGTTACATCGGCGGCGGAAAGGCTATCGGCTATAACTGAAGAGGTTGATAGGACTGTCGACTTCTATAATTCCAGCCACCGGGAAGACCCTCTGGATTCAACGGTGCCGATGTTTATTTGTAGTGACTTAGACCGTTTGCCGGAAGGCTGGCAATCGCTGGGGGGCAAGTTGGGGTGTCCGGTGTCAATATTGCCATCGCCGGTAGAATCTCCTGAGGGCTTTGACGCCAATGACTTTATGGTCAACATCGGGCTGGCGCTTAAAGAGCTTAAGTACGAAAGGGACGGGGATAACGTTTCCCTGGTGAATTTTAATGCTCTGCCTGAGGCTTACCAGCCCAAGGTTGTTGGCTTACGAAGCGTCCTTGGCCGGGTTGGTATCGTACTCGGCGCTGGCTTATTGATTTTCATGGGATTTATGGTCCACAACCAGTCTGGATATAACTCGCTGCTGAATTCCCAGCTAGCCCCGCTTCAAAGCAGTATTGCCCTGCAGCTTGGTGAAGCGGCAGCACTGCAGCAGCAGATTAAGGATGTAGGAGCCCAGCTTGCGCCGGTGGAGACCAGGGCGGGACTATTTAATAATACCTTAGCCTCTCTGGAAGCCGGTCGGGAACAGGTGAGCGGTGACTTGGTCAATATTGTTAACCTGACGCCAGGGGCTATAAGACTGACCGGGATTGAACATGAGGGTGAAACGATAAAGGTAAAGGGCATAGCCCCAATTGAGGAGAATGCTTTCGGATATGCCAGAGATTTAAGGACCAGCTTTGGCAACGTTATCGTCTCATCTATAAATGCGCGAGAGCAACATGGGTGGATTATATGGTACGATTTTGAACTTTTGATAAAGTAGGGACGAGGAATGGATATCTCTTCATTACTGCGTAAAGCTAAGTCGGTGGATGCTTCCGATTTGCACCTGGTTGTTGATAGCCCGGCGCTATTGCGGATTAACGGCAAACTGGAGTCGCTGGAAGGGGCAACAGCACTAACTGCTGATGATATAAACCAGGCTTTCCTGCAGTTAACTACGCCTCAGGAGAGGGAAGAGTTCAACAGCCAGCTGGAGCTTGATTTTGGCTTTACCTTAGCTGATGTTGGTCGTCTCCGCTGCAATGCTGCTCAGCAGCGCGGTACCGTCAGCCTTGCCATACGCTTGTTGCCGGAGCAAATCCCGACTATAGATGAGCTAGGACTGCCTCAGATATATAAGGATCTTGCCCTCAAGCCGCGAGGACTGATAATAGTTACCGGACCTACCGGTAGCGGTAAGACCACCACCCAGTCGGCTATGATTCACCATCTGAACACCACGGAAAGTCGCCATGTGGTTACCATGGAAGACCCTATTGAGTATATTCACCCCACTCTTAAATGTGCCATAACCCAGCGGCAGTTGGGCACCGATACCCTGTCCTTTGCTGAGGCATTGAGGCATGTCTTGAGGCAGGACCCGGATGTAATTCTGGTGGGTGAGATGAGGGACCTGGATACTGCCTCGGCGGTGCTTACCCTGGCTGAGACTGGCCACCTAATCCTCTCTACCGGTCATGCCCCCAGTTCCTCCCAGGCGGCGGAGAGGATAATAGATTTGTTCCCGCCCCATGAGCGCCATCTGGCTCAGATGCGTCTGGCTTCACTGCTGGTGGCTATACTCTGCCAGGTGCTTGTCCCCCGCGCTGATGGCAAAGGGAGAATCGCTGCCGTAGAGGTTATGCTGGCTAACCCGCCGGTGAGGAGTCTAATCCGCGAAGGCAAGATGTATCTCCTGCATAACGTAATCCGTACTCACCGGGAAATAGGCATGATTTCACTGGATGAAGCCCTGGTTAACCTTTACCTCAGGCGAGTCATCACCGATGAAACCCTGTTCGCTTTCTGCAACGACCGCCCTGAAGTAGAGAAGCTTATCGGCAGGTTAAAAATAGCCTAACCC
>CAZCAS010000033.1:0-3636 GCA_964496725.1 uncultured Dehalococcoidales bacterium
CCTATGACCACAGGGTAATTGACGGGGCGGTGGCAGCTAAGTTCATAGATAGTGTGGTTCAGCTGCTGGAAAACCCAGGTCATCTGTCAATATGAACCGGGAGCAAAAGCTACGGAGAAAAGAGACATAGTAGTAATCGGCGGCGGTCCTGCGGGATATGTAGCTACGATAAAGGCTGCACAGCTTGGAGGCAAGGTGACACTGGTTGAAGGGAAGAACCTGGGTGGTACCTGCCTTAACACTGGCTGTATCCCCACCAAATTCTTGCTGCACAGCGCGGAGAATTACCAATCGATTAAAACTGCAGAGCGATATGGCATAAGAGTGGCTGGGGTTGACTTTGATTTATCCGACATGCAGGCGCGTAAGACCGAGCTGATATCCACATTAGTGTCAGGCATTCAGGAACTTCTGGCGGCGAATGATATTGAGGTTGTAAGCGGGCAGGCTAAAATTGCCCAGTCAAAGCAGCTAGAAATAGACTCCAGACAGGGAACGAAGCAGTTTATCCAGGCAGAGAAAGTAATTATTGCCACCGGCTCTAAACCAATGCCATTACCTGTGCCCGGGGCTGATAGCCCGGATATAATGGATACCGAGCGTATGCTCAGCCTGAACCATCTCCCCGGAAGTTTGGTGATGATAGGGGGTGGGGTAGTGGGAGTAGAGATGGCTACTATGCTTGCTAAGCTGGGTTGCAAAGTGAGCATAGTGGAAATGATGCCCCATCTCCTCCCTGCCCAGGATGCTGAAATAGCCTCTATCCTTGAAGACGCGCTCAGGGAGGATGGGGTGGACATATACTGCAGGGCAGAGGTGAGCAGTATTGAGGACGCCGAGGGAGGCAAGCTGGTGGTTCTTACCCAGGGTGGGGTGGAGCAGAAACTGAAGGCAGAGGCTGTGGCAGTATCCGTGGGGCAGAAACCGAATATAGAAGGTCTGGGGCTAAATGAATGCGGCATAATTACCGATAAGGGCAGGATTCAGGTTGACGAGAGAATGCAGACCAGCGTCCCCGACATCTATGCTGCCGGCGATGTTGTTGGCGGGATGATGCTCGCCTACGTTGCCCAGGCCGAGGGGATAGTAGCCGCTGAAAACACCATGGGAGTGGATTCAACAATTGATTATAAGGTAATCCCGCATTGTATCTTTACTTCGCCTGAAGTAGCCAGCGTCGGGCTCACCGAGGAGGAAGCAGTTGCCCAGGGATACCGAGTACGAATCGGGAGGTCCCCTTTCATAGCAAACGGTATGGCAGCCATTCTCGGCGAGCGCAGAGGTCTGGTAAAGATAATCACCGAGCAGGAGTACGGTCAGATATTGGGCGTTCATATCATTGGTCCCCAGGCTACCAGCCTCATACCAGAAGCCGCCCTGGCTACGAAGCTGGAGTTGACCCCTGAGGAAATCGTCGCCACCATGCATCCCCACCCCTCCCTGTCCGAGGCACTTTGGGAATCTGCGCTGGATGTTACCGGTAAGACTATACATTACTTCCAGGACTAGTTAGAATAAGAGCGCAGGACTTCGGCTAAGGCAGGATTGATAAAGGGATGCGCTGTATTGTCTATCGACTGGGGTTAATAGAGTACAGCCAAGCTTACCATCTGCAAAAGGAGCTTCTCCGCCAGAGAGCCAACGACGAGGTAGCAGATGTACTTCTCCTCATGGAGCATCCCCCTACCATCACCATGGGGAAATCCGGCAAGCCGGAGAACATCCTCGCTTCTCAGGCGCAACTAGCCAAGGAAGGCGTATCCTTATTCTTCGTAGATAGGGGAGGCGATGTCACTTATCACGGGCCGGGGCAATTAGTTGCCTACCCCATTATTAACCTGAGCAAGCGGGGCAGGGATGTTCACAAGTATGTTCGCGACCTTGAGGAAGTAATCATCAGAACGCTAAGCGACTTTGATATAAACGCTTGCCGGGATAGTAACCATGCCGGGGTCTGGGTAAAAGACGAGGAGATAGCCGCCATCGGGCTTCGTATAATTAGATGGGTCAGTATGCATGGATTCGCCCTCAATGTAAACCCGGACCTGAAGCATTTCTCGCTGATAAACCCCTGCGGTTTTTCCGATAGAAAAGCTACATCCATGGCAAATCTCCTTGGTCAAGAGATATCGATGGCAACAGTTGCAGAGAGGCTATTAGCTCATTTTGCCCAGGTTTTTGACCGTCGCCTGAAATGGGGTTCAGATATTTTACAGGAGCTGAACTCTACGCCAGGGTAAAAGACGACTTGTCGCTTACCCCTTCGAACCCAAGCGCAATCCGCCGTGAATAAAGAACACTTCTCCAGTCATAGCCTCGTTACGGTAGAGCTCCATAACCAAGGAAGCCACTTCTTCAGGCTCTATCAGGCGCTTGATAGGCACCTGCTCCAGAATTTTACCAAGGATCTGGGGATCCATCCCTTTGACCATAGGTGTGCCCACGTAGCCTGGTGCCACCGCCACACATCGGATTTTGCCAGCTAGGTCTCTTCTGAAAAACTCAGCAGTAATAACCTTGGGCATCACTGACATGGCTGCTTTGGTTGATGAATAATTGATCTGGCCGGCTGTTCCCATGGAACCGGTTGAGGAAACCAGGCATATTAGACCCCTGCAGCCAAGATTAATCATCTGTTCGGCGCACTCCCGAATCGTCAGGAAAACGCCGGTAAGGTTTATATCCAGAACCGATTGGAACTGCTCAAGTGACATCTTCTTTGTTACTTTCCCCGTTTCCCTATCCGGGGCAACCATGAGGCCATCCTTTATGATACCGGCAAAAGGTGCCACCAGATTGATAGCCCCAAATCTCTCCGCCGCGAGAGCAGCCAGGGCATGAGTATCTTCTTCCTTAGTCACATCACAAACCATCGTTGCCACTTCCCCCCCCATCCCCCGTATCTCCTTTTCCACCTGCAAAAGTTTGTCTTTGCTCCTGGCAGCCAGAACCACCTTCCCCCCCTTTTTAACCCATTCCAGAGCCAGGGCCTTACCAATACCACCGTGCCCACCGGTGATCACTGCAACCGCGCCTGATATCTCTAACATTATCTTGACCTCCTATATTCAGACAGTATCACTTACGCTCAATAATCATAGTCATTCCCTGTCCGCCACCAACACAAAGTGTCGCCAAGCCAAACTGAATGTTTTGGCGTTTCATCTCATGGACAAGGGTAACTATAATTCTAGCCCCGGTGCACCCGATGGGGTGGCCTAATGAAATTCCGCTACCATGCGGATTGGTTATCTCCAAATCTAAGCCCAATTCTCTCAGCACGGCTATCGACTGAGAGGCAAAAGCCTCGTTTAATTCAACCACGCCGATATCTTCCAGGCTGAGCCCGGCCATCTTCAGGGCTCTCTTGGTAGCCGGGACAGGCCCCAGACCCATATAGGCCGGGTCAAGACCGCTAGCGGCATAAGCCTTGACGGCAGCCATTGGTTCCAGCCCAAGCTCCTTGGCTTTTTCCCCTGACATTATCACCAGGGCAGCGGCTGCGTCGGATATTGCCGAGGCGTTGCCGGCAGTCACAGTTCCATCCTTCTTGAATACCGGAGACAGTTTGCCCAGAGCCTCCATAGAGGTCTCCCTGGGCCGTTCATCTGTATCAAAAAGCGTGGCCTCTTTCTC
>CAZCAS010000033.1:3646-12781 GCA_964496725.1 uncultured Dehalococcoidales bacterium
CTCTTCTTTAAATATACCGTCCTTTATCGCCGCCAGGGCTCTCTGATTGCTCATTAAGGCAAGCTCGTCCTGTTCCTCTCTGGTGATGCCATACTTCTCGGTTAAATTCTCCGAGGTTATTCCCATGTGATAATTATGGAATGTCTCCCACAATCCATCATAGACCATGCCATCAACCATCTCAGCGTTGAACATTCTGGCTCCCCATCTGGCCTTAGGCACATAGTAGGGTACGGAACTCATGTTCTCCGTGCCACCAGCGATAACCACCTCAGCATCACCAACCATTATCGCCTGGGCAGCCAAAGCCACAGACTTGATGCCCGAGGCACAAACCATATTCACCGTATAGGCAGGTGTTTCTTTAGGGATACCAGCATAGATTGCCGACTGACGGGTAACATTTTGGCCCTGGCCAGCTTGCAGGACATTCCCCATTATGACCTCATCAATCCTTACCTCTTTTAGAGAATCATCCCAGTCAGCGTGTTTCTGCTCCAGCTCAATCAGCCCGACATCCTTAAGCGCCTCAGGGGCATTGCTCAAGACCTCAGGGTCTCTATATGGACGCAGGCCAGCCCTTTTCAGCGCCTCCTTTATCACAATACTACCCAGCTTTACGGAGGGGACATCTCGCAGTGTTCCCCCATAATTACCTATCGCCGTTCTTATGCCACTCACAATCACTGCTTCTGCCATGAAAGTTCCTCCCTTCAATTTTGCCATCGATACCTTATGTACAGTACCGGTCAACCAGATTTCCAATCATTAACAAGTTCGAAACTACTCTATTTATTTTGCAGGCCCTGTTCCTTAACCAAACGGACTGTCTCCCTAGCTACCACGAGCTCCTCATTAGTAGGTACCACCACTACCTTCGCCTTGGAACTGCCTAGCGAGATAATCATCTCATCGCCCACCGCCTGCTTGTTCTTACTTTCATCCAGCTCAATGCCGAGGAAACCCAGCCCTTCACAAATCCGACTGCGCATGCGGACTCCATTTTCCCCAATGCCACCGGCAAAGGTTAACACATCCACCCCACCCAGCATAACAGCATAAGCACCGATATAGCGCTTGACATCGTAGACCATCACATCCAAAGCTAATTGGGCACGCTCATTCCCTTCGTCCGCTGCTTCCTCCAAATCCCGAATGTCGCCACTCAGTCCGGAGATCCCAGCCAGCCCCCCCTCCTTGGTAAGGCTTCTGGACAGTTCTTCTATCGACAATTTCT
This sequence comes from uncultured Dehalococcoidales bacterium, assembly GCA_964496725.1. Lineage (GTDB taxonomy): Bacteria > Chloroflexota > Dehalococcoidia > Dehalococcoidales > E44-bin46 > JAZGHN01. The sequence continues at coordinate 4,884 of CAZCAS010000033.1, forward strand.
TCTCTTGCATCATATAGATAAGGACGAAGGCGTCCAAGTCTCCATTTCGTGTCGAATGTATGATGCCAGACTGAGCGGAAAAGCCAAAACTGTTGTCCATCGATTTCCCATCCTTGATAGCGCATAATGAGGAACTCCCACCGAGATGGCAGGAGATAATCTTCAAGCCTTCCGGCCCATGACCCAGTATCTGGCATACCCGCTGTGACACATAGCGATGGGAATTGCCATGATAACCGTATTTCTTTATCCCCAGTTCCTTATACCAGCTATATGGAATTCCATAGAGCATGGTATACTCGGGCTTATCCTCATGGAAACCCGGCTCGAATACTCCCACCAGAGGCTTTCCCGGTGTTAGTTTCTTAAAGTTGCGGATAGCAGCAACATAGGGGGGATTATGAGCAGGGAATATCGGACTATAACGCTCCATGCCAGCTATGACTTCATCGGTAAGGAGTGTAGTTCCTGGGAAATCACCCGCCAGAACCGTCTTAAAGCCTACGGCAGCCACCTCGTCAAGACTGTTGATGACGCCTACTTCAGGGTCCACCAGCTTACCCAGGGTGAGAGATATGGCGGCATTATGGTCAGGCAAGGGCAACTCTAAACACACCTCTGCCTTGCCCTCAGCCTGATGAAAGAAAAGGCCTCTGTCACTCCTTACACGCTCAGCTCCACCTCTGGCCAAAATCGACTCATCGTCCATTTCAAACAGCTTGTATTTGAAAGAAGTGCTGCCTACATTAGCGATTAGGACCTTCATTTTATTACCTCCTCCGCTGATTTACGCCCCCTGCTCTTCATTAAAGTGTGCCATCAGAATTCCGAGGCATATGGAGTTTATCTTGGTCTCTATAGGCTCTGCTCTGGAAACCACAACAATGGGCGCTTTTGCCCCCACCACTATTCCTCCCGACTCCGCTTCAGCAAAGTAAATGATGCATCGGTAACCAATATTGGCTGACTCAATGTTGGGGTAAATGAAGATGTCAGTACATCCGGCAACGGGGCTCTCGAATCCTTTCTCCTCAGCCGCCCATGCTGCCACGGCAGCATCCATAGCGATAGGCCCATCGACGATGGCGCCTTTAATCTGGTTGCGCCGATTCATCAGAGCGAGACTGGCTGCGTCAACGGTTGAGGGCATATCAGGATTAACCTGCTCCAGTGCTGATAGGGCAGCTACCTTGGGCATTTTTATTCCCAGAGCGTGAGCAACACCTATGGCATTACGGCAGATTTCCGCCTTCTGCTTCAAATCGGGAGCAATAAACATTGAGGCGTCAGACATGAGCATGAGTCGATCAAACCCGGCTACCTTATAGACAAGGACCTGGCTTATAAGACGCCCGGTTCTCATTCCCATCTCCTTATCAAGTATCGTCCGGTACATATCTGCAGAAGTTGCCTTGCCTTTCATAATCATGCTTGCCTCTTTATCTCGCACCAGCTCTACTGCCCGACGGATACTCTGATGATAATCAAGCTCATCTACTATCTTACCAGCCGGGATTTTCCAGCCGAATTCCCCACCCAGCTTGGTGACTTCATCCTTATCTCCGACAAGAATGGCATCAATGAGACCGAGGTCTTCTGCCTTCTTTATTGCTTGCAATACAACCTTCTCTTGAGCTACTGCTACCGAGACCTTCTTGGGACCTTTTTTCTTGGCTACCTCCTGAAGTTGCTCAAAGCTGGTAATAGGCCTATCAACTAACGCCATATTCATACCTCCTCTTGTATATATTTTTATCTTTCAATTCGGCAGTGGCTAATGTAATTAGCCGAAATCGCCTTGTCAAGCCAAAACAGAATACAGCTACTCGTCTTATTAAGAAGGCACCTCATAAAGCCTGAGGACAGATTCACCCTCGACCACCGTCTCTCCACCCTGATTGAGGCAGGTGTTATTGAGAGTTATAATTCCTTTATCCTTGCGTGCCTCTACTACCTCCGCGATAACAGTGATGGTATCCCCAATCCTCACCGGCTTCAGGAACTTCACCGTCTGCGAGAGATAGATGACTAACCCGGGAATTTTAGCCAGAGCCGCCGAGATCAGTCCTATCGATATCACTCCATGAGCAATCCTGCCACCAAAGAAGGTTTTCTCTGCATACTCCTGCGACATATGAATAGGATTGAAATCCCCAGAGACCTCAGCGAAATTGTCAATATCCTTCTCAGTGATGGTCTTCTCATGGGTAGTTTTGAAGCCGATGTCAACGCCTAACTTGTCGAGGATAGAGCCACTTTTTTCTGCCATAACCTACCTCCTAAAACTCCCGCTCTCAGCGGGCGACGGGTCCTTGTTTCTCTTCAGCTATTACGGCTGCGCCTAAAGCATTAACAAGCTGGGGCTGGGGAGGCACCAGTAATTTAATATCCAGTTTCTCTTCCACGCTTTTGATAAGGCCAATATCAAGAGCACCACCTCCACTGATGGCACACTCGCTCTCCAGTTTAACCCTATCAACGAGAGAGGATATCTTGTCCGCCAATGCCTTATGAACCCCGGCCAGAATATCTTCCTTGGCAGCGCCTTCGGCGACCCTGGAGACAGCTTCCGATTCCCCAAAAACGGCGCATCCTGTAGTGAAGGTAACCGGATTTTTGGACTTGAGAGAAAGGGGGCCAACATCCTTAAGGTCTATACGCAGGATATTAATTATAACGTTGAGAAAGCGCCCGCTGCCAGCAGCACACTTTTCGCTGATAGAGAAGTCAATCACCCGGCCTCCTTCAGTGATTCTAATTACCTTCGTGGACTGTTCGCCAACATCAACGATTGTCCTCGCGGAGGGGAAAATAGTTCGTATTCCCCTGGCACAGCAACGGATATCAGCAACCTCGTAAGCAGTGAACGGAACGCCCGCAGCACCGCAACCAGTGACCACAGTGTAAGCTACGTCCTCGGGAGTTAGCCCCGCCTTAGCCAGAAGCTCTTCTCTTAATCTTTGGGCCGCTGCCGCATAATTGGCTCCAGAGGGAAACAACTGATAAGTGGAAAGCTTACCGTCCTCGGTTATAACCCCTTTAGTAGTTGCCGAGCCAATATCAATGCCCATAAACCAAGCCATGTTCCAACACCCTCTAATTAAAGTAAGTGAGTTCTTCCAGATGACGCTCCCTCTTTTGGATAGTCTCACCCTTCGCCAAGGCTTTCATCACGGCTTCTTTGCCCATAATGGCAGCGCCTAATGCCCCACTGAGGAGGGGGTCTTCAGGAACAAGGATGTCACACCCCAAATTTTCCTTCATCGCACTGACCATCCCAATATTCTTTGCCACCCCTCCGGTAAGCACTACATCAGGCTCTACCCGCAATCGCTTTACCATCCTCACTACCCTGTTAGCTATAGCATCGTGAAGCCCAGCCAGAATGTCTTCTAACGATACCCCCTCAGAGAGGCGAGAGATTATCTCCTGTTGCGCGAAAATGGTGCATGTGCTGCTAACCTTGACCTTATTTTTAGCTTTCAATGATATTTCTCCCAACTTCTCCAGCCCTATGCCAAGAGCATCGGCAACAACCTCAAGGAATCTACCGGTTCCGGCAGCGCACTTATCATTCATAACAAAGTTAACCAGCTTGCCATCCTTGATTTGAAGTCCCTTGGCATCCTGCCCGCCAATATCAATAGCTAACCTTACGTTGGGGAAGAGACTGACCACCCCCCTAGCGTGACAGGTCAACTCCGTTATATCACGGTCAGCAAAAGGAACGTTAACCCTGCCATAGCCCGTGGCTACCACATAGGATATGTCATCAAAGGGCAAATTGGCCTGCGCCAGTGCCTCTTCCATCACCTTATTGGCTAGATGACGATGCGCAGGACCGGTGGGGCCTATGACACGAGCGCAAATCTTACCATCCGCATCAATAATGACCACCTTCGTGACTGTGGAACCCAGGTCAATTCCAGCGAAATATATGATAAACCTCCTCATGCCAAATCACGGCATTACATATGACATTATCTGAGTAGACTTTCAGCCAATCAACTCAAGGAAGGCCTGAACCCTCGTCCTCAGCTGAGCCAGGGCAGCCTCACTGTAATCATGTTCCAGATATATATTTGGCACCCCGAGGTTATCCAGATAGTCACCAACACCCGGCGTCTCATAACCATGAGTGTCACAATATCTCAATGACTGAAGGATTACCCCATTGACATTCCACTCTTTAGCATATTCCCCCATATAATTAAACCTGCTTTCCAGGTCGCTTGCATAATCCTTCTTGGTCTCACCATAAGTACCCTCCCGGAAGGTCCTAGGGCACTTGAGTTCCACCAAGTAGCGATAAGCCAAGCCATCCAGAGGATCCCTGGTAAGTTTCACATCAGGGAAATAAAATCTGCTGCCCACGCAGGTATCATCCATAACCACATTAGCATCAAGCTCTTCAATCATTTTCAAAAAGGGTATGTCGTCTATTACGGTACCCCAGAGCATAAGCCTTGCCGACTTCTTCTGGGGGCCATCTTCGCGTTCTTTAACCTCACTTATAACCTGCCTCAGCAGCCCGCTTCCCTCATCAATGGGAAGACTCATCAAAGCCTTCAGCACTTGAAGGGTTTCTGTCCCCGAGATAAGAGGCGGGTCGGGCTTTCTCAAGTCATATAATTCCCGTACCAGTGCCCGTTGCTGATTATGAGCTGCGATAGCCTCATTCAGCCTCTTCGGGATAAGTTTCTTGCCAGTAAATGACTCCAGGGTCTTTATCAGGTCCTTCAGTTGCGCCTTGTGTTGCTCTTGGGCAGCCTTATGCACTGTATGAGGCGTATCTAAGAAGAAAAAGTAATTGGGGTCCAGAAGCATATTCCAGATGTGGGCGGATTTTTCGCCAACATCACAGACATGGGCCATTACCACCCCGTCCAAGAAGTCATACTTACCTTTCAATCCGAGGTCTAGGCAGCTGCGAAGGAAGGGGCAGACCACTGTAGGCAGGCAGGCGTCCCCTTTAGTTATCGACTCCTTCATGTCGCCAAATATTCGGTAAGGAACTACATCAAGAGCAGTAAGCACCTCCAGAACAGGATAGGCACATAGATAACCCAACACCTTCTTCCCCCCCACCCCAAGCTCCTTAACCCGATGAGACCGGTCTTGGCAGATCCCCTTAGCTCTAGCGAGTCCTTGGTTTTCTTTTCCTGCCATGGCTGTCCTCTCCTTTCGTTACCACTCCATCCCTTCTTGTTTTCGCATCTCCTTATAATGGTCCATCATCTCTTCGAAAGCCTCTGCCTTTCTCAAGGCGTCAGCAGGATCAAAGAGTTTAAGGTCTACGATATCTCCCTCCACCATTAGAGAAGGAACCTTCAGTTCCTTCATCAGCCGGTCTTGGAGGAAAGTGAGGTGATTAGTGCAGGTGCGGCATGTGATGAGGGGATGGAATAATGCTCCATCACATTGGAAATCCTTTACAAATTCCATATAGGGGTAAGCCAGATATGCCCATCGCTCCTCGGCTTTGAGGGCGTTGGGGTAGTAGCCAGTGAGCCACTGGTAGGTATACCTGGCAATGCGCTCCAAAGGGTCGCTAACCTTGCTCAAGTCTATAGGTTTGGGCGGGTGATATACCCAGCTCTCGACCACAAAATTCCACCCTCTCTCCGCTAACTCCTCGAAAAAGTCTAAGCTATGCCACGGGGGAAGCTCAGCGAATGCTAACCTATACTTCTCCTCAGGAATAGCCCCTATTTTGTTATCCACCCTAGACTTAACCTCGTCATACATATTCTTATATAGCTTTAATGACTCTTTGAGGTCTCCTAAGGCGAAGAGGGCAGCGGGCATACTGGCCCAGAAGTGCCGAGAATGCATAGGGGAAGGTCTTGCCTTACGCAATTCATTAATCTCGTACCACACCCGGTTTAACTCTGTTATATCCTCTATGAGCTCCTCCAATTTAGCCCAGTCCATCTTCTTGCCCACCAAGCGCTCAACAAAGGTAACAAACTCCCTTAGCTCAGCTACCATGAATTTAATATCGTGTTCATAAGCACCCTCTATCGCCCACTCTTTCAGCCCAGGGTGTGGTATCTCCAGTGTCCAAACCGGAGCCTCCAGATAGCGCCCCAGCGCCTGAAACCACTTATAACGGGCATCACATAAAAAACCCGAACTCATCATCAGCAGTGGTTCAGGCATTCCTCCCATAGGTGCATCAGGTGGTATCTCTCCTAAGTCGTGCATCTTTGCCGTGTATCCGATACAGTTACGGGCATAGCCGCACATATGACTGGGAAAGCCCGCTGAATCGGAGCGCTGGAGATGATCGGGGGCAGCTCCAAAAGCAGCACAGACAGTGCCGTAATTCTCCGGGTATACGCCCTCTATATCCATAGCCTTGAGAATAAGGTCGCCATGCCACCAGTTGAGCATGCTCCAAGCTACAGGTTTCCCTGCTTTACCAGCTTCAACGCCCTTCTTATACATCTCATTCACAAGGGCACGGAGGGGATACACTGTCTCCAGTTTGCTTATCACCCGTTTCTTTTTTTCGCTACTCATGGCTGCTTGGCCTCCTTCTTACCCTGGATGCACATTTGATGCTGTTATCTTGAGCTAGGAATTGAAAAAGCGTTGCACTGCTCTACTCGCCTCTGCCCACCACCACTGATATAATCCGGTATCCGAGCTAGTCTCCTTAGCTCATACTTGCACAAAACACAGGCCAATGGGCAAGGGTAAGGCAAGAAACCCCATTAGCCGCCTCTATTCGTATCCTATTTATGCCTCTGTGTCAACTCTTCCTGGAGATATCAGGCACTGGGAACAAACATCCTTGTTTTTTGTTTGAATTTATTCACAGAGTTAATTTCGATATCCAGTACTTTAGCAATATTGAATTTAGCCTCGATTCCCTTCGGGCGACCTGGAAGCTGGGCAACACAGCCTAGACCGAGCTCTTCTCTGACTCTGGTCATCACTGTAGAGTCAGTAAGGTCACCGACGGAAACCTTCAATTTGTTGGCTACGTACTCCTTTGCCTCATTTATCTTCATATTGCGGGACATCTGCATGCGTGCCACCAGATCTCCAGAGGTACGCACCCCGCCCATGCCCGAAGCAATAGAGTGGGTGATGCACATACCGAGCATATCGCCCACACCCACCTACAATCCATCTACCTTAGCAATCTCAGCCACTGCCGTTGACCCCCTACTGACTGCGTCTGAAGCTATAATATCAGTCAGGGGGCTGCCACCAACACCCATCCCCATGTTAGGATGAACTGGTATTTCCGCATGCTCCACACAGGCCTTTACCATGGTAACCAGACGTGCTACATTCCAGGCGCACGAGCGACGAGTGTTGGTATTTACTACCGGCCCGTAAATATTGACTCCGGCTTTTGCTGCCAGCTTAACCTGTTCATGAGGGTATAAACCGGCTAAACGCACGCCGTCATATTTCAACCCCCCATGTATTCCCAGGATAAATTCTCCAGCCATTCCCATTTCGATGAATATGCCGGGATATTTCTTCCTCAGGAGCTCAGATGCTCGCAAGGCGGCCAAAAAGTCAGCATCTCCAAGAGCGCCGGTGGTATCAAAATTGACACCATCAGCTCCAGCCTCATACATAGCGCTCGCTATGAAAACCATGTCTCTGGTAGCAGCTCCCACAATCTCTTCGCAGGCATCTCTTGCTTCCTCTATCTTCCCCTCAGTCAGTAATATTGTTGGATTACGAAAAGGTCCATCAGGCTGAGTGTATGAACCTAGATTTGGCATGGCTCCGTAGTATATTGGAATGATGGTACTCAATACAGTTTGTTCCATGTCCTGCTGTTCGTCAGCCACAATATTTTTCACCGGCTTAAAACTGTAATCGACATGGCCGAAATCCATAGTATCGGAGCCCATTAACCTCTCATAAAT
>CAZCAS010000034.1:0-12581 GCA_964496725.1 uncultured Dehalococcoidales bacterium
GAAGGTGATTACATCGCCATCCTGAACTATGTAGTCCTTGCCTTCTATTCGGAGAAGCCCTTTCTTGCGAGCTTCAGTTAGAGTGCCGCACTTTATCATGTCGTCGTAGCTGATGACCTCTGCTCGGATGAACCCCTTTTCCATATCGGTGTGGATTTTGCCTGCGGCTTCAACGGCGCAGGTGCCATGCTTGATAGACCAGGCCCTAATCTCGCCGGAGACTATGGTGAAAAACGAGATTAACCCCAGTAATTCATAGGATGATTTAATGGTGCGGTCAAGTCCGGATTGTGTTATGCCGAATTCATCACGAAACTTCTCTGCTGCACTCTCATCTAATTGAGCCAGCTCCATTTCCAGCTCGCCGCATAGGGCGATGACAGCGCACTTTGGTCGGCAGTGGCGTGTTTTGAGTTCCTCTTCTAAAGATGCTACTCGGGGTAGCTGTTCCTCTCCAATATTGACCACCGTTAAAAGCGGTTTGGCGGTGAGAAACTGGTAGCCGGCGATGTTTTTAGCTTCCTCGGAGGTTAGTGTTAGTTCCCTGAGAGGTGCCTCCTTTTCCAGATGAGCTTTAATCTTTGTCAATAGTTCCTGCTCTCGGAGCAGACCCTGACGCTCAACCTGTTTAGCCCCTTGCAGAGAGGCGTCTATTTTTTTCAGTCTTTTCTCCAGTAATGCTAGGTCGGAAAAGGCGAGTTCCAAATCCATGGTGGCGATGTCCCGCTCTATGTCCAGGCTACCCTTGATATGGGGTACGCTTTCATTGGTGAAGGCTCGCACTACATCAATAAGAGCATCTACGCTGGTAAGTTGGTTCAGGAGTTGTCCGCTTATAGCTGTCTCCTCGACCAGGTCCCTGACTGAAGCCCCGATGTCAAGGTATTTTACCTCTGCCGGGACGACCTTCTTGGGGTGGAATATGTCGGCTAGGGCCTTGAGGCGAGGCTCTGGAACCTTGGCTATTCCGATGTGGGAGGCCAAGCCTTCGTAGGCATGGCTTTCGGCATGAACCTTACCCTTAGTTAAAGCATTAAAGATAGTTGTCCTGCCGCTTTGAGGTAACCCTATGATGCCAGTGTCAACACTCATTTGCTCGCATCGCAGTGAAGCAAATATCGCTTATCTTCATTTTACCCTCTGATGCCCTCCAATACAAATCGTGGGTTGGTGTGATAGAATAAAGGGGACTAAGGAGAGGCAAACCTTGCTATATATCCTATCAGGAGAGGATGATTTTTCCCTTACCCAGGCGCTGGAAGAGATAAAGAGGGGTATAGGCGACCATGAACTTTTAGCAACTAATACCACGGTGCTTGATGGTCGCAAGCTAACCCCGGACCAGTTAAGAGCTGTTTGCGAGACGGCTCCCTTTCTCTCCGAGAGGCGGTTAGTCATCGTCGAGGGATTGCTGGGACGTTTTGAACCCAAAAGCAAATCCAACGGTAGGCGGAAGACTGCGTCGGTAAACGGACAGCAAAGCGAGTATAAACCATTAGCCGGGTGTGTTAACGAAGCGCCGGATAGCACCATATTAGTGTTGGTGGATGATAAGCTAAGGAGTAATAATCCTCTGCTCAAGGCGCTTTCAGCCAAGGCGACGATGAAAACCTTCCCTCTATTGAGAAACACTGACCTTCGCAGATGGATTCAACGGCGGGTGAAGGAGGAAGGCGGCAGCATATCCTCACAGGCGGTAGACCTGCTGGCTAGGCTTGTTGGCAATAATCTATGGATTATGAAAAGCGAGATTGACAAGCTTATCCTCTTCGCCTCAGGTCGTTCTATTGAGGAGGGGGATGTCGACAGGGTAGTGAGCTATGCCCGGCAGGTTAGTGTTTTTGCCATGGTTGATGCTATCCTTGAATTCAAGGCTCGGTCAGCTGAACAGGCCTTACATAAGTTGCTGGAGAGGGGGGCTCCGCCGGCTTACCTTCTGGTCATGTTATCGCGGCAGGTTCAGTTGATACTCAGGTCGAAGGAGTTGAGGAAGCAGGGAAAATCCGAGGCAGAGATTCAGAGTAAATTGAGATTGACCTCAGAATTTGCTTTACATAAAACATTAGAGCAGGCTAACAGGCACTCCCTGGGACGGCTTAAGGAGGTATATCGTAAACTCTTAGAGACCGACCTCTCTATTAAAACGGGGAGGTATGATGGCGAGCTCGCGCTCAGTATGCTCATTGCTGAGCTATGCCAGCGGGGCAGCACAGTAGGGTAGTGCTTGAGGTAGTGGACATCGGGATTACTCCCTTTCTTTGCCTTTCGGCCCAGAGCTACCTGTTCGTTGACAGCTAATGTGTGTTACACTAAAATCGTATAATAACTGTTTTTAACCGATGGTGGATAGATAAGTGACTGGTGATGAACTTCGAACAGCATTCCTGAGTTTCTTTGAGGAGAAAGGACATACCGTTATTCCTAGCTCCTCTTTGGTACCGCATGGTGACCCCACTTTACTGCTTACTAGTGCTGGGATGGTGCAGATCAAACCCTACTATCTGGGGGAAGCAGTGCCCCCCAATCATCGTTTAGCATCGTGCCAGAAGTGCTTTCGGGCTACTGATATTGAGTCGGTGGGCGACCCCTGTCACCTTACTTTCTTTGAGATGCTGGGTAATTTCAGTGTTGGTGACTACTTTAAGCGGGAAACCATTAACTGGGCGTGGGAATTTGTTACCCAGCGTTTAAAGCTTTCTCCATCGCGACTGTGGATAACTATTTATCTTGATGATGATGAATCCTTCGGCTACTGGCGGGAGATAGGCGTTCCTGAGGAGAGAATATTACGGTTTGGTGAAGGAGATAACTTCTGGGGGCCGGTCGGCGATTCTGGGCCCTGCGGGCCTTGCAGTGAGATTCTTTATGACTTTGGGGAAGGAGTTGGCTGTGGGAAGGACTCTTGTGCCCCCGGCTGTGACTGCGGTCGATTTTCTGAAATTTGGAACCTGGTATTTACTCAGTATAATCAGGACAAGGAGGGACGGCGCACGTCGTTGCCCAAGCCCAACATTGATACCGGAATGGGTTTGGAGAGAACCGCGGCTATAATGCAGGGCAAAACCTCTGTCTATGAGACCGACTTCTTTATTCCTTTAATGGAATGTATATCCGGGCTGGCGGGGAAGGAATGCGGTGCTGACAGGAATACTGACAATGCTATGCGAATAGTAGCTGAGCATTCGCGGGGGATTGCCTTCCTTATTGCTGATGGTGTAATCCCCAGTAATGAAAAACGAGGTTATGTATTGCGCCGCCTGTTGCGCCGGGCAGCGCTCTTCGGCAGAAGACTGGGGGTGGATAAACCGTTCGTAGTTGAGGTAGCTAAGACTACAATTGAAAAAATGGGGCATATTTACCCTGAGATAGTGCAGAAACGGGACTTCATTATCAAGGTTATCGAAAGCGAGGAGGCCAAATTTGCGCAAACGTTGGATGAGGGCTTACAGATTCTCGAAGGAGAAATAGTGCCTCTCAAGCAAGGTTATCAGCAGCAAATAAAGCAGTTGGCTAAAGATATGGCGTGGGCCGTTAGCCAGTTTTCTCCCCAGGCACCAATATCGATTATGGCTCAAAACTTAGCCACTCGTGTTAGGGGGCTGAGGGATGGAGGTATCACGAGGATAAGCCACGGCTTTGTCATGCTTCATACTGTTAAGCCTTGGGGTGAAGCAAGAGAACGCCTGTTGGCGGAGCTTGGGGGGTTAAGCCGGTCTCCTGACTTAACTAGAGATAAATTGAATAAGTTTATCAGGAGAAAGCTTAAAGAACTCAAAGAAAGCCAAAGTAGAATCTCTGGTGAAGAGGCGTTTAGATTATACGATACATATGGCTTCCCGGTAGAGATGACCGCAGAGATTGCCACCGAGCGCGGCTTCTCGCTGGATTTGGAAGGATTTAACCGGGAGATGGAGAAGCAGCGGGAGCGTGCCAGGAAGGTCTATAAAGTGGAGGTGGGTGGAGGTGTGGCGGAAATTAAGGGATTGCTAAATATGGAGAAGACCGAGTTTGTTGGCTATGGCGACCTGACATGTAAATCGACTATTTCTGGCATTTTAGTTGATGGCGAGTTGGCGGCGACGGTGGAGGAGGGGGAGGAAGCAAGTCTGGTTTTAGAGGTTACCCCTTTCTATGCTGAGATGGGGGGACAGGTGGGCGATACCGGTCAGATAATCGGTTCTTCGGGGAGCTTTGCGGTCACCGATACCATTCGAACCCCTCAGGACATTGTTGTCCATCGTGGGCGTGTCAGCCGAGGTAGTTTAACGGTGGGGGATGAGGTCGAGGCTGAGGTGGATGGAGAGAGGCGGCTTGACATTGCCCGTAATCATACTGCCACTCATTTACTCCATCTGGCTCTGCGGCAGATTTTGGGTGAGCATGTTCAGCAAAAGGGCTCACTGGTAGCTCCGGATAGGCTCAGATTCGATTTCTCTCACCTGAATGCCTTGATGCCTGAAGAGCTGGAAAAGGTAAACCATATTGTTAATGATAAAATTCGCCATAACCTGAGTGTATTTAGCGAAGAGATGCCATATAAGAAGGCGGTGGATGAAGGGGCTATCGCACTATTTGGTGAGAAGTACGGCGATGTAGTGCGAGTTTTAAAAGTAGGTGAGCCGGCGATTAGCACCGAGCTGTGCGGGGGCACTCATGTTGCCTCGACTGGGGAGATAGGCTTCTTTCACATCGTTAGCGAGAGTAGCATTGGTGCCGGGTTACGTCGTATCGAGGCTGTTACTGGTAGGGGGGCGGAGGCGTTTATTGCCCAGCGGTTTTCCCAGTGGGATGGCGTTGCCCGGGCCCTGGGCGCTTCTCCTGATGATATTCAGGGCAAGGTATCAAGTCTGGTGGCGGAGATGAGCAATGAGCGCCGGAGAGCTCTGGCTCTGGAGAGGGAATTATCCAGGGAAGTCGTAGCATCCTTATTAGAGCAGACGGAGGTGGTTAGTGGGGTGAAGGTGCTGGTGGCTAAGGTGCCATCCTTGCGGTTAGAGGTTCTAAGGGAGATGAGTGATTTACTCAGGGATAAGCTGAAGAGCGTGGTGGTAGTTCTAGGTACCATTTACAATAATAAGCCTCTTTTCCTGGCTGCAGTGACCCCTGATTTAGTCGACAGAGGCTATAATGCAGGGGAGATTGTCAGGCAGGTGGCCCAGATTACTGGTGGTGGTGGAGGGGGCAAAGCCCAGTTTGCCCAGGCTGGTGGTAAGCATAAGGGCAAGCTAGATGAAGCCCTTCGTCTAGTGAAGAGCTTGATATAGGGGACTATTATATTTCACTTGGTTCAATCATCTCGGGGGTATTAGTTGACTCGTTGTCTGGGGCTTGATATCGGAGATAGAAAGATTGGGGTAGCTCTCAGCGATCCGCAGGGTATATTAGCCACCCCGTTTACCATTATTGACCGCAAGGGTAGCGAGGTGGATATCGGGGCGATTATTGATATGGTCAGCCAGCATCAAGTGGGTCGAATTATAGTTGGTTTGCCTCGTTCTATGGATGGCAGTTTGGGTAAGCAGGCAGAGAAGGTAGAAGCTTTTGCTAATCAGCTGCGTAGCCGTATCGAGGTACCGTTGGATTTCAGGGATGAGCGCTTATCAACGGTAACAGCTAAGCGCTTGATGCGAGCAGGCGGTGCTAAAAAACACAGGGAGAAAGTTCATGATGACGCTGCAGCAGCGGCAGTCATCTTGCAGGGATATCTGGATGAAGAACATTAGGCACTTTAACTGCTGGTGAAGGGGAGGTGTCACCATGAGGAAGAAGGTTAAACGAAGTTATTATGCCAGCTTATATGAGGTGGCGGCGTTAGTGAACTCAGTCCGTACTCCTGAGAGCATGCTTGCTGGTATCGTGGAGAAAGTGGCAAAGACTTTAGAAGTTAAAGGTTGCTCCATTATGCTTCTCACCCCTGATAGAAAACGATTGCTTCATACTGTGGCTTATGGTCTGAGCGATTGGTATGTCAGGAAGGGCCCCATATTGGCTGATAAGAGTATCTGTGAGACACTGGAGGGTAAGGCGGTGGCTATCGCAGATGCCACTGTGGATGAGCGTATCCAGTATCGAGAGCAACAGGCAAAAGAGAAGATCGTGTCTATTCTTTCTGTCCCGATGATGCTCAGAGATGAGGCCATAGGAGTGATCAGGGTGTACACAGCTGAGTTGCGATACTTCACTAGGGATGATGTATACTTCGTAAGCGCCGTCGCCAATCTAGGTGCCATAGCTCTGGAAAATGCCAGGCTTTATGATTCTATCAATAAGGACTACCAGGCTGTCACGGAAGAGCTACTCGAATGGCGCGCTACCTTTGGTGAGGAGTGGATAGGGGAGGGGCCTGACGTTGTCGCCCACCGCTGGTGGAAATTTATCTAGCCGTATCATGGTTTTATTGCTGAAATGTGGTGAATTTGTAAGAAATGCCTGTGATTACAACTGATGTCGTATTAGCTATAGGGGTAATGATTACCGCTGGTCTGCTCGCCGGGCTGCTAGCTAAAAGGTTAAAATTCCCCATGATTACCGGCTATATCCTAGTTGGCATGTTACTGAGTCCTTCCGTGCTGGGTCTTGTATCCAGGTCTACAGTGGAGCAGATGGATATATTCACCACTTTCGCCCTCAGTATCATCGCCTATATGATAGGGGGCAGCCTCCTCATGGAGTCTATCAGAAGACTCGCCAAGAGCATTGGCTGGATAACCATCGGTGAGGTTATGGGTGCCTGGGGCTTAGCTACCCTGATATTGCTTTTTATGGCACCCCGTGTCATTCCAATTCCTCATGCCACCCTGAGCGGGTATTATTTGCCCTTGGCACTTGTGATAGGTTCTATCGCGGGTGCTACAGCCCCAGCAGCAACCGTGGCAGTAATTCGTGAATACAAGGCAAGCGGGCCATTTACCACGACCTTGCTATCTGTAGTGGCCATTGACGATGCTGTATCGGTTGTTACCTTTGCTATCGCTATCGCCATAGCCCAGCCGCTGTTACAGGGTACTTCCGTTGCTTCTCCCTACCAGATGTTCGCTGTCCCATTGATAGAGATTCTCAAGTCGATAGGTGTCGGTGCCGCCTTTGGTTTCATCTTGATCAACTTGATTAAGCTAGCAAAGTCCCGTTCATTGCTCCTAGTGGCGGTCTTGGGTTCCATTATACTCTGCGCCGGCGTAGCCGATTTTTTGGACGTCTCCTATATTTTGGCTTGCATGGTACTCGGATTCGTGGTGAGGAACAGAGTTAGTGAAGATACACCATTCATTGTGGTGGAGCACATCGAGTATGTCGTCTATGCTGCATTTTTTGTGCTGACAGGGATGCATTTTGATTCAAGTGTTTTAAGAACTGCAGGAATGATAGGCTTGCTAATCATCGCAGGTAGATTTGGAGGGCAATGTGGAGGGGCATGGCTTGGAGCTAGAGTATCTGGCGCACCAGATTCAGTGCGAAAATATCTTGGTCTGTCATTACAGGCACAGGCCGGGGTCACTGTTGGCCTGGCATTACTTGCGGGCAAGTTTTTGCCCGGCATGGGCGAACTGATTACCAATAGCTATCTGGCTTCTGTCATAGTTAACGAGATCTATGCTCCCCCCCTGGTACGATACAGCCTCTTTAAGGCAGGAGAAGCGGAGGAGATAGCGAAGCCAGCCTCTTCACCAGAGCGTGGGGAATCTTGACTGTGAGCTTGCCGTAGACTAAAATATCTAGTGGTTTCAGCCTCTAGTGACTCAAGGTCACACCACAACAAGTTGCTGCTGTTTTGGAAGATATCTCTATTCTTCATTTGTCAGGAAAGTTCTAGCCAAACTCGGTGGGGTATCATTTCTGGTGTGGTGGCTTAGCTCAAAGGGGGTAGTACAATACTGATGGGGAGTGCTTTAACAAGAGCGGTTATTCTTGTTGGTGGTGAAGGCACCCGGTTGCGCCCGCTCACTTATGAGGTGCCTAAGGCTATGGTGCCGGTGCTGAATCGTCCCTTCTTGGAGCATACCTTCGCTTACCTCAGGAACTGTGAGGTTAAGAATATCATTCTGGCAATGGGCTATCTCCCCGATGTCATTCAGGATTATTTTGGGGATGGCGGTAATCTGGGAATACAGTTGGACTATGCTGTGGAGGATAGCCCGCTGGGTACTGCCGGGGCGGTAAAGAATGTTGAGCAATGCCTGGATAGCACTTTTGTCGTTCTTAATGGGGATGTTTTCACTGATATTGATATAGCTGATATGCTTGCTTTTCATCGGGATAAGGGGGCGAGAGTGACCGTAGCCCTGACCTGGGTAGACGACCCCTGCGCCTTCGGCGTGGTTGAAACCGATGATGGGGGTAGGATAAAGCGCTTTGTTGAAAAACCAAGTCCTGATCAGGTAACTACCCACTGGATAAATGCTGGCATTTATATCGTCGAGCCTGAAGTTTTACAGCATATCCCTCCAAATACTCGTTATATGTTTGAGAAGGGGTTGTTTCCCCTCATGCTTGTTCTCGGTGAGCCTATGTATGGCTATTCGTCCAGTGGCTACTGGCTTGATATGGGTACGCCGGAGAAGTACCTCTCCCTGAATTGTGACATTCTGATGGCTAAGGCGAAGAGCGCCCTCATTGGTGGTTTGACCAGGGGTGAGGTGTGTTGTGATAATGATGTTACTATTCATCCTTCAGCTGAGGTGGTGGGTCCGGTGGTAATTGGCAGCGGGTGTAAGATAGGCCGGAAAACACACTTAAAGGGACCAGTGGTCCTTGGCCCAGATTGCCATGTAGGAGAGGGCGCTGATATAGAGGTGGCGGTGTTGTGGAGGGGTGTTAACATTGGCGCGGGTGTTTCTGTTAAGCAGAGCATTTTAGGTACTGATACCAGGCTAAAGGACAACGAGCAGGTTGCCAATCGTGTCATCACTGTGAAGGGGGGCTCAGAGGCCGAGACCCTTGGCCTTTAATGGGAGGGTGGGGAAGACTATGAGTCTTCCCTAAGAGATTGGATATCAGTTGAAACGGCACAGATTTTTGGGTCTGTGATTCTAACTTTTTGATGGTGGACTACAGTGTACAATATACAGAACCTTTGAACTGGCTTTCAGCCTGTCTATATAGGCCCCGCGGTCAAGAGTGATTCTGCCAAAGATATCGCCAAGGAAATCCAGCGGCTAGATTCAAAGGCTGCCCGCTGGATAGCCACCGATGCCATCAGGGAACTTGGGAGTGAAGCTGTCAAGAGAAGGTTGAAAGCATAATCTTGTTAACTCATCTTACTTGGGTTATCTTCCCTCGCCCTTTGATGCCCCTCTGTTAATTTCCTTGCTTTGGTGAATTGACAATTCCTTAGATTGGAGTAAGATGAAATTGAGGGCGGTAGCAAGGCTTATAAACGAATTAACACAGATTAAGCAAAAGGGGGTGCAGTTATGATGCTGCAAGTCAAAAAATTGGATAGCGATAGTTTGACTAAGCTTCAATGTCTAGAGCAGACTTCGGGTTACTGCGTTGTTGCCCTAGAGGCGCAGTCCAAACTACCAAAGCTGGCTGACGTCTCAGAAAAAGAGCTCAAGGAGCTACAATCCCTAGAGAAAGATCTCAATTCTGTGCTTTTAGCTTACAAGTGCTAACTACAGGAATAACATGAAAGGGGGAAGGCCCTCTGGCTTTATACTCGGGATTTCAGCTAGTTCACCGAGTCCAAGAAGTGGTGCGATTTTCCAATCGGCTTTCTGGTCCTCCTAGCAATCCAAGCGCTGTCGAAATCTGTATTAACCTGATAAGCATTGGCTTGCATCGAGTCCTGCCAGCTTTGACCATAGAGTCACGAAAGCTCGAATCCTTACACTATTGCACGATTTAGCGAATTGGTGGGCTAAGGGGTAAGAAGTGAGATAACTCTTGCAGTAGCCCCAGAAAGGTGAATTGCTGAGCCCAGTGTGGCTTAGTCCCAATCCGCTATCGCACGACGCAGATCTTGAGCGAAAGCGATGCGAGCTTTGCCCTGAATTTGAGTGTAGTCGGGTATTTTATATATTCCCCTCTCAGTCCAATAGCGCCGGTTTACAGCGAATTCTTTCCGATACCAATCCATAATAGCTTCTATCAGCTTATCGGCATCGTCCAGACTGGCTTCCTGTTCATAATCACCCCCAGGCAAGCGATAATTAACCGTTCCATCCCAAATAGCCTGTAGCCATTCCTCAAGGATCTCAATTAACCTATCTCTTAATTCTGGCTGTAGTAGCTTCTGCCTGTATTCAGCTCGTACAAGTCTAGCTTTGTGCATCATGCATTCCTGCGTATTATCTTGGTTAGGTCATCCTGCTGCTCAGGACACAGCCTTTTAGGATTGAGGGTCTTCTCAGGGTCTTGCTGTGGAATCACTATCGGTGGTGGTGGTTTGGTTGGAGCCTCTACTGGCATCACGCACCTCCTCAAAAGTTGCTATGGTTATTATACCACCCCCTCATCAAAGCATAAATAGGTGCGCTAAGGCTGGCCGAAGCTAAGCCACGTTATACGACCAACCAACATACAAAAGGGCGCTTTGTGTAGTTTTCAAGGTGGAGAACCTTTCCACACAAGGTTTCTTGCGGAACCAAAGTTGTAGAGATAGAATATGAGCAAAGACGAGGAATAGGAAATGCGGGTCTTGCTCTGGTGGCAACAACTCAACCCAAAGGCGCAGTTAGTTATCGCCATCATAATATCATACTTGTTGCTTCTCACCCTAGCTTGGTTCGTCATCAAGTTCTTACGGCGAAAGCCGATAGCTCCTCTCTGGCTTTACCTGAGCTATTCATCGGTTCTGCTCCCATTCTTGCCTTTTCTAGATATAGCAAGGCGTCCTGGATGGCGAAGAAAATGGTTAATCAGGAGTGGTTTGAAAGAAGGACAAACATTTCTAGAGGAAGGTTTCGGTATGGGTACCTCTCCGTTAATAGCCGCGCGCATAGTTGGTCACAAAGGAACAGTATACGCCCTGGACAATGAGCCGTTTCATGTAGCCATCCTGCGATTCAGGGCAAAGTTGAGAGGGATAAGAAATACCAAGGTAATACTTTCGGATGCCAGGGTTACTGGACTTTCAGATGAGAGTGTCGATGTAGCGTTTATCTGTGATGCGTTTCACGAGTTCCCTGACAAACAAGGAACCCTGGGGGAATTATACCGGATCCTGAGACCCGGAGGCACATTGTCCATGTGGGAAGAAAGCGAAGGGAAGATGAAAAAGCTGTTGCCAGTCATACAAGCTAGCAGTCTATTCTCCGTACTGGAGCATGATAAGGCATTTTGCAGGTTCGTGAGGACACCCCGACCCAGATTTGAGTAGCGAGGGCTTTGAATCTAGCCATCCCACTTTTTCTCTCGCTTTCGCGCCGTATTCACCACCGCGAAGTTGCTTGTTGTCTCATTTCAGCCAATAAAACTACGCGACTCTCTTGCGTCGAATCTCCATTGCACAAGAGTCCAGATTGTTTACCATTGAACGAAAGCTTGTTCTGTTACCCGACTTTCAAGTATTCACCGTAACACAGAATGGCAACAATGGTATATTGTGACTACGTACTGAACAATGCGTATTGTTACAAAAGCAGGTCAGCGTAAAGATTCCGGTAATTCTAGCAGGAGGATTTTGCCTGAGAGAAGTGCTGCTATGGTGGGCGGTACAAGACTTGAACTTGTGACCTCTTGCGTGTGAAGCAAGCGCTCTAACCACTGAGCTAACCGCCCGAAAGCACATTTATTGTAGTCCAAGCGCCCAGCTTTGTAAAGTTAACCACTTACCACGCTTAGGGCTTTGACAGCTGACGGGCGTAGCTTTAATATAGTGACAGTCGGCTACTTTATATAGGAGGATATTAGCTTGGAAAAACTGAGTGATTATAGCGGCGAATTCATCCCCGATCTGAAACTCAGCGATTTCTCTCATGGTACGCTTGCCCAGTTGTTAAAGTTGTATGCCAAACTATACATAGCCATGGATGGTATCTGGTATCTTACCGTGAAGGAAAGACTGGGCGATACAGAGGCTTTAGCCTGCGATATAGAGGTGTGGGAGCGCAATTGCAGATATGAAATGGCGAGGATTAGGAGGCAACTGAGGATCCGGGGAAACGATATCGTTGCGCTTATGAAAGCTTTCCAGCTCTGCCCCTGGTGTCTGATGATGGAATTTGACATAAAGATTAAGAGCCAAAATAGTGCTGTGTACACCGTTACCTATTGTCCCACTCTGGATGCTTTAGAGCAGGAGGGTAGGGGGAGGGAAGAAGAAATTTGTAAACTAGTTGAACCCAGGATTATGAAGGCTTATGCCTCCTCATTCGACCCTGATATAGAAGTAAAGTGTCTTAAATCACCTCCGAGGAAGAGCAAGGATGATATCTGTTGTCAGTGGGAATTCACCCGTTAGAGCAGTCTGGTGACAACCGAATCTGTTACTGTGTGTTTATTTAAGAAACCGAAAAGGAAGGCTGCTCATTATAGAGCAGCCTTCCTTTTGCTAGGAGCCGGAGAATGCCTGCTAATTGTTACTTCTTCTTCGGCGGTATTCCGGGCTTAGCTGGACCAGCTGCTGGCTTTGCCCCTGGCTT
>CAZCAS010000035.1:0-12499 GCA_964496725.1 uncultured Dehalococcoidales bacterium
GTGAATGGAGGTGAACTTGTCCTTCTCAACAAGGCGGCTGCTAATGATAATAGCATCCTCGAAGTTATACCCTTCCCAACTCATAAAAGCGCACAGAACATTCTGACCTAAAGCCAGCTCTCCCTGGTCAGTGGCTGAACTGTCAACTAAGATCTGCCCCGGCTCTACTCGGTCACCTTTCTTTACCACCGGGCGCTGGTTGATGCAGGTGCCCTGATTGGTGCGTACAAACTTCATCAAGGGATATATATCCTCATCGCCGTTGTCTTTAGTAACCACCACCTGTGAGTTGGTGGCTGATGTTACCACTCCGGCATTTTGGGCTAGAAGCACCTGCCCACTATACCTGGCGGCTTCTGCCTCCATGCCGGTGGCTACTAATGGTGCTTCGGGACGGAGCAGAGGCACTGCTTGCCGTTGCATGTTAGAGCCCATCAGGGCGCGATTAGCGTCGTTATGTTCCAGGAAAGGTATGAGTGCCGTAGCCACACTGACTATCTGCTTGGGTGACACATCCATTAATTGGATTTTAGCTGGTGCCTCCAAGAGGTAACGGTCACCGTGTCTGACCTCAACCCTTTCCTCAGTAAATTGACTATTTTCATCAAGCTTGGCGTTAGCCTGGGCGATAGTATAGTCCTCTTCCTGCTCGGCGGTCAGGTAGATGATCTCACTGGAGACGAATGGCACCACTGGTATCTTTTTGACTGACAGGCGGGATAGTTTGGTGGCGAGCTCGGTGGTGATAGCAGTTCCTGCTTCTACTATAGTGTTGCCCTTTTTATTGGCCACTGCTTCTCTGGTTGTCTTGCCCACCAGCTTATCGTGGCTGTTATCTACTTCGGCGATAACCTTACGGTACGGGGTTTCAATAAAGCCGTATTGATTAATTCGGCTATAGGTGGCTAGAGAACCGATGAGACCGATATTAGGTCCCTCCGGGGTCTCGATGGGGCAGATCCTACCATAGTGGGAGAAGTGGACATCGCGAACCTCAAACCCAGCGCGTTCTCGAGATAGCCCTCCTGGTCCTATTGCTGATAGGCGCCGCTTGTGGGTTAGCTCGGCCAACGGGTTAGTCTGGTCCATAAATTGTGACAGCTGTGAGCTACCGAAGAACTCTCTGACGGATGCCACTACAGGGCGGATGTTGACCAGTGTGCTGGGAGAGACCGCTTCAGTACTGATGATGCTCATACGCTCCCTGACTACTCGCTCCAGCCGTAATAAACCGATGCGAATCTGATTTTGCATTAACTCACCAACAGTGCATACCCGTCGATTTCCCAGGTGATCAATATCGTCGGCATTGTCCGCATCGTTGTTAATCATGATAATGTGCCTCACTATCTCCACAATGTCTTCCTCACTTAGAGCCCGGTTCTCCTTGCCGGGGTCGAGGCCTAATCGCTTGTTGAGCTTGTAGCGACCTACATCGCCCATATCGTAACGTTGCGGGTCAAAGAACAGGCTCTTTATTAGTTTTTGGGCGTTCTCAATAGTGAGAGGGTCGCCAGGGCGTAACCTTTTATAGATAGTGAGCAAGGCATCGGTCCGGTTCTGCACTAAGGGATCACGCTCTATAGTTGCCTTGATAAATTGATGTTCATCGGAATTATCATCTTCGGCAAATAGGTTGAGTAACTCCTCATCACTACCATAACCGATGGCACGCAGAACCGTAGTAATAGGAATCTTCCGTTTGCCGTCTATCTTGGCTGAGATTATATCCCGGTTGCTGGTTTCGAATTCCAGCCAAGCCCCACGGGTAGGAATTAGCTTGGCGTGGCAAAGGGGACGACCACTGGCAGCGTCTTCTTCGATGGTGAAATAGACGCCAGGTGAGCGTAGCAACTGGCTTACTACTACCCGTTCTGCTCCGCTGGTGATAAAAGTGCCTTTAGCCGTCATCATGGGGATATTGCTGAAAAACAGCTCTTGTTCTTTGATCTCCCCGGTTGCTTTAACCAGCAGCTTGGCGTTGACATAAAGGGGGGCAGAGTAGGTCAAGTCCCGTTGGCGGCACTCTTGTTCAGAGTAACGGGGGTCGCGGAACTCGTAGTTTATAAAGCTAAGCTCCAGCCTGTTTTCGGTGAAGTCTTTGATGGGGGATATCTCCTCCAGCAGTTGCTTTAGTCCCTCCTCCTGAAACCAGCGGAATGATTCTATTTGAACTTCAATCAGATTAGGGACATCGAGTATCTGGGGTAACTTGGCATAAGATTTTCTGGGAACAACGGGCATTTCTTTCTCGGCATGCGGCAACGTAGGCACCATGTTTAACACTACTCCTTAAATAAATAAATGCGGCAACTTGCAATGCTAATCCGTCATAAAAACAGATGGCTGAGGAAATTGTAATGGGGTGAGAATTAAGCGCATAATTGCAAAGTTCAATGTTATCACAAGTTTTAAAATTTGTCAAGACCCCCGGCATGAAATTTTGGCTATACTCTTAAAATGGCGCCAGAGCTGGCAACGGCAAGTTTATTATCGCTTGACACCACGTGTGGGGCTCTTGTTATAATAGTTTACTTTGTATTTAAGGGGTGAAGGTGGACATGGTGCGGATAAATGTATCTCAGCAGCTTAAGTCACCCGTAGGTTCAACACGAGACTATGATGTGGCTGAGGTTGTCGATATTTCTGGCGATAGCATGGTTGAGGGCAAGGTTACCTTGGTACATACTGACCGGGGTATCTTGGCCAGGGCTAGGCTACGCACCACGGTTGAACTTACTTGTAGCCGCTGCTTGAGTTCATTTAGTTATCCTTTGCGGCTAAATTTTGAGGAAGAGTATTTCCCGGTCACAGATGTAGTTAGCGGTGTTTCGTTGGCTTTGCCTGACGAGCCGGGAATTTTCACTATTGACGACCATCATATTCTTGATTTGACTGAGGCAATACGCCAGTATGCGTTACTGGCTATCCCGATGAAGCCGCTTTGCCGTGAGGGTTGTGTTGGGTTATGCTCTAATTGCGGGCGTAACCTTAACCGTGGGCCTTGTGAATGCCCTCCACAGGCTGACCCCCGCTGGTCTAAGCTAAATGAATTGGCTTCAGATAGTGGCGTGTTAGTAAATAAACGGAAGGAGGTGGAGTAGGTGGGGGCTTTACCCAAAAGAAAATGTGCTAAGGCTCGTCAGGGTAAGAGGCGCAGTCATCTCCGACTTTCCCCTCCTCCCTTGGACTATTGCCCTCAATGTAATAGTCCTAAATTACCCCATCATGTCTGCCCTACCTGTGGAAGCTATAATGGCAGGGAAGTCATTGAAATTAAGAGCCCGAAAAAGAAAGAAAGCTAAAGGGGGGCTATTGTATGCTCAGAACTGCTATTTGTGACCTTTTTGACATCAAGTATCCCATTATTCAGGGGGGAATGGCTCATGTGGCCACGGCTGAGCTTGTCTCAGCCGTCTCTAATGCTGGTGGATTAGGTATTATTGGTGCTGGCGCTGCTGAAGCGGATTGGGTAAGAGAGCAGATACATCTGACCCGGCAGAAGACGGATAAACCCTTTGGGGTAAATATTCTGCTGATATCGCCCTTTGCCGAGCAGGTTATAGAGGTGGTGCTGGAGGAAAGGGTGGCTGTGGTTACTACTGGCGCTGGTAATCCTGGTTCTTACATCCCTAAATTTAAGGAGGTGGGGATAAAGGTGATGCCAGTGGTAGCCAGTGTTGCTTTGGCCAGGCGCCTGGAACGGTATGGCGCCGATGTCTTTGTAGCTGAGGGTATGGAGTCGGGGGGTGAGATAGGACAAATCACAACCATGCCTTTAGTACCTCAGGTGGTTGATAGTGTTAAGGTGCCGGTGGTGGCGGCTGGTGGTATCGCTGATGGGCGGGGTTTGGTGGCGGCTCTGGCGCTGGGGGCTCAGGGTGTTCAGATGGGAACACGCTTTGTCACTAGCGAAGAGTGCATCGCTCACCCTGCTTACAAACAGGCTGTCTTGGATGCCAGCGACCGCTCCACAGTTATCTCAGGTCAGAGCACCGGTTACCCTATGCGTGCTCTGGAGAATAAGCTGATTCATGAATTTTGGGAGAAGGAGAAAGCTGGCGTCTCTATAGAGGAGCTTATGGAACTTGGGGTGGGGAAAGTGCGCTTGGGCTTGATTCAGGGCGACCTTGATAATGGCACACTCTTGGCAGGTCAGATTTCAGGGATGATAAGAGAGATTAAACCGGTCAAGGTTATTATAGAGGGGATGGTGGCTGAAGCCGAGGCAATAATTGGTCAACTTAAGAATTCTGTAGAGGGGTGAGTTGAAGCTGAACTGATGAAGGTGGCTTATATTTTCCCGGGGCAGGGTTCTCAAAAGGTGGGGATGGGGCGTGACCTCTATGATAATTTTGCCTCAGCTAGGGCAGTCTTTGAACAGGCTGACGAGGCTTTGGGGTTCCCTCTCTCCCGCTTATGCTTTGAAGGTCCGGAGGATGAACTCCGCCAGACCGTCAATGCTCAGCCAGCTTTGGTAGTGGTGAGTTATGCTTGCCTGATAGCTGCTGCTGAGGTGAGTGGCAGCAGATTACCATCTCCTGCCTTTGTTGCTGGTCATAGCCTGGGTGAATATACCGCACTGGCGGCAGCCAGAGTGCTCGATTTTACTGCCGTTGTTTCTCTGGTACGGGAGAGGGGGCGGTTAATGTATGAAGCCGGTCTTAAGAAGCCCGGGGGCATGGTGGCAGTAATTGGGCTTGATGAGGCTTCATTATCTGAGGTGTGTTCCCAGACAAATACCTATATCGCTAACTTCAATTGCCCTGGTCAATTGGTGATCAGTGGCGCGAAGAGGGATTTAACACAGGCCGCAGACCTGGCTCGGGCCAGGGGTGCCCAGAGGGTTATCCCTTTACGGGTAAGTGGCGCTTTTCATACCCCGTTAATGCAATCCGCCTGCGATGGCCTTTCAGAGATTATAGCCACGCTTTCTTTCCAGCAACCTGTCGTTCCTATTGTAGCCAACACTACTGCTCAGCCGGTGACCGGTGTGAAGCAGGTGAAAGCAGAGCTACTTACCCAGTTGTGCCAGGGTATTCAGTGGCAGCGCTCTATCGAGTGTATGATAAACGAGGGGGTAACTACCTTTATCGAGATTGGACCGGGGGAGGTGCTTAGTGGTCTGCTTAAGCGGATAAATAGAGAGGCTAAAACAGTGAATATAGGCGGTGCGGATGCCGTTATGAATTTGGCCAATCTATTCTCCTCCGTGGAGGAATGATGAACAGCACCATTGACTCTTATCAATTTGGGCTGGTCTCGGTTGACGGCAAGCAATATACCTCAGATGTAATCATTTTCCCCGATAGGGTTAAGGATAACTGGTGGAGGAGGGGTGGTCACCAGCTGTGCCTTGACGATATAGCTGAGGCTATGATGGCAAAGCCTGAAGTGCTGATAGTGGGTACCGGGGCATCGGGGGTGATGAAGGTGTTGCCTGAGGTGCAGCAGGCTGCTGATGCCCGGCACATTAAACTTATTGTGGAGACTACGGATAGGGCTTGCCGCACATACAATCAGCTTTCCTGTTCTCATAGAGCGGTAGCTGCTCTTCACCTTACCTGCTGACTAAAAGGTGCCAGCCGAGAGTAACCAGGATTGACCTCCCAATTGTTCATTTGCTAAACTCAGTTGGACTTTACTTTGGCTAGGTTGGGAGATAAACTATGACCGGAGCGCGGCACAAGGCGAGAGAGCTAGCTCTGCAAGTGCTTTATGAGATTGATTGTGCAGGGCATAAAGCTGAGGGGGCGACAGCCCGCCTTCTAGCTAACCAGAAGTTGTCTCAGGAAAATAGTGCCTTCATTCGCGAACTGGTCGACGGGGTTATCCGTAACAAGGATGGGATTGACCGTCATATTCAAGGCTTTGCCCCCGCTTGGCCTATAGAACAAATATCGCTGGTCGATAGGAACATTCTCAGGCTTGCCATATTCGAGGTCTTGTTTGATAATAAGACACCGATTAAGGTAGCTATAAATGAGGCGGTGGAGCTGGCTAAGAGATTTGGCACCGATAGCTCGTCAAAGTTTGTTAACGGTGTCTTAGGTTCGGTTAGCGCTCTAGCCAATAGATAGAGAGCTTTTAGGAGGAGCGGAAGAAATTGGCAACCATTTTTGACCGAGTGAAGAGCGTAGTTGTTGAGCAGTTAGGGGTAGATGAAGAGGATGTGGTGCCCACGGCTAGCTTTGTTGATGACCT
Organism: uncultured Dehalococcoidales bacterium; assembly: GCA_964496725.1. Classification (GTDB taxonomy): domain Bacteria; phylum Chloroflexota; class Dehalococcoidia; order Dehalococcoidales; family E44-bin46; genus JAZGHN01. Next base: position 6,205 of record CAZCAS010000035.1, read on the forward strand.
GGGTGCCGATTCTCTGGATCTGGTGGAACTGAGAATATCTTTGGAAGAAGAGTTTAGCACCCATTCCCATCAGATTGAGATACCAGAGGACGATGCTGAAGATATGATGACGGTCCAGGACGCGGTCGATTATCTTATAGATTTGGGCATTGAAGATGAGTAGCTGGAAGGCGATATGATTAAAGCGGTATTCTTTGATTGGTTAAATACCATAGCCCACCCCAAACCAGACAGACATGAATTATTCTCTCAAGTTGCCCAGGAGTTGGGCATTGTACTATCCCCGCAGGTGTTAATAAAGGCTATCCATGTAGCTGAGAGTAAGGTGCCGGCGGGTGCCCCACCGAGGTGGAGCGAGGGCAAGGATGAAGCCCCTTTTATCCGCTATCAGGAGGTGTTAGCGGCTGGGTTAGGGATGAGCCTACCGCGGGAGACGATGCTGGAATTTACCAGGCGGATAAGTCGTGTGGTTAAGGGTGGTGGCTTAAGCTGGGTTCTCTACGATGATGTATTGCCTACGGTAAAGATATTAAAAAAGCGAGGCTTGATTTTAGGTTTGATCTCCAATCTCATCGCGGGCAAAGTTGGCGCGGAGTCTTACCTGAGTTTCATCGTTACTGCTAAAGAGATCGGGGCGGATAAGCCCCAGCCGCCTATCTTCCTGGCAGCATTAGAGCGGGCTGGGGTAGCTGCCTCTGAGGCGGTTTATGTTGGCGACCAGTATGAAACCGATGTAGTTGGTGCTAGGGGGGTAGGCATTAATCCCATTCTTATCGACCGCTATGATTTAATGCCTGAAGTTACTGACTGTCCGCGAATTCACAGCTTGTCTGAGGTGGTAGAGTATATTTAACGCTGGTGGGAGGTATTGCCATGATTAAGGCAGTGTTTTTTGACTGGATGAATACCTTGACCCACGCTGAACCCGAAAGGCATGAGCAGTTTTGTCAAATCGCCCGGGAATTGGGCATCAAGCTATCTCCACAGGGGGTGATACGAGGACTCTATGCTGCCGGGTCTCAACTGCCAGCGGGGGCGCCATACCGCTGGCGTGAATCGGAAGACCCTGATGTTTTTCTCCGCTATCTGGAGATAATGTTGGCTGCGGCTGAGGTCAAGCTCCCCAGAGACACGGTTCTGGAGATATTGAAGAGGATAAACCGGTCAGCCATAAAAGAAACCTATGTCCTCTATGATGATGTGCTACCCATCTTGAAAATGCTGAAGAGGCGGGGGCTTGTCATAGGTTTAATTACCAGCCTGACTAAGGATATGAATCTCATTTGCCGTGACCTTGGCTTAGCTCCCTACATAGATTTTGTGGTTACCGCTAAGGAAGTGGGGTCCAACAAACCCAAACCTCCTATCTTTTTGGCGGCATTAGAGCGGGCTGGGGTAGCTGCCTCTGAGGCGGTTTATGTTGGCGACCAGTATGATACCGATGTAGTAGGTGCCAGAGGGGTGGGCATTGGTCCTGTTCTTATCGACCGCTACGACTTAGTTCCTGAGGTCAATGACTGTCCGCGAATTCACAGCTTGTCTGAGGTGGTGGACTACATTTAGTGGTTAAGTAGGTTCTCCGTTGAGTACTTCTCGCTGTCTGGCTAGCAGGGCCTCGTCAACTTTGATGTCTCTAACTTTCTCGTAGACCTTGCGGAAGTGGAATCCCTGAACGGCAAGGGATATGGCTAAACCGAAACGCCGTGGGTATTTCACCAGAGTGGAAAGGAACAGCTTCCAGTAATACACCCTGAATTTGTCCTTAACACCCAAGACAACCACAGATTTAAAGAGTGCCATAATGTCGTTAAGGCTAACCTTGGGGCGCACCTTTTTGTTTGGCCTATACTCATTCAGGAATATTTTGATTCGTTCGTAATAGTCCTTGGGGGCATAGATGGTATGCAGGATTTGCTTATAGCCATTGATGAGCACATCGAAGTTCATTTTGGGAATGAAATTGGTGGTGCCATCCGTGTTATCACCGGTAGCATCGGGCAATATGCGCTTCTCCTTCTCCAGGCGGTGCCATAATCTTGTTTCTGTGGGGGCGTTTAACAGACCAACCATAGCGGTAACGATTCCGCTCTTTTGGATGAAATTGATTTGGCTCTTGAAGATAGAAATGGGGTCACTATCAAAGCCGACAATAAATCCTCCCATTACCTGAAAGCCGTAGTTCTGTATCTTCTTAACCGAGGCTACTAAATCACGGTTCCTGTTGGTGAACTTATTGCACTCAACTAGGCTTTCCTCATTCGGGCTTTCGATGCCAATAAATACATTGTTAAACCCTGCGTCGGACATTAATCGCATCAGTTCTTCATCGTCGGCTAGGTTTATCGAGGCTTCGGTGAGGAGGGTAAAGGGGTATTCTTTCTCCTCCATCCATTGAATCATTGCTGGCAAAATCTCTGCCTTTAGCTTTTTCTTGTTGCCTATGAAATTATCGTCGACAACAAACACGCTGCCCCGATAACCCTGATTATATATCGCGTCTAGCTCGGCTAACATTTGCTCTTTACTCTTGGTTCGTGGTTTATGCCCATCCATGATGACGATATCACAGAACTCGCAGTCAAAAGGACAGCCTCGAGAATATTGGATAGTCACTGTGGCGTACTTTTTCAAATCAACGAGCGACCACATTGGTACGGGTGTTTTGGTTATCTCTGGGTGTTCATCGCTCCGGTAGATGTGCTTGGGGCATCCCTGCTTCAGGTCTTCCAGGAAAAGCAGAAGGGTGAGTTCAGCCTCATTGAGTATGACATGGTCTATATCACTAACATCGAATAACTTATATCCGGTGGTGAAGAGGGGACCACCGGCGACAACCTTGGTATCGAGTTTCTTGCACCGGTTAATGACTTCCCTTGCTGACTCTTTTTGCACAACCATAGCGCTGATAAATACATAGTCAGCCCATTTGATGGCTTCATCGGTTAGTTTGGTTACATTCATATCTATAAATCTTTTCTCCCACTCCTTGGGGAGCATAGCGGCTACAGTTAATGGGCCTAGGGGCGTATTTAGCGCTTTTCTGGAGGTGAATTTCAGGGCGTGTTTAAAACTCCAGAAGGTATCTGGATATTGGGGATAAACCAGAAGTATCTTCAAGTTGGACTCCTCATAAACAAATTTTCTTAAAAGTCAAGTCATTATAGCACTTCTGTCAACAACTTACTAGTAAGCACGGTGAGGCTATCAGGGGGTTGTTTTGACTATAGCAGCGCCCTCCCTGAGTTAAGCTGAGTGCCTCTGTTTGGGCTGCTTTTATCCTAGCAGTTCGGTGACATCCTTTTTCCCCTTCTTGAGGTACTCAGCCTGCTTGGGGTCAAGGAGCTCCAGGAACGCCAGAAGTTCTGCTGTGTGCTCCTTCTCGTCATCTCGGATATGAGCCAGCACCTTCTTCGCTTTCTCATCATCGGTGGCATCAATGTGGGCCTGGTAGAGGGCGACGGCGTCCAGCTCGGCGGCTATGTCTTGCCTTATCGCCCTGGCTAGCTCGGCGGCGTTCATCTTTCTCGGTACCATAGTGCCAAAAGGATTACTGAAGTCCATTTTTCACCTCCATTACTGCGAATCTATCAGCTTCAGCTCGAGTTCCACAGACTGTGAATGTTGCAGTACTCTCTTGCCCCTTTTACTTTTTGTGCTCCGATTTCAAATTCTGCTTCCGGCTTATCTCCCGGCTTGAGGAACCGCCGACAGCTCCCGCTGTCAGTGATTATCTCAGTCCACTCTATGTAGTGTTTTTCCTCCATAGGGTGGGGCACACTGCCAACCTTAACCTTCACCCCTTTAGCAGTTTTTTCTATCACCGGCACATGCTTTTCCAGGCCGACGTCTGTTGTCTTCTCCTCAAGCAGTTCCATGGGTTGTCCACAGCAGACCAGTTCTCCCCTTCCGGTGTGCAACACTTCAACGATGTTGCCACAGACATTACACCGATAAACCTGTTTCTGCGCTGTCATTTGGCACCTCCTTCAATGGTTTCATTGTTTTAGGCACAGTGACATTCTTTATGCTTTTGGGCAATAGTATTGGCCAGTTTGTCTAGAGCCTTGAAATCGGCTTCCTTGGGGGAACCGTTGCTGAGCACAGGCTCCAGCACCTCCGCCTTCAGGTTGGGAATCATCCCGGCGAGCTGTTCCACTGTCTTCCCACCCCAGCCATAGGAACCGATAACGGAGACAAATTTCACCTTGGCTCTCAGGGCATTTGCCAGGAAGACGGCATAAACAACGTTGGGGTGTGGCCCGGCTAGAACGGTGGGTGTCCCGATAACCACCGTAGCCGCATCCACCAGCGCCATGGCTAGTTTGCCGATATCGGTTGCGGTGAGGTCAAACTGCTTTACCGTCACCCCCCTCTCAGTCAGAGCTTCGACAAGGTATTCCACCATCTTTCTGGTGCTGCCATGCATGGAGATGTAGGGTAGTACCACGATGTTCTTTGGCTCGTCAAAGACCCAGCTGTGATATGCCTTCAGGATGAACTCTGGCTTGTCATGCATGGGACCGTGGCTGGGAGCGATGATGTCAATGGCGTAGTCCTGTAGTTTTTTTAAGTGCTTCTGGATATTGATTCGGAAGGGCATCATGATTTCAGCGAAGTACCTCTTGGCTGCCTCATAGACCTGCCCTTCATCGGTGACATACAGGTCGGTGGTGGCTAAATGAGAGCCAAAGAAGTCACAGGGGAAGAGTATTTTTTCCTCTCTCAAATAGGTAAGCATAGTCTCTGGCCAGTGAACCCAGGGGGCGTGGATAAACTCCAGCGTCCTGTCTCCTAGCGAAATGGTCTCTTTATCATTGACGGTGATAAAATTCTCTTCCGGGATGAGGAGCAGGGCGGCGAGCATATCTTTGCATTTGGGTGTGACCACTACCTTGGCTTTGGGGTATTTTCCCAGGATGTGGGGGATAGCGCCGGCGTGGTCCTGCTCGGCATGATTGGCGATAACATAGTCTATATTCTTTATCCCAAGCTGGTTCAGGTGGTTTATCAGTACATCCGGCATGGTAGAATCTACGGTATCAATAAGAGCCGTCTTCTCACTGCCCTTAATCAGGTATGAGTTGTAGCTGGTGCCATCGGGTAGGGGGATAAGGGCATCGAAGAGCCGCCTGTCCCAGTCAATGGCTCCTACACAATAGATTCCCGCTCTTATTTCTCTTGGTTTCATGTTACCTCTCCTAATAGTCTTTTTTCGCCCTCAATCTTCTTTATTTCGGTGATGTCTTGGCTTGCTTCCAGTGTGCCCAGGTACTTACCTGCTTTATTCCTCACGGCGAAATATCTTATATATACCTTTCTTCCCTTGAGGTCTATCCAGAATTCGGCTGAATCCCTTTTACCGCTCTTAAAATCCGACAATATCTGGTTTACTTTATCCAGACTGTGCTTTGGGTGGCAATTTTGAACTGATTTTCCAATCACAGAAATCGGCCGCTTGAAAATCCGCGTCTCATGTTTGTTCCAGAATTTAACGAGGTCATTTTCATCAACGAAGGAAATCTCTACAGGTATCGCCTCTAAAATTCCCGCTAACTGTTCTTCGCTCAGGTTTTCCAGCATCTCAACTACCCCCTCAGTCCTCTACTTTCTCGAATTCGTCCTTGCCAGCTCCGCAGACAGGGCATACCCAATCGTCGGGTAGTTCTTCAAATGGTGTGCCCGGTTTTATCCCGCTGTCGGGGTCTCCCAGTTCCGGGTCGTAGATATAGCCGCAAACGGTGCATTCGTATTTTGCCATTTTTGGTTTCGCCTCCTTTTCTTCTTTAACATAGCTGGGGGCTGTCTTGGGGGTGGTGCCCCGCTTGACCTTGTGATAATAATCATAGGTCATACATTCTTCCTCGGTTAGGACATCTGCGTTTACCACCTCGCCAATAAAAATGGTGTGTGTTCCCACATCTACCTCCTGAATTACCTTGGCTTCCAGGTAGGCGACGGTATTGTCTAAGACCACGGGGGCTTTGGTTTCTCCCGTCTTATGATTGATGCCCTTGAGTTTATCCACGTCCCTCCCTGACTTGAAGCCGAAATGACCGATGAAGGAGAGGGGGGTACTGCGGGAGAGGATTGAGACTGCCATCACCTTGCTTTCCTTGATAAATTGATGGGTCAGGTTGGTTTTGTTGATGCTTACCGCGATAGTTGGCGGTTCAGAGGTTATCTGGAATACCGTGTTGGCGATTTGCCCATTGTTTCTCTCACCGCTTGTTGAGGTTACCACATATAGACCGTAACCTATTTTATGCAAAGCCTTAGTATTCATAGTCAACCTCTC
>CAZCAS010000036.1:0-12273 GCA_964496725.1 uncultured Dehalococcoidales bacterium
GCATTGTACCTCCATCAATGGTGATTATCTGTCCCCTTATCATAAAAGCCTCTTCACTGCACAGAAATGATACCACATTGGCTATATCTTCAGGAGCTACCGCTCTGCCTGCTGGCGTAGTCTGCCATGTCGCCGCCCCTCCCAGTTGCTCTTGGGCTACTTTGGCATAGAGCAATCCAGATTCGGTGGTGACATAGGAGGCAGCTACGCCGTTAACGCAGATATGCTTAGGGGCTAGCTCTATGGCTAGGTAGCGAACTAACGCTTCAAGGGTAGCCTTTGATATTCCGATTGCTATGTAACCTGGTATGGCTAGGTGCGACCCCACGCTGGAGATGGCGACTATCTTACCGCCTCTGCCTTCCATAAGCTTAGCTGCTCGTTGAGAGCAGAATAGGAAAGCCTTGGCGTTTATATCCATAGTCCAGTCCCATTTTTTGCCATCTAGGTCCAGAGCGGAACTGGGCAAGCCCGAGGCGGCATTATTGATGAATATGTCTAACCCGCCAAAGCTACTTTTGATGGTGTCAAACATCTCGTCTAGCTTTTCCGGGTCGCCCACATTAGCCTTGATTAACTGGGCACTTACCCCCAGCTTCTCCACATCCTTAGCTGTTTGTTTTGCAGCTTGAAGGCGGCGGAAATAGTTTATGATGATATCGGCCCCTTCACTGGCTAGTTTCAGGGCTATGGCCCTGCCTATGCCTCGAGAACCGCCGGTTACTAGAGCTACCTTACCCTTAAGCATTACCTTTCTTCTTAGCTACCTTAGATTCCATGTAGGCGACAAAATCGCCAAAGGTCTGGAATTTCTGAGCATCCTCATCAGGGATTTCAATACCAAATTCATCCTCTAAAGCTACCAGCACTTGAACCATATCTAGGGAGTCGGCTTTCATATCTTGGAAAGTAGCCTTAGGGGTGAGAACCTCTCGGTCGCAGTGGACAATCTTGACGATTGTATCTTTTACGGTTTCTTCAACAGTGGACATAATACTCCTTTCACGGATTGAGTTTTTCTCGTATTTTAGCTAGCTCTGATTTGAGACAATTCACCACATCCCCCTCCACCGCCGTCTTGACTTGAGCTATCTTCTTAGCAACATCTGGCGCCTGACTATGCCCATGTACCTTAAAAACAATGCCGTCAACACCCCAGATGAGACCACCTGCCATAATATCAGATAAAGAGAGTGACGCCATTAAACTAGCAACCTTATTTTTCAATCGATTGCCTATTATTGGGTATTTTTTTACCTTACTTATCAGGTATTTACCAATAATATCGGCTCCACTCTCGCTAAACTTAAGAATAGCGTTGCCTACAAAGGCATCACAGACGATGACGTTGGCCTGTCCGTTAAGGATGCCGTCACCTTCTACATTACCGATGAAGTTCAAACCGCTCTTTTCTAGGAGGCGGTAGGATTCCCGTATTAATTCGTTGCCCTTATCCGCCTCTCGACCAATATTTAATAAAGCTACCGTAGGATTGTTGATTTTGAGGAATATTCTAGCATAAACACTACCTATGATGGCAAAGGTCAGTAGGTGTCGTGGTTTGCAATCCACATTGACCCCCAGGTCGAATACTGCTGTCTCGGGGGCAACGCTGGAAAGAACGCCACCGATTACGGGGCGTTCCACTCCGTCTACCATTCCCAGAGACTGCATGGCGCTGGTAACCAGTGCGCCGGTAGCAGTAGCCCCTAGCAGTCCATCCGCCTCTCCTGTCTTCACCATCTTGGTAGCGACAACTATAGAGGATTTGGGCTTGCGGCGAACGGCTAGGGCAGGGTGCTGCTCTTCTTTGATAAAGTCGTCAGCGTTGACGAGTTGCACAGGTAGACGGGAGATATTATATTTGGCTAGCTCTGCCTCTATACTATCGCTTGGACCGACTAAGATGACCTCTACATCATCCCTCTCGGCAGCGGCAACTGCTCCCTTGACTATTTCACCAGGGGCATAATCACCACCCATAGCATCTATGGCTACCCTTACCCTCTGGTTTGCTTTTGTCATCAACCCTTCTTCCCCCCGGAGTCCTGGGCGAGTTTAACCACTGCCCCACCCGAGATAACTGTTTCTCCTTTCTGATTGCAACTCTCTAGGATGCAATTTGCATAGGAGATATCCCCTTTGTGCTCAATGGACTCAATCTTGCCACTGGTGGTTATCGTATCTTGGGGGCGGACTGGTGCTTTAAAGCGCGCTGAAAGCTTACCCTCCGCTAACCAGCTGTCACCAAATGCCTCTGTCATCATTTCCGACATAAAGGCGAGAATAAGCATGCCGTGGGCTATAGTGCCACCGAGGGGGGTTTGGGTGGCAAAGGCTTCATCTACATGGATGGGATTAAAGTCTCCGCTTGCCTCGGCATACTGGTCGATTCCCTGCTGAGTAATGTGCTTTACTACCTGGGGTAAGCTGTCTCCTTCATGTATGTCTGAAAGTTTCAGTTTCTGGTTCAAAGCAAGTATCCCCCTCTAAATCCGCGGTATGGCTACCGTGGCTTTTCCCGATAATACCTTTTCTCTGTCTGGGTCTAGGGCGTTGATTTCCAACACTACTAAGCTCAATCTACCGCGTTCCACTTTTTGGGCTATCTTGCCGCTACAGGTTATGGTTGTTCCGATAGGTGCTGCCTTTAAGAACTCGAACTCTTGGGAGGCATGTATCGAGCCGGGTGGGATTGAGAACGATTGTGACAGCGCATTCATAGCGTATGCGCCTATCGCCAGAGGGGGAACAATTCCTGATGTCAGGAACTCCTGTTGCCCACCCACTGCTTCCACATACTTAGAAATAACCGACTCACTTAGTTGATAAGTGACCGGTGGAAACTCATACCCCACGGCTAACTGCTCGAAACTTGTAGGCGGCATTTGCCTTGTAACTATAAACTACATTTAGCCTTGATGTCAAGGGTTCGGGACATGCGGGGTGGGGCAGGGCACTGTTTGGGTTTAGCGGCTAGCGGGCAGCCTGGGAGGGGACTATTCCCCACTTCTGTGAATAGTCTTTCTTTAACTGCTCTAGGCGCGACTGAAATGGGGCGGTGGCGATAGCTTCGGTGGTCATTAACAGCGCATCCTCTTTATTATCTGTATAGTAGCCGCGGCGTAGGCCTACCCGGGCGAAGCCATACTTGCTGTAAAGGTGCTGGGCAGCAGCGTTGGAGGTGCGTACCTCTAGAGTGAGGATTCGAGCGTTTAGCTCTGTGGCTAGGTCTATTATGGCTATCAGCAGCCTTTCTCCTATCCCCTGGCGACGGTGAATTTCCCGCACGGCGATGTTGGTGATGTGTGCTTCGTCGGCCATCATCCACAGGCCGGCAAATCCCATAATGTATTCTCCGGCTGATGGGGGAAGTTCCATGCTGTAGGGGTGGCTGTAGTTGGGTGACCGACTTGTTCCAGGTGTGGTCTTTTTCCCCGGTTTCCTCTGTTTACAAGCTACAACGTAGTGGGCTAACCAGCTGTGTAGCTCATGCTCGAAATTTACCGGGGGCCAGTCGGTGGGGAAAGCCTCGCGGTCAATCTCAGTGACCTGGGCAATATCTCCCTCGCCCATGGGGCGCAAATAATAAGACAAGGCTCTATCTCCCGCGTAAGACTTCGATTTTAGCATTATTGTATCACATTCGTTTATGCAGGACATATTCGGGGGTGCTGGTTCAGCTCTCTCCGTAGGTTTCCTGAGTAGCTGCGGCTTGCTGTAACAAAATGATGGCTTTTCCTGTTATAATTACAGTGTGGAAATTTCGTATGAGGAAGGGGAATGACAGGAATGAAATCAAAGCTAGTTATTATGGGTGCTGTGATTGCTCTCTCCATTGGTTTGCTTGCTTGTAGTCCAGCCGCCGGGCCGGTATCTGTGGAGGTTTCTTGTAATGACTTTGATGAGCAAAATCACATCAGCAAGACAGTGGAGGTGGCTGCGGGCGACTCATTTACCGTAACCTTGTGTTCTAATCCGACAACCGGCTTTAGCTGGTCGGAACAGGCACAAATCAGTGACCAGACTATATTACAGCAGACAGACCACAAGTTTGTTGCTCCTGAAGGGACAGAGGTCGTGGGAGCTGCCGGAAAAGAAGTATGGACTTTCAAGGCAGTCAAGAAGGGCGACACCACTGTATCTATGGAGTATAGCCGACCTTGGGAAGGGGGTGAGAAAGGGACTTGGACGTTTAACTTGACTGTCGTGGTTAAGTAGATATAGATTAATTTACCTGTTTAATTTTAATGAGAGGAAACTTCTCAATAGGAGGTTAGCAGATGGTGAAAAAGAAGTGGTTATGGGCTTTAACCTCGTTGCTGGTGATACCAATGGTTCTTTCATCCGGCTGTGGTTGTACTAGAGTTGATTTGGGCAACGTGCCCACGTCTCTGCGGGTCAACCTGGAGGGTGGTCAGCAGTCGGGAATCTGGGTCAGCGGGGAAGGTAAGGTAACTGCTGTTCCAGATATCGCCACCCTGAGGTTGGGTATTGAAGCCCAGAAGGCGACGGTAGCTGAGGCTCAGGCTGATGCGGCTGTGGCTATGGACAGTGTGATGACGGCGCTGAAGGATAATGGCGTGGCTGAGAAGGACATTCAGACCCAGTATTTCAGCGTTGATAAGGTAACACGGTGGGATGATAAGACATCCGAGGAGATTGTAATTGGCTACAAAGTAACCAATATGGTGACTGCCAAGATAAGGGATGTGGAGGGGGCTGGTTCCATAATCGATGTTGTGGTTGCTGCTGGGGGAGACCTCGTCCGGGTGGATAACATATATTTTTCTATAGATGACCCATCTGTCTATCAGGAAGAGGCAAGGCAGAAGGCAGTAGCCGATGCCAAGGCTAAGGCGGAGAATATGGCCAGGTTAAGCGGAGTCGGATTGGGCAAGCCAACTTATATCTCGGAGAACATTTCCATGCCGTCCCCCATATATTATGCGCGAGGGGCGACGGCAGAAGCAGTGCCAGCACCGGCACCAGTGGAGACACCAATCAGCGCTGGAGAGATGGAGGTCGCTGTTACTGTTCAGGTAGCCTACGCTATCTTGGATTAACCAGACAGGTTAGGGTTCTGGGTATATAGTAGAAAGAGGTTGTGGGCTCTTTTGCCCACATACCTCTTTCTTCATTTCTCGCCTCCGATTCCATGCTCTCTAGGTAATCTTGGTATTTAGTATCAGGTGGGTAGGTTTTGACCTCGGCTAGTCCCTGCTTTACCAGTTCGGCATTAACCATTATATCGTCTACATAGACATAGCGTAGCAGCCGACCATATCTATCTCTTTCAGAGACATCTCGTTCTAGACGAACCTCCTTCCCTTCCACTAGCTTGCGATTAGCCTCCCATGCCTCGGTGCCGAAGTCTTCTACTGTAGGGTGCATCTCGGGGGCATCAATGCCGATATATCTTACATAATAGTTGCCTTCGATAACGATGGTGTCGCCGTCAATGACGCGGGTAACTACTGCTCTCTCCGGTGGTGACATACAACCATACAGGGGGAGAAGCAGGAGAATAGCGAGAAACCAAAGCTTTTTACTGCTCATCTTGCCACAGGGTTGGCTGAGGGGGTTTTTCTTTATTGTAGGGTATGCCGAGGTGTTTATAAGCCAGTGGGGTAGCTAGTCGGCCGCGGGGGGTTCGTTCTAGAAAGCCCAGCTGCAGCAGGTAGGGTTCATATACATCCATAATAGTATCGGCTTCCTCACTGATGGAGGCGGCGATAGTATCCAGACCCACCGGACCACCGTTAAACTTATCAATGATGGTGCGTAGCACCTTGTGGTCTATCTCGTCCAGGCCTATGTGGTCTACTTCCAGCTTATTTAGTGCCTCCACTGCCACTGGTTGGGTGGCGACGCCATCTGCCATCACCTGCGCGTAGTCCCTCACCCGTTTGAGCAATCGGTTAGCCACACGAGGCGTGCCTCTAGCCCGGCGGGCTATCTCCTTCAGTCCTCCGGCTTCGGATTGTATCTGAAGAATTTGGGATGAACGCTTAAGTATAGACTGGATGGATGTCTGGTCGTAGAAGTCGAGGCGGTAGACGGCACCGAATCGGTCTCGGAGGGGTGGACTGAGCAGGGCAAAGCGGGTAGTGGCACCGACAAGGGTAAATTTGGGCAGGTTTATTCGTAGGCTCTTGGCGCCGGGGCCCTTCCCTATAATAACGTCTAGGGCGAAATCTTCCATGGCCGGGTATAGCACCTCTTCTACGGCTCGATTGAGGCGGTGGATTTCATCAATGAAGAGGACATCGTGACTATGGAGGTTGGTTAAGATAGCTGCCAGGTCTCCGGTGCGTTCTATGGCTGGACCCGAGGTATTCTTGACGTTGACCCCCATCTCAGCAGCTATGATATAAGCTAGGGTGGTTTTGCCCAAGCCGGGGGGGCCGTAGAGAAGTATATGGTCCAATACCTCGCCCCTGCCTTTGGCAGCGGTGATGGCTATATTGAGATTATCCTTGACCTTGTGTTGCCCGATGAAGTCGCCGAGGCTTCGGGGTCGGAGATTGGTATCAAGTGATACATCGTTAGCGCTGCGTTTGCCTGATACAATGCGGTCTATTTTGGCATCACCCCCTGCCCTTGATAACCATCTTATTATAGCACATCTTTGCTTAGCCGATTCTTTGCATAGGGGATGAGGGTGAGTGAATAGTGTGTGATATAACGAAGCCGCCCTGTTTGAATCAGGGCGGCTTGCTGTTATCGGGTTGATTGAATTGTGATGCCCAAAGGCTTAGCTAGTCTGGCTTTCTTCGTCTTTCTTTTCCTCACCAGCTGGTGCCTCTTCTTCGCCTGCTGGTGCTTCTTCAGTCGCTGGCGTTTCTGCTTCAGCGGTTGGTAGCTCTTCTTCGCTGACTTTGGCTTCAGTCTCTTCATCCGCCGGCAGGTCTATTTCGCCGATTTTGCCTTCTTCACCGGCGGGCAATTCAGGCACTTCCTCGGCAACCTCATAGTGGGCTGGAATCAACTTGCCGATAATTACATTTTCTTTGAGCCCGACCAGTCTATCTACCTTCCCGGAGACAGCGGCTTCGGTAAGCACTCTGGTTGTCTCCTGGAAGGAGGCGGCGGCTAACCAGCTGTCAGTATTCAATGAAGCTCTGGTGATGCCTAGTAGTACAACATGAGCGGTGGCTGGTTCGCCACCCTCAGCCAGTACCTTGGCATTAACGTCTTCATAGTGGAACCTGCTTACCAGCTCTCCGGGCACCAGCTCGGTATCACCTGAGGAATCAACACAAACCTTGGTTAGCATCTGATGAGCAATAGTTTCGATATGCTTATCGTTTATATTCACTCCTTGGGAGCGGTATACCTTTTGTACCTCGTCCACTAGATATCGCTGGACTGCCTCCTTGCCCCGGATATGTAGCATATCCTGGGGATTGACCGAGCCGTCGGTAAGCTGTTGCCCTGCCTCTACTTTGTCTCCGCTTTGAACGCGAATATGGGTGGTGGCGGGAACAACATACTCCCGCACCTCTTTTTCCTCATATTTGATGACTAATTGGCCATCTTCAATGATTACCTCGCCGGCGACGCGAGCTGTGAGAGGTTGAGTTTTATCGGTTAAGGCCGTCGACTTCTTTTTTGGTTTGGCTTCACTGGGTTGTTTGGCTAATACTGCTCCTATATCTACCCATTGGCCATCGTCCACCATAACTTGCCAGCCAGAGGGTAATGAATATTCATCGCGGAATACCTCAGAGCTAGTAATTTTGACCTTTTTCCCCTCTTCGCCTTCGGTAACCTCGACTATCCCTTCTATTTCCGAGACGATGGCTTGAGCCTTGGGCGGTCTGGCTTCAAAGAGTTCCTCTACCCTGGGCAGACCGCTGGTGATGTCAAGCCCTGCCACCCCTCCAGTGTGGAAGGTGCGCAAGGTGAGCTGAGTGCCTGGCTCGCCGATACTCTGGGCAGCGATTATACCTACTGCTGTATTGATTTCAACCAGATGCCCGCGGGCAAGGTCTCTACCATAGCATCGCTGGCAGGCACCCTGCCTGGATTGGCAGGCGAGAGGAGACCTGACGTGAACCTTCTTTAACCCGGCATTGATGATTTTTCTTGCCTTTTTCTCATCGATTTCCTCATTGCGGTCGGCGATTATTTCTCCAGTGTTAGGGTCAACCACTTTGCTGGCTGCTAATCGCCCGGTTATTCGCTCGGTAAGCGATGGGAGTAACTCCCCTTTTTCTGGTTCAGATATCCATATGCCTTCTGTGGTCCCACAGTCCTCTTGTTGGATAATAACGTCCTGGGCGACATCAATGAGGCGTCTGGTGAGGTAACCGCTCTCCGATGTTCTCAGGGCGGTATCGGCTAATCCCTTGCGGGCACCATGGGTGGAAATAAAGTATTCCATAACACTGTGCCCCTCACGAAGGCTTGACTTGATGGGGAAGTCAATTATCTTGCCTGAGGGGTTAGTCATTAAGCCTCTGATGCCGGCCATCTGTCTTATCTGAGAAATATTGCCCTTTGCCCCTGAGGTTGCCATCATGTAAATATCACCGTAGCGGTCAAGGGACTTAGCAATAGTATCAGTAATCCTCTCGGTGGTATCTGTCCATACTCCTACAACCTCACTGTATCTTTCATCCTCAGTGATGAGTCCATGATGATATTGGTTTTCAATGATGGAAGCCCTTTCCTCTGCCTCCTCTATTATCTTCGGTTTACTGTCAGGTACCTTAATCTCGCTGATAGCAATGGTAGCCCCGGATTTAGTAGCGTAATGGAAGCCCAGCTGTTTGATGTTGTCCAGTAACACCCCCATACCTTCATGGTCCAGCAGCTGATAGCAATCGGTTACCACTTGCTTTAAGCTTGATTTATCTATGACGTCGTTGAAGAACTCTGTCTCCGGGGGCAAGATTTCGTTAAAGATGATGCGGCCAGCACTGGTCTTAATCCTCTGCCCTCCCTTTGCTTGATCCCTGACTTCAATCTCAGCCCTCAGGTCGATAGCGCCAACTTCATAGGCAAGCCTTGCCTTCTCAAAACTGCCGAAGATTGAACCTTCCCCCTTGGCTCCGGGTGTAATGGTAGTCAGGTAATAGCAACCGAGAACCATGTCCAGGGTTGGGGTTACTACTGGCTCACCACGGCTGGGTAGCAGCATATTGTGAATGCTGAGCATCATCTCTCTGGCCTCTTGGACTGCTGCTTTGGATAGGGGGATGTGGACTGCCATCTGGTCGCCGTCGAAGTCGGCGTTGAAAGCAGAACATACTAGGGGATGGAGCTGGATAGCGCTGCCATCGATTAGCACCGGTTCAAAAGCTTGGATACTAAGTCGGTGGAGGGTGGGGGCTCGGTTAAGCAATACCGGCCTTTCCTTGACCACTTCCTCTAGGATATCGTATACCTCCGGCTTGGCTCTGGCTGCCAGCCGTCGGGCGCTCTTATCACTGTAAGCCAGGCCTTGCTCCATTAATCGGCGCACGATAAATGGTTTAAATAACTCCAGAGCCATGCGTCTGGGTAAACCGCATTGGTGAAGCTTGAGCTCAGGGCCAACAACAATAACTGAGCGTCCGCTGTAGTCAACCCGCTTGCCCAGTAGATTCTGGCGAAAGCGTCCTTGCTTGCCCCGGAGCATATCTGAGAGCGACTTCAATTTGTGATTGCCAGTGGCGGCTACGGCTCGCCCTCTTTTCTCGTTATCAATAAGAGAATCAACTGCCTCCTGGAGCATCCGTTTCTCGTTGCGGATGATAACCTCTGGTGCCCCTATTTCCAGCAGGTGGCGCAGTCGGTTATTGCGGTTAATCACCCGTCGGTACAGGTCATTGAGGTCGCTGGTGGCAAATCTACCGCCATCTAGCTGAACCATAGGTCGCAGGTCAGGGGGTAAGACAGGCAGCACGGTTAGAATCATCCACTCTGGTTTGTTGCCACTGCGGCGGAAGACCTCCACTATCTGTAGCTGCTTGCTTGCCTTCTTGCGGCGTTGACCTGAGGTGGCACGGATTTCTTCAAGTAAGCCATTGCGCACTTCATCAAGATTAATGTTTTTAAGAATTTGGAGGATAGCCTCAGCTCCTATCCCAGCCTCAAAAACCTGCCCAAATTTCTGCACAAGCTCCTCATAACGGATCTCGGTGAGCAGCGCATGCTTGCGGAGGTCTTTTAGCTGCTCCAAATCGTTAGAGAGTTGCTCTTCAAGCCGTACTTTTTCCTCGGCCCACTTTTGTCGAAACTGGTTTATTTCTTCTACTGTTGCCTTTTCCTTCTTCATCTCCGCAATTTTGTCGTCCGCCAGTTTCTGTTGCTCATCTATTTGCTGAGCGCTCTCTTCATTGAGTTGTTTCATTGCTTCCTGGCGTGCCTCTTCATCTATAGAGGTGATGATATAGTGGGAGAAATAGAGCACGCGTTCCAGGCTGCGTGGTGACAGGTCAAGCAATAGGCCCATCCGGCTGGGTATCCCTCTGGCGAACCAGATATGACTTACCGGGCATGCCAGCTCAATGTGCCCCATCCTTTCCCGGCGCACTTTAGCCCGTGCTATCTCAACGCCACACTTATCACAAACAACTCCCTTGTAGCGTATCTTTCTATACTTACCACAGGCACATTCGTAGTCTTTAGTTGGGCCAAATATTCGCTCACAGAAGAGCCCGTCCCTTTCTGGCTTTAAGGTGCGATAGTTAATAGTCTCTGGTTTAGTTACCTCTCCGTAGGACCAGCTCCTGATCTGCTCTGGCGAAGCTAGGGAAACACGCACAGCATCAAAATCATTAACTTCCAACATTATCTTCTTCCACCTCTTTCACAGTTGAGTCCTGAGCAATCTCAAGCGCTGCCTCCGCTTCGGGGGCTTCTTCAATTTCCTCACCGAGGCTTATCTTTTCCTCTTCACTGATTACTTCAACAGCAAGCCCCAGGCTTCGTAGCTCCATGATCAGGACCTTAAATGATTCAGGTACACCAGGCTGAAGTATCTCCTCATTTTTGATGATAGCTTCGTAGGTTTTAGCTCGGCCGCTTACATCGTCCGACTTTATGGTTAGAACTTCTTGGAGGTTGTGGGCGGCGCCATAGGCTTCCAATGCCCATACCTCCATTTCGCCAAAGCGTTGCCCGCCGAATTGAGCCTTGCCTCCTAGAGGCTGTTGGCTAATTAGAGAGTAAGGCCCGGTAGAGCGGGCATGCACCTTATCTTCAACCAGATGGTTTAACTTCATTATGTAGACATTCCCCACCGTTACCGGGTGGTCAAAGGGCTCACCAGTGCGCCCATCGCGGAGGGTAGATTTGCCCAGGATGGGTGGTAGTAGTTTTCTTCCAGCGCTCACCTTGTTTATGGCTTGCTTCAGTTCTTCCTGGTTGAGATTGCGGCTAGCTATGCCTGCTTCCTCGAGCCATAACCGCAGGCAAATCTCTTTTGCCTCCCCAGGGTGGGTATCACTGAACACCCTGTCTCCATCGTAGCCATTGCTATTAATCCACGCCTTAGCTATCTCCAATTTTGCGTCGTGGTTTTCGTTAGTGGGGTCAAGATTGGTCGCCCCAGCTTTCTGAGCTATCCATGCCCTGGCTAGGGCATCCTCAATAGCCGTATCATCAGCACCATCAAAGACGGGGGTGAGGACCTTAACCCCCAGCGTCTGGGCAGCCCACCCCAGGTGGGTTTCCAGAACTTGACCTATGTTCATTCGCGATGGGACGCCTATAGGGTTGAGAATAATATCTACCGGTGTGCCATCAGGTAGGAAAGGCATATCCTCGGCAGGTGCTATGATGGAGATGACCCCCTTGTTGCCATGTCGCCCGGCTAGCTTATCACCTGCGGAGACCTTTCGCTTCTGGGCGACCCATACCTGCACCCATTGGTTAACCCCGGCAGGCAGGTCGTCACTGGTATCAGTAGAGAAGACCTTCACATTGATTACCTTGCCCCACTCACCATGAGGCATCCGCAGGGAGGTATCCTTCACCTCTCGGGCTTTCTCACCAAATATAGCCCGTAGAAGTTTCTCCTCAGCCGATAGCTCAGTTTCTCCCTTCGGGGTTATTTTACCTACTAAAATATCACCTGGGCCTACTTCAGCGCCGACCCGAATAATGCCAGTTTCATCAAGCTCGCGTAAGCTTTCCTCTCCGACATTTGGTATGTCTCTGGTAATTTCTTCCGGCCCCAGCTTGGTATCCCGTGCTTCCAGCTCGTGCTTTGAAATGTGAATGGAGGTGAACTTGTCCTTCTCAACAAGGCGGCTGCTAATGATAATAGCGTCCTCGAAG
>CAZCAS010000037.1:0-11816 GCA_964496725.1 uncultured Dehalococcoidales bacterium
GGCCGTGTCTCAGTCCCAGTGTGGCTGATCATCCTCTCAGACCAGCTACCGATCATCGCCTTGGTAAGCCATTACCATACCAACTAGCTAATCGGACGCAAGCTCCTCCCCAAGCGCCTTGCGGCTTTAATGATGAAGCATTACCTCCACCACCACATAAGGTATTAGCTCCGATTTCTCAAGGTTATTCCTTACTTAGGGGCAGATTACTTACGTGTTACTCACCCGTTTGCCACTCTCTTGATATCCCAAGCAAGCTTGATATATCAATACCGTACGACTTGCATGCATAAAGCACGCCGCCAGCGTTTATCCTGAGCCAAGATCAAACTCTCAAAACAAAAATTAACTTCGTTTGAACCTTCCTTCCGCTATTCAGTTGTTAAGGTACATTTTTGAGCATCTAATAATACCAAAGTCCAGATATTTTGTCAATAAATTCTAGCCTAATCTCTACCTGTTTTTCATCTGGGCCAACAGCCATGACGTCCATTGCTCAATCCCCCGGCCAGTGGTACAAGAGATTGGTATAATTTCCGCCTTCTTGTTCATCCGCTTGATTGCCTGAGAAAAGACATCGGTATCAAAATTCAGGTAAGGTGAGAGGTCGACTTTATTTATTAGCACAGCATCTGCCACATGGAACATTAAGGGATATTTAAACGGCTTATCATGCCCCTCAGGAATACTTGAAATCACCACCTTCCGATGACTGCCGAGCTCAAACTCAGCGGGACATATCAAATTGCCCACATTTTCGATAAAGAGCAGGTCTATATCCTGTAGAAGCATCTTATCCAGCACATTATGAATCATATTAGCATCAAGGTGACAGCCGCCATCGGTATTTATCTGGATAACGGGCACACCCTCTTTGGCTACCGTCTCAGCATCCACGCTTGAGCTCACATCCCCCTCGATAACACCAACCTTGACCTTGCCTTCCAGCGCCTTTATTGTTTGCAGAATAAGGCTTGTCTTGCCAGCCCCCGGCGAGGACATCAGGTTCACCGCAAATATTCCATTGTTATCAAGCAGTCGGCGATTTCTCTCCGCCACCTCCTCGTTAGCACCAAGAATGTCCTTGACCACTTTTATTTCCATTATTCCACCTCAATACTTTCTACAAATAGTTCTTTGCCAGCGGTAAGCTCCATATTACTACTCCCACAGTGGGGACAAGCCCAGACAAATTCCTCAATCTCAAAGTGCCCGTCACAATTCTGGCACTGTGCCGTCGTCGGCACCCTTCTGAAGGAAAGGGCAGCCTTTTCAGCAATGGTCCCCTTCCCCAGGAAATTGAAGTAAAACTGAACACACTCTTCAACCAACCCGGTCATCTCCCCGACAACCAGATTGATTTTCTTAACCTCCTTGGCATCGGCCTTATCCGCCTGTTCCAAGACAAGGTCGAGCATACTCTGTGTAATAGATAGTTCGTGCATACTAACAAATCCTGGGCAATAGGTCTCCTACCAGCATATCAATTATCCGGGAAGCCCCCAGAAAGGTTTTCATTACCACCCGACCGGGATGTTCCGCCCCCACCTCACCGATAATAGCCGCCTCTTTCCCATAGCGGTTGCCCTGTATTGCCCCAAGAACCTTATCGACATCGTCGGCTGAGACTATAGCCACCAGCTTGCCCTCGTTGGCTACATAGAGGGGGTCAAAGCCCAGCATCTCACAAGCACCGAGAACTTCCTCCCTCACCGGAAGCTTCTCCTCTTCAATCCTGATGCTCACCTCTGATTGCTTCGCCAGTTCATTTAGAGTTGTAGCCAACCCTCCTCTGGTAGGGTCCCGCAAACAATGTATGTTGGAGCTGACACTTAACATCTCCGCTACCATGCCCGCCAGGGGAGCACAATCGCTTTTAAGGGAGGTGGCAAAACTCAACCCCTCCCGCTTACTGAGGACAGCGATACCATGGTCGCCGATAGTCCCGCTCAATATCACCTTATCCCCCGGCTTTGCGTTGGACCCGGAGATATTGACCCCCTCCGCCAGCACACCGATGCCGGCGGTATTGATGAAGAGCTTGTCAGCACTACCCTGATTAACCACCTTAGTGTCTCCGGTGATAATTTTCACCCCGGCTTCTTGGGCTGCCTTCTGGGTAGAACCCACAATTTTCTCCAGGTCACTTCGGGAAAGCCCCTCTTCAATGATAAAGGAGAGGCTTAAATAGAGAGGCTTAGCCCCCGACATAGCTAAATCGTTCACTGTTCCGCAGACGGCAAGCTTGCCGATATCACCACCAGGGAAGAAGATGGGGCTGACCACATAGCTATCAGTGGTGAAGGCTAGCCGACCACTCAGGTCGAAAACAGCCGAGTCGTCCAACTTAGCTAACAGGGGATTGAGCAAAGCCTTGACAAAGCTCCTCTCCACAAGCTCGTGGGCTAGTTTTCCCCCGCTGCCATGGGCAAGTAGAATCTTATCTTCCAAGGTCACCCCTATACAGGTAATATGCGGAGCAACTGCCTTCTGAGGAGACCATACACGGACCCACCGGCTTTTGCGGAGTACAGGCTTTGCCGAAGAGACGGCAGTCAGCAGGCGTTTTAACCCCACGCAGAATATCACCGCATATGCAACCCTCAGGTTCACATGTAGGCCCGGGCTCGATATCGAAAGCAAGCTCAGCATCAAGGTCCCGGTATTCTTCCCTCAGTTTCAACCCGCTACCAGGAACCACTCCCATACCCCGCCACTGAGCAGGGCAAGGCTCAAATACCTGCCCCATAAGCTTCAGGGCTTGCTGGTTTCCCTCGGGATGCACGCCACGTCGGTAAGCAATCTCAACCTTGGATTCCCCCTTCTCCACCTGCTCCACCAGCATGCCGACGCACTGCAGGATATCTATAGGCTCAAAGCCAGAGATAACGCAGGGGATATGATAATCTTTGGCAACAGACTCCCACGGATAGGAGCCGATAATCGCACTCACATGCCCCGGACAGACAAGCCCGCCTAGCTTGACCTCGCCGGAATCGAGCAGTGCTCTAATCACAGGGGGACAGAGCTTGTGCATGGATAGGACATAATAGTTTGATATTCCCTCTGTCTTAGCCTGGAGTATGGAGGCAGCCACCGTGGGAGCAGTGGTCTCAAATCCAATCCCGAGGAAGACCACAGACTTCTCAGGGTTATCTTTGGCTATTTTAAGAGCATCCGTGGTGGAATATACCACACGGATATCAGCGCCGCCGGCCTTAGCCTCCTGCAAACTGGTATAGCTCCCGGGTACCTTAAGCATATCACCGAAAGTGGTGATTATCGCCCCCGGGACTCGTGATAAGGCAATGGCTTTATCAAGGTCGGCATTGGCGGTAACACAGATGGGGCAACCCGGACCCGAGACCATCTCCAGAGTTTCGGGCAGGGTTTGGCGGATACCATACCTGAAAATGGTAACCGTGTGACCCCCGCAGAACTCCATCAAACGAGCGGGAGTCTTTGAGCGCTGATGTATCTGTGTTATTAACCCTTTGGCTAGCTCAGGGCGTCGAAAGTCAGTAATAAACTTCAACTCTCTTCCTCAACGAACTGGGCTATCTCCCCTAAAAGCTTCAGGGTCTCCTCGGCTTGTTCTTGATCCAGAATATTTATGGCATAGCCAGTGTGGACCAGAGCATAGTCACCTACTTTAGCCTCCGGAGTAAGCCACAGGCTGATACGACGGGTTATCCCCCCTACTTCAACCTCAGCCTCTTTATCTTCTATAAGCGTAATGCGTGCTGGAATAGCTAGACACATGATATTCTCCTCAACTGAAATTGGCGACCACAGCTTGACCCAAGGAAACCCCGCCGTCATTACACGGCACCAAGCAGTGAGTGAGCACAGTGAATCCCTCTTTATGTAAAGCAGATATGGCCAGCCTCAAGAGGAGCCGATTTTGGAAGACGCCCCCACTTAAGGCTACCTCATTTATGCCACTTTTCAGGGCAATCACCTTGCACATCTCAACGATTATCTGAGCCATGGTACAATGGAACTTAGCCGATATTACAGGCACAGGAATCTGGTCTCTGATATCCTGAACTACCGATGAAACTAACTCTCTCAACTTTACCACTTTTGCCCCTTGTTCCTCAACAATAGAGAAGGGATAGGCTCCCTCCTCACCCGACTTATCTGAAGCCAGCATCTCAAGCTCGATAGCTGCCTGGGCTTCGTAGTCTATCTCGCCTCTAACCCCAGCCAGAGCAGAAATCGCATCGAAAAGACGCCCCGCACTTGAAGCCAGTGGAGAGTTTATACCGCGCTTCAGCTGCTGTTTCACTATCGCGACCTTTCCCTGATTTAGCTTGCTCAGGGGTAGCCCCTCCAGGCAGAAGGCTTCTCCCAGCAGGATATAAAGATAGCTTAAAGCAATACGGTATGGCTTCTTTATGGCGACGGCACCCCCCGGCAGGGGTACATATTCCAGATGTCCTACCCTCTGGAATGAGCGCCAGTCAGCGAGCAGGAATTCACCCCCCCAAATGGTGCCATCAGCGCCATACCCGGTGCCGTCAAAGGCTACCCCGATAACAGGACCTTTGACCCTATTCTCCACCAGACAGCTCACGATATGGGCATGATGATGCTGAACCGGGACCATGTTCAACCCCAGCTCCTGACCAAGTCTCAGGGCATACTTCGTGGAAAGATACTCCGGGTGCATATCATAGGCTATAATCCCCGGTTCAATGCGAAACAGCTTCTTATAGAGCTCGATAGTATTCTCAAAATGCTCCAGTGTTTCCTCGTTCTCCATATCACCGATGTGCTGACTTAAAAAAGCATGGTCATCTTTAGTAAGGCAGAAGGTATTCTTCTCCTCAGCGCCACAGGCGAGGATTTGTTTCGACTTGAAGGGGAGAGGAATAGGATACGGCGCATAGCCCCGTGCCCGCCTTATCACCCGGGGCACATCCTCCACCAGATAAACACTGTCATCATAGCGGGCATAGATATCCCGGTTATGAAACAGGAAATAATCAGCAATGCCTCTCAGTCTTCGTAGAGCCTCGTCGTTATCCTTAGCGATAGGTTCCTCACTGATATTGCCACTGGTCATGACCAATGGCAGACCCACCTCTCTCAATAAGAGGTGATGCAAAGGGGTGTAAGGAAGCATGAGTCCGAGATACTTTAAGTTGGGAGCTACTGCTGGCGAGATATCAGATGAGCTATGCTTCCATTTCAACAGCACAATAGGGCACTGGGGGGATTGAAGGAGCTCTCTCTCCGCACCCGATACCAGACAATGCTCCTCTACATCCGCCAGACCGGCAACCATAACCGCCAGGGGCTTAGCCCACCGCTTTTTTCTGGTTCTAAGCAGATTTACCGCTTCCTCGCTGGTGGCATCACAGGCAAGCTGGAACCCACCCAGGCCCCTGAGCGCCAGGACCTTCCCTGCCCTCAGGAGAGCGCTTGCTTCCTTAATAACATCGCGGCAATCGACAGGGCTACCATCACCATCAACCATCTCCAAACCAGGGCCACATTTAGGACAAGCATTGGGCTGAGCATGAAAGCGCCGATCCAGAGGGTCATCGTACTCCCGCTGACACTCGGGGCACATTTTGAACTTACGCATGGTGGTCAGGGAACGGTCATAAGGGATGTCCTCGATAATGGTAAACCGAGGACCGCAATTAGTACAGTTAGTAAAGGGATAACGAAAGCGGCGGTCAGCGGGGGAGAAAACCTCTTGTTTACAATCCTCGCAGGTAGCGATATCTGGCGATACTAACTGGTATTTCCCCTTCTGAGACAGGCTTGGATAAATCTTAAAATCAGTATAGCCTTTTGCCGGGTGGAAAACAACTTCGACCTTATCCAATCGCGCCATAGGAGGCACCTTGGCTTTAAGGTCGGTCAGGAATTTCTCTAAGCTCTCCCCGCCTCCCTCCACCTCTATCTGCACATTACCTGAGGTATTGCGTACCCAGCCTTTCAGGCTATAATCCTGAGCCAGCCGGTAAACAAAGGGGCGGAACCCAACCCCCTGCACCACCCCACGCACACTTATCTTGGCTAACTTTTTTTCTCCTACCAGCACAATCTCCTGCCACCCTCCAAATTATCACGTAGTGAACCTCCAACCACTTAGCTGGTAATCCCTGGGGGGATGATATTCCTTGAGCAGCCCCAGTTTATTCTGCTTCTTTAATTGCTCATATATCAGGCACCAAGCGCAGTCCCTTTCAGGGTCAAGCTCACATTTGTTATCCTGCTGTCCACCACAAGCACCGTTAAGTAACCCCTTAGTACATCGAATAACGGGGCAGATACCCCCGGTCACGGCTAGCAGACAATCGCCACAGCCTCCACATCTTACCTCCATAATGCCTTTATCCCTATCCTCTGCTCCCATGAAATGGGTATTCTGCGCAGGAAAAACAGGAAGCTCAGGGAAAAGCTCAGCTAAAGTTTGCACACCTATCCCACAAGCCAAAGAGAGCACCGCCTCCACCCTCTCAACTTCTGGCTTAAACGTGGAACCAGCCAAATAATAGTCACACTGCTTTGCCATTGTCATCGTTTTAAAGTTGAAGCTTTTATTTCTCGGTTTTCCAGCAAGCCCAAGTAACTGACTCAAGGTTGCGGCCTCTTTTAAACCCCTCGGCGGCTGAGTACAGCCGTCACAGCCGGCAACCAAGATATCAGTATAGGGGGAGATACGATCCATAATCTCACCCAGGGGTTTTTGAGTCGTTATTATCATACCTTGCCCTCCTTTGACTCGGTAGTTCTTATTTAAGAGTTTCTATCTTCTGACTAAACTCTTCTAATGCTTTGTTGAACTCCTCAGGATATCTTGGAGATGTCTCTAAGAAATAGAGCCTATCCTGAAGACCTATCTGACCCAGTATTTCGCTTAGAGCAGCCATCGAATGCTGTGCCTTCCCACTCGCCTTTTCTTGCTTGCAATCCTCCTCCGAGCAAGCCGCTATCATCACACCATCCACATCTTTCTGCAAAGCCTGCAAGACATGGAATTTATCAATCCTGGAGGCACAAGGCAAATCTATAAAGCGAACGTTAGGCAATACCTCCCCATTGAGTGCGGGGAAAACAGCCCACTGGCAGCGGAATACCAAAATCTTTGGCGACTCCATTTCCGATGATAGCTTGGCAATCAGATTCGAAATGCGTTCCTTCTCCCAGTTCTCTAAATCCAGGGCTATCGCCGGGCACATAGCCACGCACAAACCACAGCCCTGACAGGCATCTAAATCAAAATCGGCCGCCTCCGAGCCTATAAGCTTGGCAGCATCATAAGGGCAATAATAAACACAGTTGCCACAGCTAATGCACAGGTCTCTATCCACCTTCACCTTGAGGCTATGCCGTTTAAGGGTCATAACCTCACGGCTATAGCCAAACTGGTTCAAAAGAACATTAAGGGCGAGAATCTTGCGACCGGTGACGGGGCTCCCTCTGTCATATCGACAGTAATCCTCGTCACAGGCAAGGAGGTAAATCTTTTTTATTCCCATAAGTAGAGCCTTCAGATATAGCTCTGCCGGGATGCGACCAACGCAAGGCACTAACATGGGAATAAACTTTGATACTCCAAATAGCTTCTCCACCCCTGTCATATCAGGGGCACTGCCCCGACACATAATAACCAATGTATCGGAGGCATATTCCTTCTTTGCCTTCTCCAGGTACTTAATTGAGGAATCAAGGTCATAATAAACAGTGTCTATAACTCTGGCCGGGCAATTAGCGTAGCAGAGGCCACACACCTGGCATTTTGCTATATCCAGGGTAATCGTATTTGTTTCAGGATCCTTCTTAAGCGCTTCGTAGGGACAAAGGGTGGAACATATGGAGCAACTGCTACAATGATCTATATCCTGTTTGACAGCCACTACATCCCGCATGGCTTGCTCGCTCATTTCACTTCCACCTTTCTATTTTACTTTAAGGGGACCAAGCGAGGTAACTGTATTAACAAACTTATCCAGTGACGACAGGAATTTTGGCGTCTCTGAGGTAACCCACTGCGCCTCTAACCTATCAGGCTCTATCCCGAGTTGCGGGAGCATTTTCTTAAGTAATTTGACATGCCGTTTCGCCTTATAGTTACCGGTGACAAAGTGGCAATCCCCAGGACGGTCTCCAACCACCATTACACCATCGGCACCTTTAGCAAAGGCATCCAGTATAAAGGTTGGGTCTACCCTGCCAGTGCAATTAGTTTTGATTATTCTGGGGTTGAAATTATCCTTTAGTTGTGAGGCAAGAAGACGATCTGCCCCGAGAGGGGCGCAAAAGTTGCAGCTGAATATGACAATATTAGGTTTAAAATCGTTCATAACTTCTCCTCATCTATTATGTGTTTTGTAATAAAGGGCAACCTTTCTTCTATCTCCTCGGTACAATCCTCTCCAAAAGTAAGGTTGTCCCTCACCTCCACAGCATACAGACTAATGTGCCGAGGCATCTTATAGCCCAACCTCCGCCCAAGTTCGAATGCTGTGGCAAGATCCAGACCATGTGATGACGGGAAATCCATAGCAGGCTTCAAGTCTTCCAGCCCCAGCTTATAGACCTCCCCCGGTTTCCCCTGCTCGGTCTTTATAGAATCAATGATAATGAGCTTGTCGTAGCCCGCCGCAAGGTCGAGTAGAGTCATTCCAACCTCACTCGTCTCTACCACTTCTGATTGGGGACTCTCATCCTTGAGCCTCTGGGCAATTTTGATTCCCACTCCATCATCACTAAGAATCGGATTTCCAATCCCCAAGATAAGCGTGCTCTTTTTCTTCATTACCATCACTCACTAAATGACTATACAGCGACCACCTCTTTAATCTCAGCTACTTCAGCTCTGAGGGCGCGTTCAATTCCCATTCTCAGGGTCATAGTCGACATGGGACAGCCACTGCAGGCGCCCTTGAGCCTCAGCTTCACCACCCCGTTACTGACATCCACCAGCTCAACATCACCCCCGTCTGCCTGTAAGGCAGGCCTTATCCGAGCTAGGACCGCTTCTACTTTCTCTTTCGTCGTCTAATCCTCCTTATTCTACTTATCACACAGCTAACGTAGCATAGGTATTGGCTATGGTCTCCGCCAGCGTATCCTTAATAGTTCTAGCCTCAGATGGGCATACACTAACGCACGTACCACAGCGTTTGCACTTAAGCACGTCTACCGTTGACTTCAGCCCCTTATCTGTCTTCTCCAGTTTATTAGCATCATAGGGGCACACAGCGATACAAACCCCACATCCACTACACAAATCATCATTGACCTCAATATCCGCTATCTCAGGCTGAAGGTCCATGACCACACATCCCTTACAGCTCTTACACGGACCACAGACGAGGCACCTTCTGGCCTCCTGTATAACCTCCTCCATGGTGAAATCCTGCTCGAACGGTTCGAAATTAAGCCGTTGTTTTGCTGGAACCCATTTGAGTACCGGCTGAGCCTTATAATCCTCACTCTGCGGGATAGCAGCCTTCTCGTAATCCTTCTCACATCCCGCCTTCATATCCTCACCCTTGATATAACGGTCAATGGACTCAGCAGCGGTAGCCCCGTCCTGCATCGCCTCCGAGGCAAAACCTACCCTCTTCGCATCGCCACCAATAAAAACCCCTTCCTTAAGGCTACTCATAAGAGTGAGCGGGTCGATATCCAATCTGCCTTGCTCGTTAAGCAGGCCCTGCTGCTGGTAGAAGTTCCGCTCTGGGCCCTGCCCTATGGTGACCAGCAAAACATCCCCATCGACATATATCACATCCCCCACATCAAATTGAGGATTAAATCTACCGTCTTCATCAAAGACCGACGTGCACCGTGGACACTTTATCTTCTTAAACTTCCCACCCTTACTGATTATCTCGGATACACCTCTGGAATAGATGATATTTATCCCCTCCTCCATAGCACCCTCTATCTCCTCTACATCAGCGGGTATTCCATCTTTAGAAGATTTATCATCATTCTCTAAGCAGAGAAGGGTGACCTTTTTGGCCTGCAGCCTTCGGGCAGTCCTGGCGACATCAAAAGCGACGTTACCTCCCCCGATTACCAATACTTTTTTGCCCTTATAGAGCTGCGGAGAAGTTTTACCCTGATTTGCCTCATAGAGAATGTTCAGCCCCATCGCTACCCCTTCCACATCAGCTCCGTTAACTAACTCCCGACCAAAGGTGAGAGGTCGCGGGGCTGGGGTACCGGTAGCAATAAATATAGCTCGATAGCCCTCTTTTTTAAGACCTTCCAAGCCTGCGCCACCATCACCCATATCAGCACCTGTATTGACTTCTATATGGGCAATCCTGAGCAAATTGCTTATCACAGAATCAACAAGAGCCTTAGGGAGACGGTAGCGAGGGATATATCGCAGAGCTCCGCCTAACTCCGGCTTCCTTTCAAAGATGGTAACCAAGTATCCTCTCCTGCTTAATTCATAGGCACACATCAAACCCCCTGGCCCACCCCCAATCACCGCCACCTTCTCTCCGGCAGGAGCGGGTAAAGCAGGTGCTTTCTCAAGATACTTCATATACTCTTTAGCAACAGGCCGCATCACTATCCTTCGTCTTACCGCACCGGTCTCATCCTTGTAATTGCACTCGCCCTCACAGAGCCCGCAGATATAGGCACATAGTAACGGGAACAAGGGGCTCTTCTCATAGACCTCCTTGCCTATCTCGACCATTTCTTTCGCCGCCTCTTCAGGAGCCGAAGGCAGTAACGCAATCCTGATATGATTGCGTTGAATATCTATTCCAAGAGGGCATTTTACCTGACATGGTGATAAACATATTTTCCCATTGCTCTCGTCAATTACTTCCTCGACCTGAGCTTTTTCCTTTGCCATATGACCCTCCTAATCTACTTTTAGATTTGTTTCTATAGGTTCTATTATCCCCTCTTCAGCCTCTTTACTAACTCGCCATGCACATCGTATACACTCAATTCGAGAGGCATTCTTCCCGGAATTGAATGAGTGGCGCAAGCATGACACGGGTCATAGGCCCTGAATGCCATCTCAATCATATTGAGAATTCCATCAGAAACCTCCCCGTTCTTTATCAGCGACCTGGCTGCCTTATCAATCGACATGTTAATAGCAGCCGAGTTATTCTGGGTGGCGACAATCAGGTTAACTTTGGTGAGAATCCCTTTATCATCAGTTTGGTAGTGATGAATGAGAGTTCCCCTCGGCGCTTCCACTACTCCCATCCCCTCTTTCGGCGTCTTGGTAGGCAGATTTACGATATCAGGAGAGGTAATCTCCGGGTCTTTGGCGAGTTCCAGAACCCGTTCCGCGGCACAAAGCGCCTCAACAAGCCGAGCCCAGTGGAAGGCTAAAGTACCATGTACTGGTTTTCCGCCCAATACCCCATACATCTTTTCATAGGCTTCCTGGGCAAGAGGTGTTGCCATCCCATCAGAGGCATTCAGTCGAGCCAGGGGGGCTACCCTGAAGACACCGCTATCCTTACCGTCAACAAATCCCTTCCAGCCCACCTTCTTGAGATAGCTGAACCTCATATAAGTCCAGGGCTCAACATGCTCCCTGATGTGGTCAAGATAATCCTGAACTTTAAACTTGGCAAACTCCTTACCATTGGGGTCAACCACTCTTATCAATCCATCGTAGAAGTTCACCTTATTTTTCTCATCCACTAACCCCATGTAGTAAGTCTTATGGGCGTAGATGTCACCGGTGATGAGGTCAACATATTCTTTGTTTTTAAGCACCACGTCATCAAAGAGTTGAAGGGCAACCTTGCAGAACTCCACGCCATATTCACCGGCCTCTATAATGACCTTTCTTTCGT
>CAZCAS010000038.1:0-11773 GCA_964496725.1 uncultured Dehalococcoidales bacterium
GACTGTAAATCTGCCGCCTGAAATGGCTACGCAGGTTCGAATCCTGCCCCCTCCAGTATTTTGGGGCTGCGACTGGACACCGAATTGTAGAATCCTATATAATATAGTATCAAATGCCCACATAGCTCAGTAGGTAGAGCACGTTCTTGGTAAGAACGGGGTCAGCAGTTCGAATCTGCTTGTGGGCTGTTGAATAAGGGGGTTAAAATGGCAAAAAAGAAATTCGAGCGCACTAAACCACACTGCAATGTGGGCACCATCGGTCATGTTGACCATGGCAAAACAACATTAACTTCGGCGATAACGCTGGTACTCTCTAAAGCGGGAACCACAGGCTACCGTGCCTTTGAGAGCATTGATAACGCGCCTGAGGAGAAGGCACGGGGCTTAACTATCGCTATCGCTCATATTGAGTATGAGACCGCAAAGCGGCATTATGCTCACATTGATTGTCCAGGCCATGCTGACTATATTAAGAATATGATAACCGGGGCTGCCCAGATGGACGGAGCTATATTGGTGGTGAGTGCTCCCGATGGCCCTATGCCTCAGACCAGAGAGCACCTTCTCCTGGCTCGCCAGGTGCAGGTTCCCGCAATTGTGGTTGCCCTCAATAAGGTAGATGCGATGGATGATGAAGAGCTTTTGGAGCTGGTGGAGCTGGAGATGCGGGAGTTGCTTAGCAAGCATGGTTTCCCTGGGGATGAGATACCTATCATCAGAGTGAGCGCTCTCAAAACTCTAGAGTGCGGTTGCGGTAAGAGGGAGTGTCAGTGGTGCGGAGCCATCTGGAAGCTAATGGATACCATAGATGAATATATTCCTATCCCCGTGCGACCTAAGGACCAGCCCTTCTTAATGCCGATAGAGGATGTCTTTAGCATTAAAGGTCGGGGTACGGTGCCTACAGGCAGGGTTGAGCGTGGTGTGGCTAAGGCTGGGATGGAGGTTGAGATAGTCGGCTTGCATCATGAGCCTCGAAAAGTGGTGGTTACCAGCCTGGAGATGTTCCACAAGACCCTGGATGAGGCTGAGCCAGGCGATGCTGTTGGCTGCTTATTGAGGGGCGTGGAGCGGGAGGACCTAGAAAGAGGGCAGGTATTGGCTGCTCCTGGTACTATTAAACCACATACCCATGCTGAGGGTGAGGTATATGTGTTGAGTAAGGAGGAGGGAGGGAGACACACCCCCTTCTTTACCGGATATAAGCCCCAATTTTATATCAGGACCACGGATGTTACCGGCGAGATTAAGCTACCGGAAGGGGTAGAAATGGTTATGCCCGGTGACAGTACCACTATGGATATCAAGCTTATATATCCTGTGGCCCTGGAGCAGGGTCTGCGTTTCGCTATCAGGGAGGGGGGTAAAACGGTAGGTGCGGGCACCTTTACCCGCATTATAGAATAAACATGGCCAGGAAAGCTGAAGCTAGGGTTATTGTCTACCTTGCCTGCACTGAGTGCAAGGAGAGGACGTATACTACAACTAAGAATAGAAGGAATGATTCCCAACGACTAGAGCTTAGGAAATATTGCCCTCGTTGTCGCTCTCATAAGATTCATAGAGAGGTAAAATAGGGTAGCGCAATTGGGAAGTAAGCGGGATTCTTCAATGACATATCATGCTCCTAAACCTAAGCAAGGAGGCTCTAGATTTGTTAGAGCCGCTACCGAGGTTATAAATGAGTTAAAGAAGGTAGTCTGGCTTTCTAGGCGAGAGGCGGTCTATTTGACAGGGATGGTGTTTATTATTACTATCATCTTTGGTGCGATTCTGGGAGCCTTGGACTTTGGTTTTGCCGAGGCTGCCAGTAAAATCTTTCTAGGCCGATGACAGTTTGGCAATTTTCAAGTTGAGTTGAAGCGTATTGATGGGGGATGTTGTGCTTTCCCAAGAATTTTTACCTGAGTGAGGTCTTTGATGGCTAAAGAGCCCAAAACTTGGTTTGTAATCCATACGTATTCAGGCCATGAAGAGCGAGTCAAGAAGAATTTAGAACAGCGTGTAAAGTTCATGGACCCCGATAGCGAGGTTTCTAAGGTAGTTATCCCTACGGAGGACGAAGTTGAGGTTAAAAATGGGCAGAGGCGGACTGTGGCCAAGAAGATACTGCCTGGTTACGTCCTTATTCAAATGAAGATGAGTGACCAGAGCTGGAGGATAGTGCGCAACACCCCTGGTGTCACTGGTTTTGTTGGTAGTGGAAGTAAACCTGCTCCTCTGGGGGAGGATGAAGTTAGCCGAATTTTGAAACAGATGGAGGCTGAAGCGCCAAGGTTTAAGGTGGGCTTTCGTGAGGGGCAGAGTGTGCGGGTGATTGATGGTCCGTTTATTGATTTTATAGGAGTAGTGGACAGCATAAATACGGAAAAAGGGAAAGTCAAGGTGATGCTGTCCCTCTTTGGGCGTGAAACACCAGTGGAGCTTGACTTCTTGCAGGTCGAGAAGCTTTAAGCTCTTTTAGGAGATACAGGTGGCAAAGAAGGTAAAAGCTGTAATTAAGTTGCATATTCCGGCGGGGAAAGCGAATCCGGCACCCCCCGTAGGCTCAGCATTAGGTCAGCATGGGGTAAATATCATGGCCTTTTGTAAAGATTACAACGAGCGTACTGCGGGACAGGCCGGCTCTATTATTCCGGTGGTGATAACTGTCTTCGAGGACAGGTCATTTACCTTTGTTACTAAAACACCACCAGCTAGTGATTTGCTGAAAAAGGCGTTGGGCGTGGATAAAGGTTGTGGCGAGACCGGTCGTGAGACGGTGGGCAAACTGTCCCGAGAAAAAATTCGCGAAATAGCTGAGCTTAAGGCTAAAGACTTGAATGCTAATAGCGTTGAAGCGGCGGAGCGAATTATTGAGGGCACCGCCAGAAGTATGGGAATCGAGATAGAGTAAAAATGGCAAAACGGGGCAAAAACTATCAAGGGGCAGTCAAGCTACTGGAGAAGGCCATAACTTATTCTCCCCAGGAGGCTGTTGAGCTGATTAAGAAGGCAGCTTATGCTAAATTCGATGAGACTGTGGAACTCCACCTCAGGATG
Source organism: uncultured Dehalococcoidales bacterium (assembly GCA_964496725.1). Taxonomy (GTDB): domain Bacteria; phylum Chloroflexota; class Dehalococcoidia; order Dehalococcoidales; family E44-bin46; genus JAZGHN01. The sequence continues at coordinate 3,046 of CAZCAS010000038.1, forward strand.
GGTGTCGACCCGCGTAACGCCAGCCAGCAGGTGCGCGGCGTTGCCCTCCTGCCTCATGGATTGGGCAAGCAGATGCGCATTTTAGTCTTTGCTGAGGGCGAGGCGGAGAAAATTGCCAAAGAGGCCGGGGCTGACTTTGTTGGCGGCGACGATTTGATTAAGAAGATTGAGGGTGGCTGGTTGGATTTTGATGCCACTATTGCTACCCGTGACATGATGGGTAAAGTGGGTAAGTTGGGGAAAATTTTGGGCAGGAGGGGACTAATGCCCAACCCTAAGCTGGGCACAGTGGTGGCTCCAGAGGATTTGTCCAGGGTGATAAGTGATACTGGCAAGGGGCGTGTCGAATTTAAGCTGGACAGGACAGCTATTATCCATGTCCCCCTGGGCAAGGTTAGTTTTGATGATGATAAGCTGATGGACAACCTGACTGCTATGATAGAGGCGCTGGTGAAGGCTAGGCCTGGTGCTCTCAAGGGACAGTATGTTAAGACCGCCGTCTTAACCACCACTATGGGCCCTGGGATAAAGCTTGATCTTCAAACAACCCTTGCTTTAAGTGCTGGTTAATGATATTCTAGGTGAACTTGATTAAAAACTGAATAATTTCCTGAGACAGTGGGTGCCGTTTAAAGGCTTAAATCGGTTTGCCTGCCGAGGAGAAACAAAAGCGTTAAACCAATACGGTTTGACCTGAGTCCTTCTGCGGTAGGCAGAAGGACTTATTTTTTAATAGAGGCTCAGCGATAGGATTAGGAGGCGATGAGCGATGTCTAAAGAGAAGAAGGCGCAGGTTATTGATAGATTGCAGGAGACCTTTTCCAAATGTAGCATCGGTATCTTAACCGACTATCGGGGGTTATCGACTTCTGAGATAAACGGTCTACGTCGTAAGCTAAGGGAGGTGAGTGTTGAGTACAAGGTGGTGAAGAATACCTTGGCTCGATTTGCCGCTGAGAGGGAGAGCAGGGATGATTTGGCCAGCTTTTTTGCGGGTCCGGTAGCTATTGCTTTCGGCTATGGCGATATTGTTGAGCCAGCTAAAGTTTTGGCTGACTACATCCGCATCTCGAAGTTGGAGCTCCCTATCAAGGGAGGCTTTTTGACTGATAGGCTGCTTAACGCGGAGGAGGTAAAGACCCTCTCTAGATTGCCATCAAGGGAGGTTTTGTTAGCCAAGGTTCTGGGTGGGATGCAGAGTCCCATCGTTTCGTTAGTTAATTGCCTTAATGCCCCTATAGCAGGGTTTGCTAGGGTTATACAGGCTAGGATTAAACAATTGGAGGGAGCATAAAAATGGCGGACAAAGAAGCAAAAGTCGAGCAGGACAAAGAGAAAGAGACTGCTGAGGTTAAAGGGCAGCCGTCGGCTGAGAAGGCTACTGAGAAGGAGGCCCCTGCCAAAGCGGAGAAAGCTGCTGAGAAGGAGGCCCCTGCCAAAGCGGAGAAAGCGGCTGAGAAGAAGGCTCCTGCCAAAGCGGAGAAGAAGGTGCGCACAGCGGCTATTGACGAAATAATGGCTGCTGTGAAGAATATGACAGTGCTTGAGCTCTCGGAGCTGGTAAAGGCTATGGAGGCTGAGTTTGGCGTTAGCGCTGCTGCTCCTGTAATGGCTGCTGGTGCTGCCCCGGCTGAAGCCGCTGGTGGCGCTCCGGCTCCGGCTGATGAGGAGAAGACAGAGTTTAATGTGATTCTTAAGGATGCTGGGGCTAACAGAATTAGCGTAATTAGAGCAGTGCGGGAGTTGACCACCCTCGGTCTAAAGGAATCTAAGGACTTGGTGGAGGGTGCTCCCAAGCCGGTGAAAGAGGGGGTTGGTAAGGAGGAGGCCGCCACCGCCAAGCAGAAGCTTGAGGCTGCTGGGGCTACTGTCGAGATTACATAAGACCTGATAATCCCCTGGCTCTATTGAAAGTGGTGCTGATAGGACGTATAATTCTGTTAGGGATATCCTGACAGGAGATTGAGTTTGGCTTACTCTGAGCATGTCATATTGATGGCTATGGGTGGGGGGTTTATCGGGGCGGGCATAGGTGTGTTTTTCACGGGCAAGAGGAAAGAGAAAAATTACTATGACTCCCTGGCTACTCGCACCGATTTGAGGGAGTTTCTGGAGCACACACCATCGCGTCCCGAGCATGTTTCAATAAAGCTGGGGGGTTTGATAGCTATTATTATCGGTGCGGTTCTGCTCGGTATCGGTGGTGGCGTTCAATTTTTGGGGTGAGGTCTGAGCCACACCATTTGTCTCGCTAGATGCTGAATGGCTTCATTATCTTCCATACTTCAGCTTAGCCCAGAGAAGCACCGCGGTAATGGCTATGCTGGCTGAGTTCCACAGGACAACCGGGGCGAGGTTAAAGTAACGCCCGTAGTTTACCCAGAAGATTAGTCCTATCAGGAGCATAAGGGTAAAGGGCAAGCTTATATCGTGTGCGCTCTTCAGCTTAAAAACGCGGTGGACCTGGGGGATGAGGCTGGAGGTTATTATCCCTCCGCCAATAAAGCCTAGAATCTCTGGTGAAAACAAGGTCAGTTTCTCCTTTCAAGGTTGTTTCGATTATATCATCTGCCTCGGTCGGTACTGGATGGCTTCAGCCACATGATGAGCTTTGATTACATCAGCGTTTTCTAAGTCGGCTATGGTTCGGGCTAGCTTTAGGATGCGGTGGAAGGCACGGGCGGAGAGGTAGAGTTGCTTCATCGCTGCCTTAAGCAGACTTTGGGCAGGCTTTTCCACCTCGCAGGACTCTCTAACCTCGGGCGGCGTCATTTCAGCGTTGCAGGTTAGTTTTGTCTCCTTAAATCGCTTTTGTTGTACAGAGCGGGCAGCTATAACCCTGGCTCGCACCGTCTCTGATTTCTCCCCCAGTCTGTCATCGGCTAGCTTTTCGTAGTCAATATGGGGTACCTCGACGAATATGTCCACTCGGTCCAGAAATGGCCCGCTAATACGCTTCTGATACCGGGAAACCAGTCCGGGTGAGCAGGTGCACGGTCTCAATGGGTCGCCGTAGAAGCCACAGGGGCAGGGGTTCATCGCTCCTACCAGGGTGAAATTGGCGGGAAAGGTAACGCTGCCCTGTGCTCGACTGATGGTAACCACTTTATCCTCCAGGGGTTGGCGCAATACTTCAAGCACGGCGTGCCCAAATTCAGGTAGTTCATCGAGGAATAGCACCCCGCGGTGGCTGAGGCTTATCTCGCCGGGTTTTGGCCAGTGCCCGCCGCCTACCAGGCCGGCGTTGGATATTGTGTAGTGGGGGGAGCGGAATGGTCGCTGTCTCATCAGGGGGGTATCTGGGGGGAGCATGCCGGTGATGCTATATATCTTGGTGACCTCCAGGGCTTCCTCGGTAGTCATCGGTGGCAGTATGGAGGGTAGGGCGCGCGCCAGCAGGGTTTTCCCGCTTCCGGGAGGTCCCATCATTACTACATTGTGTCCTCCAGCGGCAGCTACCTCTAAGGCTCGCTTGACATGTTCCTGCCCTTTAATATAAGTGAGGTCGGTGGTTAAGTCGTCAGCCGGGGTGTATTCCGGGATTTCTGCAGGATCGAATTCCGGGGCTGGTATTTCCCCCTTCAGGTAGCTGGACAGCTGTGATAGCGAGGTGATGGGGATGATTTCAGTACCCTCTATTAAGGAAGCTTCTCTGGTATCGGCTTCGGGCACGATGATGGTGGAGAATCCCTCTTTGTGAACCAGGGCAACCATGGGCAAAACGCCGTTGGTGTGGCGCAGGCTGCCGTCCAGTGATAGCTCGCCGAGGAAGATGGTTTGGGAGACATCGGCATGTACCTGTTCCGAGCTGAGCAGGATGCCCATAGCAATGGGTAAATCATAGGCTGGCCCCGCCTTCTTGAGGTCGGCGGGGGCAAGGTTAACCACAACGCGCTTCATGGGGAAGGCATAGCCGGAGTTTCGGACGGCGGCTCTTACTCGCTCCTTTGCCTCCTGGACAGCGGCGTCAGGCAAGCCGACGATGGTAAATGAGGGCAAACCGGGCGAAATATCCACCTCCACCTCCACAATAGCCCCCTCCAGCCCGACAACGGCGCAACTTGTTACCTTGGCTAGCATATCTCTAGCCCTCTATGTTACCCCCAAGCCTTATAGCTGTCAACGGAGTATAGGAAGTGGACTGGATAAGGGAAAGTTTGAAAGGGCGGAGCCCTTTCAAAAACTACTCCTCCCCCTCTCCTGCCAAGGAGAGGGGGATACAGGGGGTGAGGTTGATAGATAATCTCTACAAACTTGTTGTGTTTCAGGCGTGATGATACAATAAAACTTGCATTGTGGAGGAAGAGATGCCGCTGGATTCCATAATCGTCAAAGGCGCTCGTGAGCATAACCTCAAGAATATAGATGTGGTTATCCCTCGGGATAAGCTGGTGGTTATCACCGGTGTCTCCGGCTCGGGCAAGAGCTCACTGGCTTTCGATACCATCTATGCTGAGGGCCAGCGCCGCTATGTGGAGTCGCTATCGGCTTATGCCCGCCAGTTTCTGGGCAGGATGGAGAAGCCCGAGGTTGATTATATTGAGGGCTTGAGCCCGGCCATATCTATCGACCAGAAAGGTCCCGGTCGGAACCCGCGGTCTACCACCGGGACGGTAACCGAGATTTACGATTACCTGCGGCTGCTTTTCGCCCGTGTGGGTCATCCCCATTGCCCCAATTGTGGACGGGAGATTGCCATGCAGACCGTCCAGCAGATTGTGGATGCTATAAACGCTCTCCTGGAAGGTAGCCGTATCATGATTATGGCACCGCTGATTAGAGACCGCAAGGGCGAATATCAGGCGGTGTTTGATGATTTGCGCAAGGCAGGCTATGTCAGGGTTCGGGTCGATGGGAGTATCCACGACCTGTCTGAGGAGTTTCAGCTCGATAAGAATAAAAAGCACTCTATTGAAGCGATAGTGGATAGGCTGGTAATGGGGCAGAGTGGCAGTCAGAGCCGCATCGCCGATTCAGTGGAAACCGCCCTCAAGCTGGGGGCGGGGGTGGTGCTGGTATCCATTGTGGACGGTGAAGAATTGCTGTTCTCAGAGCACTTTGCCTGCGTGCATTGTGGCGTTAGCCTCGGCGAAATCGCTCCCAGAACATTCAGCTTCAATTCCCCTCATGGTGCCTGTCCTGCATGTACCGGATTAGGGATTAAGATGGAGATAGACCCTGACTTGGTTATCCCCAATAAGGAGCTATCTATCGCCCGGGGGGCAATCCGTCCCTGGCAATTTCAGTCTTGGTACTTCTACCAGCTTGAATCCCTGGCTCACCGTCACGGGTTTTCCCTGGATACCCCGATAGAGGAGCTTAGCGAGCGTCAACTGGAGCTTCTCCTTTATGGTGAGGGGGGAGAGGTGGTGAGGTACAGGAATCGCTATGGTCGGGTCAGGGAATACTTCACCGGATATGAGGGGGTGATTCCCCGCATGGAGCGTCTGCATCGGGATACCGAGTCTGAGCAATCCCGGGCTGACATCGAGCGCTATATGGTGTCCAAACCGTGCCCGGTTTGTCAGGGCAAAAGACTTAAACCGGAATCCCTGGCGGTGACCATTGGCGGTAAAAATATTATTGAGATAAGCTCGATGTCGGTTACCCGGTCGTTAGAATGGGTGGCTGCCCTCAGAGATGGCGACAAGACTATACTCAGTGGGCGTGAGCAGGTGATAGCCCGCGAAATTCTCAAGGAGATTGAAGCCCGCCTGGGCTTCCTCAAGGATGTGGGGCTGGACTATCTCACCCTTGACCGCCCCTCGGCTACGCTGAGTGGTGGCGAGGCACAGCGGATTCGTCTCGCTACTCAGATAGGCAGTGGGCTGATGGGTGTGCTCTATATCTGTGATGAGCCCACGGTGGGTCTGCACCCCGCTGACGACTACCGTCTCATTGCGACTTTGAAAAGGATGAGGGATCTGGGGAATACCATACTGGTGGTTGAGCATGACGAGGCTATGATGCGCGCTGCTGACCATATAATCGACATGGGGCCTGGGGCTGGGGAGCACGGGGGCTGGATTGTAACCACAGGGACCTTGTCCCAGATTATGGATTGCAAGAAGTCCATAACCGGCCAATATCTCAGCGGTGCGAAAAAGATTCCTTTGCCAGACCAGCGGCGTCCCGGCTCAGGCGAGGAGATGATAGTAAAAGGAGCCAGACAAAATAACCTGAAGAATATAGACGTGCATATCCCTCTGGGCAAGTTGGTTTGTGTAACCGGGGTTTCCGGCAGCGGTAAGAGCACCCTTATTAACGAGATTATGTATAAAAAGCTGGCACAGATGTTGTATAAGTCGCGGGAGAGGGTGGGCGACTGCGATGGTATCGTTGGGGTGGAGCATATTGACAAGGTGGTCGATATTGACCAGTCCCCTATCGGACGCACCCCCCGGAGTAATCCAGCCACCTATACCGGGACCTTTACCCCTATTCGCGAGCTTTTCGCTACTGTTCCCGAGGCTCGAATGAGGGGCTATGCCCCCGGTCGATTCTCGTTTAATGTCAAGGGTGGACGGTGCGAGGCCTGCCGTGGCGAGGGGTTTATAAACATTGAGATGCAGTTTCTGCCTGATGTCACTGTCCCATGTGAGGTGTGCAAGGGGAAGCGCTACAATCGTGAGGCTCTGGAAATCAGGTTTAAGGGCAAGAACATAGCCGAGGTATTGGATATGACGGTGGAGCAAGCACTGGCTTTCTTTGAGCATTTCCCCAAGGTTAAGAGGAAGCTGGAAACTATGCATGATGTGGGGTTGGGCTACATTCGTTTGGGTCAGCCGGCACCTACCCTTTCCGGTGGCGAGGCGCAGAGGGTGAAGCTAGCCACCGAGCTGTCACGGCGCTCTACGGGCAGGACGTTGTATATCCTTGATGAACCGACTACCGGGCTTTCCTTTGAGGATGTGGCTGCTTTATTGAGGGTGTTACAGCGTCTGGTTGATGCCGGCAATAGCGTGGTTGTTATCGAACATCATCTGGATGTGATTAAGAATGCTGATTACATCATCGACCTTGGGCCTGGGGCTGGTGACCGGGGTGGCCGCATTGTCGCCACCGGAACGCCTGAGGAAATTGCTCAGGAGAAGTCTTCGCTTACCGGACAGTATCTTGGCAAAGTGCTAAATATAGGGTATGCTTTAACTACCTGACTGTTCTACCTCGCCTTGGGGGGAGGGAAAGATGACTCGAAATGAAGCGCTTAATTCGATTAAGGCTAATGTAGAGAATAAGAATCTGATAAAGCACATGTTAGCCACCGAGGCTATAATGCGGGCTCTCGCCCAGCGCTTTGGCGAGGATGAGGAGGAGTGGGGGCTTACCGGGCTGTTGCATGATATAGATGTGGAGTTGACTGGGGGAGACATGCATAGCCATAGCAAGTTGGGGGCTGACCTGGTGAGAGAGTTGGGAGCTGGTGAGGCTATGGCTCATGCTATCCTCTGCCACAATCCAGCCCATGGTGCCTCCCGGGAAACAAAGTTGGATAAAGCTCTATTCTGTGTAGACCCCTTGACCGGATTAATCACCGCCGCTGTTTTGGTTCTGCCCGATAGGAAATTGACCAGCCTTGAAGCTAAGTCGGTTAGGAAAAGGTTTAAGGAGAAGAGCTTTGCCGCTGGGGCGAACAGAGAGTATATCTCCGCATGTAGTGAACTGGGGATTGAGCTTGATGAATTTATTGAGCTGGGGCTGAAGGCAATGCAGGGTATTGCCGATGACCTTGGCCTATAAGTTGACTAGCTTATTGATAGCGTTGACCCTTGGTCGGTTTTTACCACATTGATGCGGGTGGGGAAGGCATCTCTGAGTTCCTCGATGTGAGTGATGACCAGTATCTTATCAAAATCATCCTGAATTGAGTTTATCGCTTCTTTAAGTTTTTCTATACCAACGCTGTCTTGGGTACCGAAGCCTTCATCAACAACCAGGGTGGGGAGTGGGGCTCCAGCCCGTCTGGTCAGTAGTTTGGATAGGGCAATACGAATGGCGAAGTTGATACGGAAGGCTTCACCACCGCTAAACATTTCATAGTTTCGTGTCCCCAGCTCGTCGGAGATGTGGATATCCAGGGTTTCGATAACATTCCCTTGCTTCGTTTGCCGTTGTGTTTCAATGGCGGCATGCATTCTATTGTCTGTCATGCGGCTCAGCAGTTTGTTGGCTTCGGCTTCAATTTCGGGCAGTGCCCTTTCGATAAGCAGGGCTTGTATGCCCCTCTTGCCGAAGGCTTGAGCCAGGTCTCTGTAGATTTTTTCCTCCTTGGTGGCGTGAGACAGCTGCTTCTCCTTTTCCTTCCTCTTTATCTCCAGTTCGGAGCAGCGCTGTAGCTTCCCCTTAACATTCCCTATTGTCTCCCGGACCTGCTCCCGCTGTGTCACCAGCGCTTGATGCTCGGTTTCAGCCTGGTTTACCCTGTTGACCAGTTGTGGTAGCGAATCCAGTTCTTGGCTCAGTTCTTGCCGCTTCTGATTATCAGCCTCCAGACTGTGGCGTAGCTCTTGCCCCACCTCCTCCGCTTTTGCCGCTTCCTCCTTTTCCTGGCTGATGAGGCGGTTGGCCTCGTCCAGCTTCTGCTTTAGCTTTTCATACTGTTCCAGTTTGCTGAGGCGGTGGCGGACCTGTTCGTGCTGCTGTGAGTCATAGCTGAGTTCAGCCGATTCACCATCCAGCTTGTTTAGTGCCTCGCGCTGGGTGGGGGCGAAGTCCTTCCTGGCCAGGT
>CAZCAS010000039.1:0-11677 GCA_964496725.1 uncultured Dehalococcoidales bacterium
CCGGTAGCCACTCTGCCTGCCCTGCGGGTATTAGGCCAGCTCTCAACTAGCTATATCATAGCTGAAGGACCTGACGGACTGTATCTTATCGACCAGCATGCTGCCCATGAACGTATCCTTTATGAGCAAATTAAAGAGCAGGGGTCACGGCAAGCGATAGAGGTTCAGGGACTGCTTGAGCCAGCAACCATTGAGGTCAGCCCACAGCAAGAGGAAGTGCTGAGAGCTCATTATAGAGACCTGGGTGAGTTTGGTTTCTCTATCGAGCCTTTTGGGGAAAGGACCTTTCTGGTGCGGGCGGTGCCAGCCTTGCTTTCTGGGAAAGACTGGTCGGGAATGGTAAGGGAATTGTTGGATTCAGTGGGTGGTGAGGGGAACTGGATGGAAAAGATAGCTGTATCAATTGCTTGTCACAGTGCGGTGAAGGCGGGACAGACGTTAGCCGATGATGAGATGCGGGAGCTAGTCCGACAGCTGGAGCAGGTTACTATTCCTCACACTTGCCCTCACGGTAGGCCAACCATGATTCATCTCAGCCTGGGGCAGTTGAGGAGAGAGTTCGGGAGGAGATAACTGCTCTTTTAAGGGGTAGTGAGCAATAACCCCCCATTGGTTCGGTGGCCAGATTGATAGCCAAGCCTTGCCGATTATGTCCTCGCCTTCTGCCGTCCAGCCGTTGTGTGAATCGTTGCTGTTTCTGCGATTATCGCCAAGAACGAAGTAATTGTTTTTGGGGATTGTTTGGGGGCTGAGGGAGTAGGTAGCAAGGTTTTTGGTGTTAATATAGGGCTCGGTTAACTCGGCGTCGTTAACATATACCACTCCCTCATTTATTTTTACCGTATCGCCGGGTAACGCAATAATACGCTTGACGTAGTCCTCGTGCTGGTTATTGGGTGGCTGAAACACGATTACATCGCCTCGTTGTGGTTCACGGAAGCGATAAACGGCTTTATTCACCAGTAGCCGTTGTCCCTGTTCAAGGGTGGGCTTCATACTAGTCCCTACGACAATGAAGCTTTGAACAGTGGTTTGTAGCAGGAAGAAGATTCCCACGGCCACTGTGATGATAATTAAGACTTCACGGAGAAAACCTCTCATCTACTGAGCTACTTCGCCTTTAGATTTAGACTCGATTGAGACTGTTTAAGATAACCTTTGAGTGGTTTAATTATATCCTAAGTGCCCCCTGTCTTTCCAGCCCAGGCCAATTTGTTGCACATTTTTGAGGAGAGGTGCTAGAATTGGGACAGTATGGGCTACATGAAGCAGGCTCTATCCCTGGCTAAGTTGGCTTTGGGGCAGGTTAGTCCCAATCCGGCAGTGGGAGCAGTGGTTGTCAGTAATGGTGAGGTTGTGGGACAAGGTTATACCCAGTCACCAGGTTCCTCTCATGCTGAGATAGTAGCGTTAAAACAGGCGGGCGAGCGAGCCCGAGACGGCATGATGTATGTTACCCTGGAACCGTGCTGCCATTACGGTCGAACCCCACCCTGTACCCAAGCGATTATTTCTGCTGGCATCACCGAGGTTCATTTTGCTATGTTTGATCCTAACCCTCAGGTTTCAGGGTTGGGCAAGAAGGAGTTGGAGGCAAAGGGCATTAAGACATATGTAGGTGAGTATGAAGAGGAGGCTAAACAGATTAATGAGGCTTACACCAAATTCATCACAACCGGTATGCCCTTCGTTACCGCGAAGTTTGCTATGAGTTTAGACGGGAAAATTGCCACCAGGAGCGGTAACTCCAAGTGGATTAGTAGCGAGATGGCGAGGAAACGGGTTCACAACCTGCGTTATGCTACCGATGCTATTATGATTGGCGTAAATACTGTTCTTATTGATGACCCTGAGCTTACCGCAAGGAGCTGTAGCGGGAGGGGGGGGACAGCGAAGATGCAACCGCTTCGCGTGGTCGTGGATAGTAAGGGTCGTACGCCATTAACTGCTCGGGTATTTAATGCTCCGGGCAAAACACTGCTGGCATTGACCGGATTGGTTAAACCAGAAGGGAAGAAAGCCTTTGCTCAGGCTGGGATTGAAGTGTTAGAATTGCCCTCAACAGGAGGGCTGGTGAATTTAAGGGAGTTGCTAAAGGTACTGGGCGAGCAGGAAATCACCAACGTTCTGGTTGAGGGGGGTGGGATTCTGTTCGGTTCGCTGTTTGACAACGGGCTCGTTGATAAGGTTGTTGCTTTTATCGCTCCTATTATTATTGGAGGGGAGGAGGCCAAGACAGCCGTTGTTGGCAAGGGGGTCGATAAAGTGGCGGATTCACTTAAGCTGGAGCGTGTCAGTGTCGAGAAGCTTGGTGACGATGTTATGATTAGCGGTTATGTTCCAGCCTGGTCTCGAAAGCAGGAGTGAGAATGTTTACCGGTATAGTAGAAGAGGTAGGTAAGGTCGCTTCAGTTCAACTTGGAAATCTGGTTATCGCTGCTAACAAAGTGCTCCAGGGGATGGAACTGGGCGCAAGCGTTGCCGTTAATGGGGCATGCCTGACAGTAACCAAATTTGATGGTGGCTCCTTTTCTGTTGACATAATGGAGGAAACAATGGAGCGGACCAACCTTGGGTTACTTGGTGTCGGGGATGAAGTTAATCTGGAAAAGCCCTTAACCCCGCAAAAGCAGTTAGGCGGCCATTTTGTTCAGGGACACATAGATGATACGGGAAGGGTAACCTCGGTTACCCGGGATGGGGCGGCAATGCTCATTAGAATTGAAGCCCCAGCACAGACGATGCGTTATATAGTAAAGAAGGGTTTTATCGCTGTTGATGGGGTTAGTTTAACCATTGTCGATTGTGATGCCAGATCATTTCTGGTTGCTATTGTGGACTATACCCGCCAGCATACTATCTTAGGGGGCAAGCAGGTGGGTGACTTGGTTAATCTGGAGGTAGATGTTCTTGCCAAATACATAGAGCGGCTCAGCCAAGCTGATACCTCCGGTATAAGTATTGATTTCTTAAAAGAGCACGGTTTTTTAGTAGTTTAATCTATTTATATACAGTAGGGGGAACATGAGTATATCAAGTATTTCCGAAGCTATCGAGGATATGAAGGCAGGCAAGTTTATCATCATCGTCGATGATGAGGATAGGGAGAATGAGGGTGATCTAGCCCTGCCCGCCGATAAGGTCACTCCTGAAGCCATTAACTTCATGACCTTATACGCCAGGGGGTTGATTTGTATGCCTGTAATGGGCAATCGATTAGACGAATTAAAGATTCCTTTGATGGTGAGGGAGAATACATCGAAGTTTTCCACTGCCTTTACCGTATCTGTTGAGGCTAAACATAAAGTAAGCACCGGTATTTCAACGGCAGATCGGGCAGAGACGATAATAGCAATAATTGACCCGAAAACCAAACCTGAGGATTTAGCCCAACCAGGGCATATGTTTCCCTTGCGGGCTAGAGAAGGTGGCGTGCTGGTACGGGCGGGGCATACTGAAGCTATAGTTGACTTAGCCAAGCTTGCTGGCCTTTACCCTGCGGGAGTTATCTGTGAGATTCTGAACGAAGATGGTTCTATGGCACGGTTACCTCAGCTTGAGAAGATGTCAAAGCAACATGGGATTAAGATTGTAACCGTGGCTGACCTTATTACCTATCGACATCGCCATGAAAAGCTAGTGCACCGCGTAGCTGAGGCTAAATTGCCAAGCAAATATGGTGAGTTTGTAGCTATTGCCTACAAGAGTGATATAGACCCTGACGAACACCTGGCTTTGGTGATGGGAGATATAGCTACTGACGAGCCGGTGTTAGTTCGGGTTCACAGTGAGTGTCTTACCGGGGATGTATTTAATAGCCTTCGCTGTGATTGTGGTGAGCAGATTGGTTTGGCTATGAAAGCTATTGCTGACCAGGGGAGAGGCGTTTTCCTGTATATGAGGCAGGAGGGGCGAGGCATCGGTTTCCATAACAAGATTCGTGCTTATGCCCTCCAGGATAAGGGACTGGATACCGTTGAGGCTAACCTGTCCTTGGGATTTGCTGCCGACCTGCGAGACTATGGCATAGGCGCCCAAATTTTGGCTGATTTGGGTTTACACCAGATACGATTGCTTACCAATAATCCCAAGAAGGTGATAGGCTTAGAGGCTTATGGACTGGAAGTAGTGGAGACAGTTCCCATTGTTGCTCCTCCTAACCCGTATAACCGCTATTATCTGGAGACGAAACGGAAGAAGTTGGGGCATCGATTGGAACCTTTAGGTGCTGGTGATAAGGACAATTAGAAACTTTACAATAAGGAGAGGCTAATGAACAAGTATTTCGAAGGTAAGTTATTGGGGAAGGGGTTGAGGTTTGGGCTGGTTGTTTCTCGTTTTAACGAGTTTATTACTAAGAAGCTGCTTGAAGGAGCGCAGGATGCCCTGCTTCGCCATGGTGTTAACGAAGCAGATATAGATGCTGCCTGGGTGCCTGGCTCATTTGAAATTCCGTTAGCAGCCAAGAAATTGGCTCAATCTAAGAAGTACGATGCTGTCATCTGCCTTGGTGCCGTAGTTCGTGGTGGCACGCCGCACTTTGAATATGTTGCCACCGAGGTAACTAAGGGAATTGCTGCGGTAAGTCTGGAGACCGGGCTACCGGTTATTTACGGCGTAATCACTGCTGATACCCTGGAACAAGCTATTGAGCGAGCGGGAACCAAGATGGGGAACGCAGGTTTTGAAGCTGCAGAGAGCGCCATTGAGATGGCAAACCTGCTCAAGGGCATGGGTTAATTATGCTCCTCCGTTAGCCATTATAAACGTTGAGGTCAGTCAGTAACGAGGTAGATTGTGTCTCCTCTCCTTACTCGATCGCTGACCTTGATGCCAACGGAATCCCCAGCCTTAGCCTCCTGAACATCCGCATTGTTAATTTGCATGGAGTCAACGGCGAACTCCATATCGGTGGTATGCCCCTTGATGTGAATTCTATCCCCTATTTTTAGTCTCCCAGTTAGCTCAATGCCAGCTACCACAGGCCTGGCGAAGAAGTCACTCACCTTTCCAATTTCTATCTCAGGCATCGGGATACCTCCTTTATCTTTGATGGGTATAGGTGGTTTTTAAGTTAGTATACTTATGTTATAGATGCAAATCAATATTACATACACGCATTTGGTCTTTGACATGGCAATACCTATCGCCTATAATTACTCTAATTTATAATTGGCTGGGGGAACTGATCTTGGCAAAGAAAAGTAACCTAGAGGTAAAGACCGAAGAGCAAGCGCAATATATCGAGGACATTAAGAGGCGCTTGGACATGTTTGACCAGCGCCTGGACAACATCGACTCTATCGTTACGGCGGTTGCTGAACGACTGATGAGTCAGCCTATCACTCTTAATATCGCCTGCCCTCATTGTGGTAAGAACATAGAGGTTGCCGTCATAGGCAATAGCAAACCAACCAGGTAACATCAGGGAGACGCCAAGCATCCAAAATTTAAGCCAGGGGTAAAGACATGCATGTAATAGCCAGAGTTAATCAGACTAAATATGAGGTCTTCCGATGGAGATGCGAGCTTAGTGTACCGTATAAGTTCGCCCTGGCTATGGGCTTTGCCGGACTTACCGGACTGCTAGCTCAGGTTAGAATCATGCTTCCGTGGAGTCCGGTACCGATGACAGGGCAAACCTTTGCCGTTCTTCTGGCTGGTGTTCTGTTGGGGAGGTGGTGGGGAGGTATAAGCCTGGCTATCTATGCTGGACTCGGTGCTGCTGGACTTCCTTGGTTTTCCAACTGGTCTGGCGGTGCCGGTTACCTGGCTGGACCGACGGGGGGATACATAGTCGGTTTCATCTTGGCTGCCCTTTTCTTGGGCTACTTCACTGATACCTATATCAGGTCGCGAAGTTTCCTGAGCATGCTGGCGCTTATGCTCTTTGCCAACTTTGTTCTAATCTATGGTCCCGGGCTCTTCCAACTTGGGCTCTGGCTCAAGCTGGTCAATGGAGAGCCTGTAGCCTTTACCACCCTTCTCAGTATGGGAGCTGTACCCTTTATACTCGGTGATGTAACCAAGGCTATAGTGGCAGCTGCTATAGCCAGGGGAATAACACCAAAGCTTGCCTACAATGGGGAGGTGGATAAAGGCAAGTGGGCAAGTTGGCGCATTCCCTGAGGGTTTGCCTCTCATCTTTAACCGCTCTACTAGCTTGACGGCATAAGGGGCATCTAGTAGACTTGTTACGTTAGTGGGCGGTTAGCTCAGTTGGTTAGAGCGCTGCGTTGACATCGCAGAGGTCAGTGGTTCAAGTCCTCTACCGCCCACCATACCAGTAGTTCCAGTCAGCTAAACAGACCGGACAGTTTAAAGATTTATCGTTTCCCCCGCTCTAAGTGGTTGGAGTTATTTTGTGTCGGCATGAATTGTGAACGAGGAGGGACAGATGGAAATAGAATATGATACTAAAGTAGTAGATAGGAATGGTAAGGTTGTGGGCGTAGTAGACTATATAATGCGTAATACCTGGACCGGTGAAATTAGCAAGTTTATGGTTCGGCAGAGCACACTGGGCAAGGAAGTGTTCTTTTCGGCTGAAGATGTACTCCAAGTTAAGGGTGGTGAGGTTAAGCTGCGGGTTTCACTAAGTGAGTTGAGCAAACAAGAGAAGTAAATGGCACTGTGCTAATATTTTGGTCAAGGCTGAACAACGAGGACGAAGAGGAGTCAAAAGTGAATACGGTTGAGATTATAGGCAAGAGGTTCCTGAAATGTAAAAAAGAAGACTGCGAATGGAATATTGGCTGGCTTGGTGGATACGACTGGACAGAGGAGGTGGGGAGGGGAACTAGGATCTGCAACCTCGGAGCAGGAGCAATAATTATGGATAAGGCGAGGCCACCATGCAATTGCTTACAAACGTCCGCTGTCTTTGAACTCGCCCGTACTGAATTTAGCCTCTGACCACTACTAAAATTTAAACATGCCTAAGCGATTACAAAATTCGAGTCAGCTAGGAGTTTAATTTCAGTGTAAACCACTTGGACAATAGCACTCAACCTGTATCCAGCAGGAACCGATTATCACCCTTCCTCTTTAGGCTGCCAAACAGATCTTTGGACTCCATAACCAAGCCGAAGTTCTCCTTTATTTCGGCGATGGTGGTTTCGTAGAAGTAACGCTGGTGAGAAGCGGTGGCGTCGGATAGGAGTATTACGTCCCACCCCTGATTAAAGCCATCCCTTAATGAAGATTCTATGCAGACTGAAGTATCAATACCGGCAAAAATAAGTGTGTCCACTTTTAACGCCCTCAACCACATTCCCAGTTCGGTATCCTGAAAAATAGAGTCTCGTCTCTTCTGTACTATGTGGTCATCGTTAGCAGGTCTCAATTCTGGAATGAAATCACTGTCCCATGTGCCACGAATACAAAGCGGTATTCTCCCAATACGCTCAAGGCGTTTCGCAGGGAGAATCTTGTGAACCTTATCGAGCATATCAATGCCAGATTCTTCACGCACTGCTTGCGAGAAGAATATCGGAATGTTCAAAGCTCTTGCTCTTCTATAGACCTCTTGTAAAGCAGGTATTATTTGTCGGTAACTTGATATGTCATAACCAAGTTTGTCAAACGATCCACTAGGAGACATGAACCCGTTTTGCACATCAATAATGATGAGTGCCGGTCTGGTACTAAATTCCATGACAAAGCCTACTCGGTATTATAACAGATATGGTATAATACCTTAAATGGAGCGCACTTATTATATTTATATTTCTATGTGACTGGAGACTAGACTGCAACCTCACCGCTTAGAGACTGATAAAGCTTTGGGAGGTAAGAAATGAAGAGGAAGGCAATTATAGCCCTTACTATCTTAGGCACTTTAGCTCTTCTGCTGTTTGCAGTGACTAGCTGTGCGCCGACAGTAGTACAGGGGCCAGAAGGACCAATGGGACCAGAGGGGCCTGAAGGGCCAGAGGGACCAATGGGACCAGAGGGGCCAACGGGGCTGCAGGGGCCACAGGGACCTGAAGGGCCTGCAGCAGGACCCATGCCGACCATAGTTGTCGGCAGCAGTAAGGGATCAAGTGGTGCTGAGTACGTCGCTATCTGGAGAGCAGCAATAGGGGAGACCGTGACCATAGTAGGCTCCGGTTTCACTCCTGGTGATACCGTTATTATCACCAGCTGTGAGAAAGACATATACTGGGGTGAAAATCCAGCAAATGCGTGTGGCGGCTTTCGCCTTAAAACGGACGTACCACCCAGAGTTCAGTCAGGTGATACGGTTACTGTAAAAGCCTGGGTTGACCTTGATGGTGACGGTGAGCTTGAGGAGGATAATGGCGAGCTGCAGGCTACCTATCCATTACGGGTTTATCGGGAATAAACGAGGACTAGATGCGTATCTGCTTGCGTTTCAGGTAATATTGAACCTATAATTTAAAAAATGACGGCGTAAATATGGGCGAGATGGCGGAATCCTTCATCTCTCACCGCAGAGGTCAGTGGTTCAAGTCTTCTCGCCCCTTGTTTTATGATGAATGAACTTACAGGAGGCGCGTACCCCTAAAGCGATTGCGGTTATAGCTGGCGGCTGGTATAATATGAGTTGCAGGCAGATTTCGGATGATACTAAAGAGGGATAGTAACGGGGATGGTTGAAACCTCTCCTCAGGCAGGGCGAGAGGTTTTTATCTAATAACTAGCAGGGGGCTCCCGACAACGGTTTCTGATAGAGAGCAACAGATAAGCGGAGAGGAGAAGGTGGAGATGATGCGGCATTCTGCCGCTCATATCATGGCTGAAGCGGTTCAATCTATCTTCCCCGATGCCAAGTTTGGTATTGGACCAGCCATCGAAAATGGCTTTTACTATGATTTTGATCTGCCCCGCCCATTGACCCCGGACGACTTGCCGATTATTGAGGCTAAGATGGGTGCGATAATTGCTTCCAATGAACCTTTTATCAGGCAGGAAGCGACTAAGCAGGAGGCTAGGAAGCTGTTTGCCGCCCAGCCCTATAAATTGGAGCTAATTGATGAGATCCCAGATAAAAAGGTCAGTTTGTACCGACAGGGCTCATTTCTTGATTTGTGTCGCGGGCCTCATGTGGGTTCTACCGGGGAGATAGGGGCTTTTAAACTAATTAATATTGCTGGTGCCTACTGGCGGGGTGACGAACACCAGCCTATGCTGCAGCGAATATATGGTGTCGCCTTCGCTACTAAAGAGGCATTGGATGAGTATCTCAAAAAGCTTGAAGAGGCAACCAAGCGTGACCACAGGAAGCTCGGCGCGGAACTCGACCTGTTCAGCCTCCATGAGGAGGCTGGCCCCGGTCTGGTTCACTGGCATCCCAAGGGAGCGGTGATACGCCGTGTTATTGAGGACTTCTGGAAGAGCGAGCACATTAAGCGCGGATATGACATTGTGTATACTCCTCATATTGCTAAAGTGGACCTGTGGAAAACCAGCGGTCACTGGGAATTTTATCGTGATAACATGTATAGCCCAATGGAAGTGGATGAGCAGGAATACGTTGTCAAACCAATGAATTGCCTGGGGCACATCCTGATGTATAAGACTAGGCTGCGTAGCTACCGCGAACTGCCAATGCGCTATGCTGAACTGGGTACCGTTTATCGCTACGAGCGCTCGGGGGTATTGCTTGGTCTCTCCCGAGTCAGGGGCTTTACGCAGGATGATGCCCACATTTTCTGTCGGTTTGACCAGCTGGAGGATGAGGTGGCAGGAGTATTAGATCTGGCACGCTTTATGATAGACATCTTTGGTTTTACCAATTACAAAGTTTTGCTTTCCACCCGTCCCGAGAGATATGCTGGCACTATGGAGGCTTGGGAACGAGCTACTGATACCTTGAGCCAGGCTCTGAATCGGCTGAAGATTGCCTATGATATAGACCCCGGAGAGGGTGTATTTTATGGCCCTAAAATAGATATCAAGTTTGAGGATGCTCTGGGCAGAGGGTGGCAGGGGCCCACCATTCAGGTTGATTTTAACCTGCCTCAGCGCTTCAATGTTACCTACATCGGAGAGGACGGGAAAGAGCACCTGGTAGCCATGGTGCATCGTACTGTGCTGGGCAGTATGGAACGCTTTCTTGCTTCGCTTATTGAGCATTATGGTGGTGCCTTCCCGGTATGGCTAGCGCCGGTGCAGGTAATGATAATTCCAGTAGCTGACCGCCATCTGGACTATGCCCGCAAGCTGGAGGCTGAATTTAGAGATGAGGAGATACGGGCAAAAGTGGATGACCGTTCAGAAAGGGTAAACCTCAAGATTCGGCAGGCGCAATTGGACAAGATACCCTATATGCTGATAATAGGCGACAAAGAGGTAGCTGCTTCTACCGTTTCTGTGCGTTTGCGCAGTGGGGAGCAGGCGACTGCCCAGTCCTTTGATAGTTTGAAGGAAAGCATCAAGCAAGCTATAGCCAGTAAGGCAAAGGATTTGCGGTTATAATTTGATTACCACAGGTAAGGTATGTTATAGTTTCTTGCCTGTAAAAGGCTGTTTTGAAGGAGGTAGTCAGAGACATAATTAAGAAGCTGCGTGTTAATGAGGCGATTCGAGCCAGAGAGGTTCGCCTCGTGGGGGAGAAGGGAGAACAGTTAGGTGTTATGCCTATAGAGCAGGCACGAGAGACAGCGAGGAGGCAAGACCTCGACCTTGTTGAGGTAGCAGCAACCGCAGTGCCACCTGTGTGCCGTTTGCTTGATTACGGGAAGTATAAGTACGAGCAAGCCAAGAAGGAGCGTGAGGCAAAGAGGGGACAGAAGGCTTCGCTTTTGAAAGAGGTTCGGTTACGCCCCAAGATTGGCGACCACGACTTCGAGGCTAAAGCCAGGTCAGCGAAGAAGTTGCTGGAGGAAGGGAACAAGGTCAAGGTAAGCGTATTTTTCCGGGGGCGTGAAATCACACATCCTGACCTCGGGCTGAGGTTGCAGCAGAGGATGATAGAAACACTGAAAGAGGTGTCTTCCCCGGAGAAGCAGCCGCTAATGGAAGGCAAAAGGATGATAGTGATTCTGGCGCCACTGTCATCCATTCACAAAGCTAAATAAGGGAAGGGTAAGTAAAGGGAGTTTAGAATGCCAAAGATCAAGACCCATAAAGGCGCAAAGGGCCGCTTCCATATTACTGGCAGCGGCAAACTTATGCGGACCAAGGGTGGAAAAAGCCATCTGCGCCGTAATAAGGCAAAGCGGACCAAGCGTCTTTATGACGAAATGATATCGGTAAGTCCTAGTGATAGGGCTCGAGTCAAAAGATTGTTGCCCTATGGGGTTAAATAGGAGGATATTTTGCCTAGAGTAAAAAGAGGTGTAGTTGTTCATCGGCGACATAAGAAGGTGTTAGCTCTGACCAAGGGGCATAGAGCAACTAAGCATTCCCTCTATCGTCGAGCTCACGAGTCTATGATTAAGTCGTTGAGTTATGCTTATATTCACCGCCGCGAGCGAAAAGGTGATATGAGACGTCTCTGGATTGCACGGGTTAATGCTGCAACTCGAGCCCAAGGCCTCACATATGGCCAATTTATGGATGGTCTGAGCAAGTCCGGAGTTGAAATCAATCGTAAACTGTTAGCCGATATGGCAGTTAGAGAGCCTGACTCTTTTGCCCATCTGGTAACCTTAGCTAAAGGGAAGGTTCAGGGCTAATAAAGGCGAAGATGCGGCAGCAACTTGAAGAA
>CAZCAS010000040.1:0-11483 GCA_964496725.1 uncultured Dehalococcoidales bacterium
GTGACCGTCTCTGGACTCGGCGGGGCAACTGCTTCTCCTACGCCCTCCTCTTCTGCCGGTACACCTACTGCCCCTGCGCCCTCCTCTTCTGCCGGTACGCCTACTGCCCCTGCGCCTTCCTCTTCTGCCGGTACGCCTACTACCCCCTCTTCACCCGATGGAGCCACCCCTTTTGAGACACATCCTCCAAGAATAAGCAACGCTGTCATAAGTAGGATTCCTACTATAATCTGTCTCTTACGCATTTTAGAGACTCCTTTAGTCTTTACTAAAAGATTTTTATCTACCTCACCCCCTATGTCCCCCTCTCCTTCAAAGGAGAGGGGGGAGTAATTTATAGAAAGGAGCTCCGCCCCTTCAAGCTACCCCTTTGATTAAAGCTTCCCCCATTATAGTTTTATAGCTACTTTGCCGTTTTCACTCACTCTCAAGTTACCAAGTTATGTGAGTAGCAAAGCTCACTTTAGCTCCTTGGACTATTATCGTCTGGTCTGGGTAGGCAACGGTGATTAGGTAGTTAAAGATACCCTCTCCAATTTCTTCGCCCGGAGCTGGTTCGCTCTTGTCTGAATCCAAAAGTCCGAACGTTTTGACCAAGCGCACAAAAGCATCACCAAGCTCCTCAGCCCGTGCCTCCGAAGTGTCGCTTAGGACAATTATAGCAAGAGACAAATCAAGGCTGTCCTGTGTGATGGCAGCATCTAGGACTTCGGGATATGCCTTGATTTGGTCGATGGCAGTGCTTTTGCCAAGCTCTGTGACTCTCGGTGCTTCCGCTTCTGGTGATATAGTCGTAGCCGGAGTTTGACCAGTTGCTTGATTGTACTCCTCCCAGCTAGAATAACCTTCTGGTGGGGGAAATGCTTTAGGTTCTGATGTCGAAGCGCATCCTCCAAGAATAAGCAATGTTGCTATGAGTAGAGGCACTATAACATTTGCCTTACGCATTCTGCGAACCACTTACTATTCCCGCTTTTTACTTAACATAACGCAAAAACAATTCAAGACTAAACAGCTACGAATTGTTTCCCCACAATTTTTACACTATTTTGCGCACCATTTAGCCAAAAACAATTCAAAGCTAGCCTCTTTTTTACTCCCACTCTATGGTTGACGGGGGTTTGGAGGTTATATCGTAGACCACACGGTTCACCCCGGGGACTTCGTTGACGATGCGGCTGGAAATCCGAGCCAGGAGGTCATAGGGGAGGCGTGCCCAGTCAGCAGTCATAGCATCCTCGCTGGTAACAGCACGGATAGAAACCAGGTAGCCATAGGTTCTATAATCGCCCATTACCCCTACGCTTTTAACATCGGTAAGTATGGCGAAGCTCTGCCATAGCTGGCGATATAGCTTTGCCTTCTTAATCTCGTTCATCACAATCCAATCGGCACTACGCAGTATCTCCAGCTTATCCTTGGTCACCTCGCCGATGATGCGTATAGCCAAGCCCGGACCAGGGAAGGGCTGCCGCCAGACCATTTCCTCAGGGAGACCTAACTCCAGTCCTACCTGGCGCACCTCATCCTTAAACAGGTATCGCAACGGCTCAATTAACCTCAGCCTCATCTTCGCCGGCAGCCCGCCGACATTGTGGTGGGTCTTAATCTTGGCCGAGGCAGTGCTCCCCGAGGAGGCACTCTCAATAACATCGGGGTACAGAGTCCCCTGAGCCAGAAAGTCAACCTTGCCTATCTTCTTCGCCTCCTCCTCAAACACCTTGATAAACTCCTCGCCGATAACCTTGCGCTTCCTTTCTGGGTCGGTTACCCCTTTCAGTCGCCTAAGGAATCTTCCACTGGCATCGACATAGTTAATATTCATGCCTAGATTAAGGCGGAAAACATTGAAGGTCCTCTCCACCACCTCACGGCGGAGGAGTCCATTATTAACAAAGATGCAGGTAAGCTGATTGCCGACAGCCCGGTGGATAAGGGAAGCCACTACCGCCGAATCAACCCCCCCTGATAGCGCATTGATAACCTTACCCTTGCCCACCTGCTTTTTGATGCTACCCAAACTCTCATTGATGAAATTGCCCATTGTCCAGTTTCCCTGGCAGCCACAGACCTTGTAGGCAAAATTCCTCAGGATAGTCTTCCCCTGAGGGGTATGGGCTACCTCGGGATGAAACTGGAGGCCAAATATTCCCTTATCGTTGCCCATAACAGCAAAGGGCGAATTTTCTGTATAAGCTAAGGGATGAAACCCGGAGGGCACCTCTTCAATTTGGTCGGCGTGGCTCATCCATACTGGAGAGGGGGAAGGTAAATCAGCAAATAGAGGCGCATCCAGTTCACTTATATGAAGCATGGCATGACCGTATTCACGTTTGGCAGCCGGACTAACCTTTCCTCCCAGTTGCTTGGTGATGACCTGCATTCCGTAACATATGCCCAATACCGGCAGCTTACTTTCATAAATGTAGGCTGGTGCCAGGGGTGCGCCTCGTGCATAAGCACTAGCTGGTCCGCCAGAGAGGATAAAGCCCCTGGGATTTAATGGTGCTATCTTCTCCCAGGGAGTATCATACGGTACCAACTCGCAGTATACCTGGCACTCACGTATTCGCCGGGCAATAAGCAGGCTATATTGTGAGCCAAAATCAACAACGATTATAGCCTCGCGCTCAGCTCCCGACACAGCCTCTTTTGCTGCCAGGGGCTCACCACCAAGCTCTTTAGCGATCTCCAGATAGGTGGAGACTTCAATATCGCTGCTGGTGGTTACACGGTGGCTATTATTTACGGCTTGCTTTGACTTATCTTCAGCCATCCCCATGTTAAAGATTACCATTGTAGTATTCGTTGGTCAACAAGAGATAAAAGCGAGATAGTCTCACGGCTTGAGCATCTTTTTATCCGTGCAGGGCTTCATTCCTAGCAAGGATTTTCCTGATATGTTCAATCGCAGCGCGGATAATTTTCTCATCGAGCTTACCGGTAAGCGTAGGAACATCAAAAATCCTCCGGGGCAAGCGGAGGCCATCCAAGGTAAATCCCTCTCGGGTTTTAAACCTGTACTTGTTTGTGTGTATTTCCTCGCCGATGCGAACAAGCTCCGTCGTAGAAAGATTAAAGCCTGCCGACTGCAAGGCACTTGACACTCTTTGCGGCTCGTATATACCCCTGGCAAAGAAACAGACTACGAGGCTGGATAGAATCTGACGCCAGCATTCTTCGCTGACCAAAGCTTCAGCGATTTCTTCGGGGGAAGATTGCTTCTTCGCCACAATCTTCTGGTCGATGCTGTAGCCGGCATTGTCCAGGTGGCTATGTCTGGCGCCGGTCAGGGCTCCGATATACGTGGCGGGTCCAGTATGATATCCAGGCATTTCGTTTCCGCCAAAAGCCAAAGCGAAATCCTTCCCCCCATAGCGGGAAGAGGCATATTCCACTCCGCGTGCCAATGCTTTGTAGAATTCATTCGGTTGCCTGACAATCAGCTGTACTGCCTCCATGTAGGCATTGTAATCCCCCCAAACAAACTTGATGCCCATGGCATCTTTCTCGGATATAAGGCCATGCTCCTGGGCCTCTGTTGCCCAAGACAGCACCACCCCTGTAGTCATGGCATCTAAAGCAAATACCTCGACTTGCTCCATCAATCTCAAGAAACCATTGGCATCAGACACACCCAGCATAGAACCCAAGGCATAGATAGGTTCGTAATCATATGAGATCATATGGGTTTTATAAAAATACGCCTCATCTCGATAAGGTTCCCTCAGCGCTGCAATATGTATGCACCCTACAGGGCAGTGTGCACAGGCAAGTCGCCTGCCCAAATACTGTTCAGCAAATGTTTCGCCAGAAATCTCAGATGCCCCCTCGAATTTCGCCTCCCTGAGGTTCCTCGTTGGAAGTCCTCCAAGGTTGTTCAAAGGTAAAACATTCTCAGCTGTGCCTAGGTCATGGTATTTCTGCATCGCCGGTGATGCCACCGCCGCCTGATAAATCTCATTATATATCGCTCGGTACTGCTTACTATTGACTATAGGTAGCGAGCGCTTGCCCAAGATTACAACAGCCTTAAGTTTCTTACTTCCGAAAACAGCGCCCAATCCCAGCCGACCAAAATGTCGATAGGTCTCCGTAGTCACGCAGGCATAGGAAACAAGCCTCTCTCCCCCTCCACCAATCCGCATGATGGTCCTTAAACCAGCCGCAGGCTCATTTTCCCTGATGACACGCCCCACCGTGAAACTGCTCTGCATCCCCCATATTGAGGAAGCATCCCGAAAGTGAACCTGATTGCCCTGTATGGACACGTAAATGGGGATTTCGCTAGCCCCTTTGATGACAATAGCACCGTATCCCGCCATGCGGAGAGCGATAGCGCTTCGCCCACCACAATGGCTCTCTCCTAAGTTACCAGTGTGCGGCGACTTGAACATCGCTACCGTTTTGGAGGCAAGAGGGAAGAGTCCTGTTAGAGGACCTATGGCGAAAATGATGGGATTATCCGGGCCGAGGGCATCGCAACCTTCAGGGCACTCCTCATTAAGGAGCTTGATAGCGACGCCAGCGCCACCCAGATACTGCTTAAAAAGCTCCACCCTCCTCTCCACCCAATAAGCCTTCTTGGAGAGATCGATGTAAAGGACGTTAGCTAAGGGGTCACGCCTGAGCATATCCAGATGACTCCTTCTTTGTTAACTTCAATACCCCGTGAGGACAGAACTTAATACAGTAGCCGCAATGAACGCATATCATCGGTTTATTTATATTTTTATCCCAGAGGATGGCCCCGATAAGGCAGGCATCTTGGCAATGGCCACAACCGATGCACTTATCCATATCAAGGCGTACTCCGCCGCCGTTCCTTAGCTTCAGTGCTCCTGTAGGGCACACTTTAGCACAGGGGGGGTCTTCACATGCCCGACAAACTACTACAATGAACCCACGTTCCATACCACCCACAGACCTTACCTCCAGGCAGGTTTTGGCTAGCCCGGCTTCCTTTTGCCTCCTCACACAGGCAAACATACAGCTCTGGCAACCTATGCATCTCTCCGCATCAGCAACTATTAGTCTCATAATACCCCTGTATAATTGAACAGTATATACCTGCCTGCCGCACACGACAAGTGCTGAAAAGCACAGCTCTTTGAAGGTATCCCACCAACCAATCATTTAGCCCCAAGGCTAGTTTGTGATATACTGTCGTCAGGGATAGGAATCGTCCTCAGTAGATTGTGAGAGTGATGTTAGACGAACTTCCTTCAAATATCCAAAAACAGGTCGAGGAGGGTATATCCATTCTTAAGCGGGGAGGTATAGTTGCCTTTCCCACCGATACTGTTTATGGACTGGGGGCTTGCGCCAGTAATCAACAAGCAGTGGAGAGGGTTTTTACTGTAAAGGAACGGCCGCGGAATATAGCGCTTCCTCTACTCTTAGCCGATATCTCGCAGATAAGCGAAGTCGCTGAGACTGTGCCAGAGGCCGCATGGCCTTTAGTTCGCCATTTCCTACCCGGTGCCCTGACCCTAGTTCTACCAAAGGCTAACTCGCTCCTTGATGCCGTCACTGGTGGGGGCATGACTATAGCCGTTCGTGTTCCGGCTCACCCTATTCCTGTTGCCCTAGCTGAAGGTCTGGGGACACCTATCATCGGTACCAGTGCTAATCTGACTGGTAAACCAAGCGCGTTAACCACTGATGAGGTCTATTCACAATTTGGTGATAAAATAGATTTGGTCATTGATGGTGGGAGGTGCCCGGGTGGCCAAGAATCTACCATAGTTGATGTAACCGGGGAAACACCTGTAATCCTGCGGGAAGGTGCTATAAGACGGGAAGAACTCAAACAGGTGTGTGAGAACATTGTCTTAAGAGGAGGGGACTGAGCAGTGCATATTGCCATCGGTTGTGACCACAGAGGGCTAAATGCCAAACAATTTATTATCGGGCTAATTGTTGAGATGGGGCACACCTATGAGGACCTCGGGTCTTATATCGCCAAGCCGGTAGACTACCCCGATATTGCCAAAAAGGTAGCTGAAGCGGTGGCTAGTGGCTCTTTTGAGCAAGGCATCTTGATATGCAGCACTGGTATCGGCATGAGTATTGCTGCTAATAAGGTCAATGGAATAAGAGCTGCTCTATGTCACAATGTCTTCACTGCCCGTCGTGCTCGTCAGCACAATGACGCCAATATTCTTTGTTTGGGGGCAGAGCTGAACCAAGATATAGTCTCCAGAATAGTTAAGACTTTTTTTAGTACCGATTTTGAGGGCGGAAGACACTCACAGAGGGTAGAAAAGATAAAAGCCATGGAAAGCTAGTTACACGTAAGTTACCTTGACATTGATATAGTATTATGTTATGTTTTGTCAATGGAGTTAGCATTTTTGGAGTGTAGTCCGTCCCTCTAGGGACGGTTTTTAATTATTAAGGTGAAGGCACAGTCAAGAACATGAAAAGTGATATGGTTAAAAAGGGTGTAGAGCGAGCCCCTCACCGGTCTTTGCTACGTGCTGTCGGCTTGGGAAGCGCAGAAATAGACAAGCCTTTTATAGGCATCGTCAATAGTTTCAGCGAAATCGTTCCCGGGCATATCCATCTGCGGGATATCGCTGAAGCAGTGAAAGCCGGGGTGTATAGCGAAGGGGGTACTCCCTTTGAGTTTAATACCATTGCTGTATGTGATGGCATTGCCATGAACCACCCGGGTATGAAATATAGTCTGCCCAGCAGGGAACTGATAGCTGACTCAGTGGAGATAGTAGCTGAGGCTCACGGCTTCGATGCCCTCGTCTTTATCCCTAACTGCGACAAGATAATCCCTGGAATGCTTATGGCAGCGGCAAGGCTGAATTTGCCATCTATCTTTGTTAGCGGTGGCCCTATGCTAGCAGGGCGCTTGGCTAGCAGCAGTGGAATTGAGAAAGTTGATGTCAACACCCTCTTTGAAGCAGTAGGCAAGGTAACTAGTGGAGAAATGGGACAAGAGGAGTTGGCACGGTTAGAAGAAGCTGCCTGCCCCAGCTGCGGTAGCTGCGCCGGGATGTTTACCGCCAATACCATGAACTGTTTAACTGAAGCTCTGGGAATGGGACTACCGGGTAATGGAACTATTCCGGCCATTGATGCCAGACGGAGACAGTTGGCCAAAGAGGCAGGACGGCAAATTATGAGACTGTTGGCCAGTGGCATTCGCCCTCGGGACATTATAAGCAAGGACTCCATTCATAATGCCTTCGTCGTTGATATGGCATTAGGAGGCAGCACTAATTCAGTGTTGCACCTGATGGCCATAGCTCAAGAAGCGGGGGTTGATTTCACCCTATCAGAGTTAAATGAGATAGGCAAGCACACTCCTACCCTGTGTAAGCTGAGACCATCCGGCGATTATCACATCGAGGATTTAGACAGGGCTGGCGGCATAGCTGCAGTGATGAAGGAACTAGAGAAATTATTGAATCTGAAGCTGATGACGGTATCAGGAAAGTCAGTAGGTGAGGTTATCGCTGATAGCAAAGTTAAGGATAAAGAGGTTATCCACTCTATTGCCAATGCTTACTCAGCTGAAGGAGGCCTAGCTATCCTCTTCGGCAACTTGGCACCGGATGGTGCCGTGGTAAAGAGGGCAGCAGTGGTTCCTAAAATGATGGTTCACCAAGGCCCAGCCAGGGTGTTTAACTCTGAGGAGGAAGCCAGCGCAGCCATTATGGGTGGTAAGATAAAGCCTGGCGACGTGATTGTTATCCGCTACGAGGGACCTAAGGGGGGGCCAGGAATGAGAGAAATGCTCACCCCCACCTCCGTCCTGAGTGGTATGGGGATGGACAAGGCGGTAGCCCTGATAACCGATGGGCGCTTTTCCGGGGCAACCCGTGGCGCTGCCATTGGTCATGTCTCCCCCGAGGCAGCCAGTCGAGGGCCTATCGCTGCTTTAGCCGATGGCGATACAATTAAGATAGACATCCCCAGCTATAAACTTGATGTCGAACTCAGTGATAAAGAGATATCTGAGCGCATGGCACAGTTAGCCGAGTTTGAACCTAAGGTAAGGACAGGCTATCTCAGGCGCTATGCCGAGAGGGTATCATCAGCTAGCACCGGAGCGATATTTGATAAATAAGGGGGGCTATTATGAAGATGTCTGGTGCGCAGATTTTGTGTGAGAGCCTAGTGAAGGAAGGGGTAGAGGTTATTTTCGGTTTCCCCGGCGGAAGCGTATTGTCCATATATGATGCCTTGCCTCAATATCCCCAGCTCCGCCATATCCTGGTGCGCCACGAACAAGGGGCAGCCCACGCTGCTGATGGCTATGCCAGAGCCACAGGGAAAGTGGGGGTATGCATGGCTACCTCAGGCCCTGGGGCTACTAACCTGGTAACCGGCATTGCCAATGCTTGCCTTGATTCATCGTCAATAGTAGCCATCACCGGACAGGTAGCCAGACCTTTTATCGGCAAGGACGCCTTCCAAGAGGTAGATATTACCGGCATCACTCTGCCCATCACCAAACATAACTATCTCATTCTTGATGCTGATTCGATGTCTAAAACGGTCAAGGAGGCTTTCTACCTAGCTAAGACTGGCCGGCCAGGGCCGGTACTTATCGACATCCCGCGAGATGTCCAAATGGAGCAAGCAGAATTTCATTACCCCAAGCAACTGGATTTACCTGGATATAAACCCACCCTTGATGGACACCCGGCACAGATTAAAAAGGCCGCCAAGCTTATAGAGGAAGCACAGAGGCCGATTATCCTCGCTGGCAGGGGAGTAATCATATCAGAGGCATACGCTGAACTGAAGCAGCTGGCAGAAACAGCTCAGATACCTGTGGTGACTACCTTACTGGGCATCAGTTGCTTCCCGCAGAGCCATGTCCTCAGCTTCGGCATGGTAGGTATGCACGGTATGGCCTATGCTAACCTAGCACTTTATAATACTGACCTGCTTATTGCCATCGGGATGAGGTTTGACGACAGGGTCACCAGCAAGATAAGCGCCTTTGCCCCTCACGCCCATATTGTCCACATTGACATTGATCCGGCCGAAATTGGCAAAAATGTCCGAGTTGATGTGCCTATCGTCGGTGATGTAAAGCGGGTACTGAAATCATTAAATAAGATAATTGTCTTCACCGAGCATACTGATTGGCTTCGGCAGCTTGAGGATTGGCGAAAGGAGCATCCCTCAATAGAAATCAGGGATAGCTCCAGTATCCTCCCCCAATATGTCGTCAGCAAGATACACGAGGTAACCAAGGGTGAGGCTATTATAGTTACCGGAGTTGGCCAGAACCAGATGTGGGCAGCTCAACATTACTGCTATGATAAACCGAATACTCTAATCTCATCGGGTGGACTGGGAACTATGGGCTTCGGTCTACCAGCAGCTATGGGGGCTAAAGTAGGTCGTCCTGACAGCCCTGTTTGGTTAATTGACGGTGACGGCGGCTTTCAAATGACGATACAGGAGCTAGCCACCATAGTTCAGGATAATATTGCGGTCAAGATAGCAATCCTGAATAACGGCTTCCTGGGAATGGTCCGACAATGGCAGGAACTATTCTACGAGAAACGCTATGTAGCCACACCTCTATCTTGCCCCGACTTTGTTAAAATTGCGGAGGGGTATTGCTTGCCCGGGTTGAGGGTCAAGCGTAAAGAAGAAGTGGTACCAGCCATCAAGCAGGCTATGGAACATGATGGACCTTTCCTGATAGATTTCATGGTGGAGCCAGAGGAGAATGTTTATCCTATGGTGCCACCCGGAGCGACTTTGGCCGAAACTATAGAGGCACCTAAGAAAGTAAAGAAGGCTTTCTCCGATTCTGCTAAACTTCCGGTGAGCAACATCTGAGCCTAAAAGAGAGGTGTGACTATGACCACGACAAAGCATACCCTAGTCGCCCTGGTAGAAGATAAGCCAGGGGTACTCAATCAAATGGCAAGCCTTTTTAGAAGGCGCGGTTTCAATATTGAAAGCATTGCCGTAGGGCACTGTGAACTGCCTCATCTATCACGTATGACTATTGTTGTTGGCGGGGCAACCACCATGGTGGAACAGGTTAGAAAGCAGCTAGATAAGCTGGTGGATGTGGTCAAGGTTTCTGATATCACTGATAATGACCTAGTAGCTCGAGAACTGGCACTCATTAAGGTAAAGAGCACTTCAGCCAGCCGAAGCGAGATTCTCCAAATTGTAGACATATTCAGGGCAAATATCGTAGATGTTGCCACTGATTCAGTAACAGTTGAGGTTACTGGCGATGAGGAGAAAGTCGATTCCTTGTTCAACCTGCTTCGCGGTTTTGGCATCAAGGAAATGTCTAGAACTGGTCGCATAGCTATGTCCAGAGGCGGGGGGAAAGAGGTATCGGTGAAGAAAGAGGTGCCTAAAACTAAACCCAAGAAATAAAAACGAAAGAGGAGAATTGATTATGGCTAAGATGTATTATGATAAAGATTGCGACCTAACCCTGCTTGATGGGAAGGTAGTGGGCATCGTCGGCTTTGGAAGTCAGGGACATGCCCATGCCCAAAATTTGAGGGATAGCGGTTGCCAAGTGATAGTGGCTGAAGCCAAAGGGACCGAGGGCTGGAAGAATGCCAAGAATGCTGGCTTCGATGTGCAAACAGCGGCTGAGATGGCAAAAGCAGCTGATATTATTGTAATGCTGGCCCCTGATAACCTGCACCGAGATATCTACTACCAATCAATCGAAAAAGGGCTGGCCAAAGGTAATACCCTGATGTTCGCTCACGGCTTTAATATCCACTACGGGCAGATTATCCCACCACCCAATATTGATGTTACCATGATAGCACCCAAGTGCCCAGGCCATATGCTGAGGCAGCTTTATACCGAGAAAGCAGGACCACCGGCATTAGTAGCAGTCTATCAAGACGCCACAGGCAAGGCAGAAGATATAGCACTTGCTTATGCTAAAGGTATCGGCTGCTCACGAGCCGGCATTATAGAGACCACCTTCGCCGAGGAAACTGAAACTGACCTCTTCGGCGAGCAGGCAGTTCTCTGCGGCGGGGTCTCCTCTATGATAAAGGCTGGTTTTGAAACGTTGATTGAGGCTGGATATCAGCCAGAGATAGCCTATTTTGAGGTTTGCCACGAGCTTAAACTTATCGTTGACTTGATATACAAAGGCGGCTTAGGCTATATGCGCTATTCAATCAGTGATACTGCGGAGTATGGCGATTATACTCGTGGGCCGCGAGTGATTGACGATATGGTCAGAGATGAGATGGAGCAGATATTGGCCGAGATTCAGGATGGTACCTTTGCCAAAGAGTGGATTCTAGAGAACCAGGCCGGGCGCCCAACATTTAACGCACTGAGGCGCATGGATGCAGAGCATCCCCTCGAGATTGTGGGCAAAGAACTGCGCGATATGATGCCGTGGCTTAAGAAATAAGGGTAAAAAGAAATGTCGGAGACAGACAGAGTAATAATCCTCGATACCACCTTACGGGATGGCGAACAGGCAGCAGGGGCCACAC
>CAZCAS010000041.1:0-1868 GCA_964496725.1 uncultured Dehalococcoidales bacterium
GGGGGAACAATTGAAAATCTTGGCGTTGGTTGGAAGTCCCAGACAGGGAGGCAATACTGATTTCCTCACCGACCAAGCTCTTGAGGGAGCAGCCAATTTGGGGGCACAGACAGAAAAGATAGTGCTAAGCAAATATAAGGTGAATCCATGCCTCGGGCACGATGAGTGTTCTTCTTTTGACCGTTGCACCCAGAGGGACGACATGCTATGGATTCTAGATAAGTTCTGTAAGGCGGACGGAGTTATTCTGGCAACGCCAGTTTACTACTACACCGTTTCCGCTCAGTTAAAGACTTTCATGGACCGTAACTATTTTCTGTATACGCGCAACCAAAAATCTCGAGCAAGGGCTGTGGGCATCATAATTGTAGCTGAGATAGATGGTATCAAGGATACAGCACACACCCTGAAGAGGTTCATAAACGAATCCTTCAGCGTTGCAAAAGATAGAATACTTGAGGTGCATGGTTATGCCAGCAGGCTTGGTGAGGTAAAGAGCAATCCGGTTCTAATAGAACAGACTAAAGAGCTGGGCAGGCGAATGGTCAAAATCTTGAAAGCTGACATAGGATGCTAAGTAAAGATTGTGTATTGCTCTTTGAGCCAGATTTACAAATAAAAGTCTGCCTTAACAGAAAAAGTAACACTCTAGCGTATTGTTCAGCAATCCATCTAACTTATCCCCCCATGCTGACAAGACTGGAATTGTTATATGCCAAGGGGGAGCAACTATGCTCCCCCTTGGATACTGTAAAATTATCAGGTCACCACTGCACGAACATGGAGATATCTATCCTCACCTGCGTACAGTCACAATCAACATCGGGACACTTCAATCATACCTTTCCGAGTGGTGATATAGCAATGCGATCAGCATTACGGTGAAGATTTGATAGCCGGGCAACAAAACAAGCTTTCGTGCAATGGTAAATAAACCGAGTATCGTGATGGGTTTCGGCCAAGTTTGTGGTTTTCACTAACGATTGCTTGGCCAAGTCACTCCTCTACTGCGTAATCGCCCAAGCAAAACTACCAAGCCAGCGATAACACCTACTGCGATGCCAATGCCACCCCCTCCCTCAGCCCTTGGTGTCTGCACTGTTATCCTCAGTGTCAGACTGTCAGAACTGTGTTCGCTTTTAGCCTTCACAGTGACCAGATAGTCACCAGGGGTTGTCTCCTTCGCTGGCAATACCACAGCATCAACCTTCCGTTTAGCATCGGGCTCCAGGGTGTCTATTTTGTCAGGATTGAACGTTATGCTCCAGCCCTCGGGTGTATCTGATGAGAGAACAATATCTTCAATAGCCCCCGTGCCTGTGTTTCCCAGTAAGATCGAGACATGATTATCCTCTCCAACCTTCGCTTGAGCATTTAGCTGCCCTGTCTCTGTATCCATTTCAAGCTTATAGCTATGAGTCAATACTGCCGTCAGGTTAGTACTGACCTTAATGCCTCCCGACTCCATATTCAGAGTCATTAAGTACTTGCCTGGCGCCAGGTTTTGCCCTGCTAACGGAGAGGCTTTCACTATGATCGGTTCGTAGTAAATTTTTTCCCCCCCGAAATCAATGGATGACACTTGTTTCTCAGGGACATCAGTCCAAACCTCTGCTTTCCATCCCGGAGGAGTGATGACATTCAACTCATACTTCCCAGCATACCCCTCACTGCTAACTTCAATGAAAATTTCAAACTCAAAGACATCCTCAGTTGTACCCTTAACACTGGGAAACTTGCAGGTGAGCTTAACAGGTGATTCCCCCGAGTCAAGCTGCTTCTCACTTGACAGGGTAGCGCCGTTACCATTTCCCTCAGCAGCAAGCACGGCTGAGCTTCTGAGTATGCCAGTGAGTGCGAAGAGTAAC
>CAZCAS010000041.1:1968-10630 GCA_964496725.1 uncultured Dehalococcoidales bacterium
GAGTATGCCAGTGAGTGCGAAGAGTAACGCAAAGCAAGAAAGACAGCAAGCTATTTTGAGACTACCCATAAATTATCTACCAGTGCTTGACCATAGCGCTGCTTATTATCACTTTCATCCTGGAGCAAATATGCCAGATTCTGGCAAAGTGCTGCCGCCGTCAAGGAGAATAGGCGTCCCTGTTATATATTTTGCCTCATCTGAGGCTAAAAATGTCGCTAGCTCTCCAACCTCTTCTATAGTTCCCAGCCTCCCCATAGGTATCCCCCTCGCCAGATCCTTAAGAGCACTTTGTGGGTCATCCGGGTTGGTTTGTGCTGCCATGCCTCTTACCATGTCAGTGTCAATCATTCCAGGACATATAGCATTCACCGTTATCCCATACTTGGCTACTTCAAAAGCAAGCGCTCTGGTAAAACCCCAGATGGCTGCTTTCGTTGTTGCATACGCAGTTTCGCCGATATCAGCAACCAGTGGTCCGGTAACCGAGGATAGATTTACTATCCTCCCGTATTTCCGCTTCAACATAGTTGGCAGCACTGCCTTGGTTACTATAAATGTCCCCTTGATATTGACATCGAACATTTTATCTCGAACTTCGTCTGTCATTTCGACAAGCGTCGCCAATTTCAATACCCCAGCGTTATTAACCAGTATATCTATCTTACCAAACTGCTCTAACACCTTCTCTACCATCCGATTAACCTCAGCCGATTTGGTGATATCCACTTTGAAAGAAACAGCCTTATAGCCATCATCACTGATACTTTTCGCGGTCTTGTGAACTAAATCTAAAACATCAGCCAGCACAACGGTAGCCCCCTCTTTCGCCATTACCCTTGCCACCCCTTCGCCATTTCCTCTGGCAGCCCCTGTTACGATTGCTACTTTGCCGTCTAACTTCCCCATTCGCTTTACTCCTTTCTTTTAGCGCCGTATATCGCTGGAGAAAACAGGTTCAATTTGTCGGCTGGTGTCATCGTTACACATCTTTGGTGCTGGCAGAAGAGGAATCTGCCAGCACCAGTTCTATCGCCTCCAGAGTTTACTCTCCGAGGGCTCCGCCGCCACCTCCGTACCTCCCCAGACCTCCACCAATGATTTTGTGGGGCAACCATAGGGCTAATTGCGGGAATTTGATTATTAAAGCCAAGCAGATAGCCTGAATTGCCACAAAGGGTAAAACCGAACGGTAGATATCACCCATTGTTATCCCTGAGTCTTTGGGAACAACCCCTTTTATAAGGAACAAGCAGTAGCCGAAGGGTGGGGTTAGATAAGCCATCTCACAGGTGATAACATAGAGAACACCAAACCACACCCGGTCAAGTCCCAACTGTGCTATTATGGGGAGATAAAGGGGTGCCACGATAAGAAGCATGGCAGTATCATCCAGGAATGTGCCCATCCCTATGAAAGTAAGCATCATTAGAATGATTACCTTCGTTGGGTCAACTAGATTCAAGAAGAATGGCTCAATCACCTTTATTGCCCCTAGACCATCGTAGACGGCAGAAAAGAGGAAGGCGGCGATAAGAATCCACAGAAAGAGACAGGAGACCCTCAAGCCTTCATCCATGGAGTCGCTGATAAGTTGCCAATTTAGTCTCCGGTAGAGGGCTGCAGCTCCTATGGCGCATGCAGCTCCTACGGCGGCAGATTCCATTACTGTAGTTACTCCCATGATATACAGGCCAAGAACTAAAAAGATAATGATTATCGGTGCTATTCCAGCCTTTACGGAAGCCCATTTATCTTGCCAGGTGAATTGCTCTGTAGCGGGAGGACCTAGACTTGGGTTCAGCCGGCATCTGATACCAATATAGGCAGCATACATGGCGGCTAGGATGAAACCAGGTATCATACCAGCAAAGAACAGATGCCCGATGGAAACCCTGGCTATTACTCCGTAGAGGATGAAAACTATGCTGGGCGGAATGAGGAAACCAAGAGCCCCACCTGCTTGGACGACCCCGGTTACCATTCGCTTATCGTACTTTCGCTTGAGCATGGATGGCAGGGCGATAATCCCGTTGGTTACCGTAGCAGCGGTGGCTCCACCAACCATACACGCTATAAGGGCACTAATACCTACAGTCCCTATAGCTAGCCCGCCAGGAACTTTGGCAAGCCACCTGTATACCATCTCAAAAAGGGCATCAGCTAACCCTGACCTTGAGAGAACAAGCCCCATAAAGACAAACAATGGGATAGCTAGGAGGGGATACCACTTAACAAAGCAGAAGGTGGAGTAGAATGCCATATCCATACCGCCCCTGCCCCACAGAATAACAGCGAAGGTGGCACCAATGGCACCTACAGCCACGAAGATATAGCGCCCGGTAAAAAGTAATAGCCCCATAGAGAGAAACATAAACATGGCGATGAGAAAATGTGAACTCATGGCAAAGGTTTCCCCCTAGCAATAGCGATATGCTTGATGAACTCAGAAATCCCTTGGAGTAGCATAAATATAGCTCCTACCACTAGAATGATTTTAATTGGGTACAATGGAGGTCCCCAGCTGCTACCTGAGTGTTGCCTCATAGCGGTTGAGATTATAGCGTGCTTAGTGCAAGCCCAGAGCACGATGCCAATGTAGATAACAAACAAGAAGAAGAGAGCGGCGTCTGTAATGGCTCTTCTCCTGGGAGACCAGCGGCTATAAAGGATATCCATTTTCACATGTCCGCCAGTGAGGAGAGTGAACCCACCACCAACAATAAAATAGGCCCCATAGATAAATATCGCCGTTTCAACCGACCAGATGGTGGTAACATGGAAGGTATGGACGGTATTCCTGGCGCCAGCTTCAATAAGTAAAACGCCCATTAGGGCAAAGATAGTGAACCTCCACACCCGCCCCAGCC
Organism: uncultured Dehalococcoidales bacterium; assembly: GCA_964496725.1. Taxonomy (GTDB): domain Bacteria; phylum Chloroflexota; class Dehalococcoidia; order Dehalococcoidales; family E44-bin46; genus JAZGHN01. The sequence goes on from CAZCAS010000041.1 coordinate 4,839, forward strand.
GCATAGTAAAAGAATCCATTAGCCGCACATAGTTACAAAGTACGCTAGGCATTTTCGTTCCTTGAAATCAATTGCTGGCTCCTCGCAGTTTACTCCTCCCCCGGCCCAAAGTCAGCTGGGGGAGGAGTAATTCATGCTCAACGAGGAACATTGCGCTGATTAATCAAAAATCAGCCCTTCTGTCTTCAACTGGTCCAGTAAATCGTATATCGGTTTGGTATTCAGTGTGTAGGCAGAATGCAGCCACTCCCTTTCTATTAACTCAATCTTGTAGTTAAGAAGAATCTTGACGCCTTCAGCACACCTGGGACTGCGCTTGGCTAGTTCATGCCACGCCAGCAGCTCATTCTCGAATAGCTTCTGAATGCTATCTTGATCAAGGGTGCTGATATTTGACCAGTTGGCGATGTCCTTACTCTGGCCGCTGAACCTCTTGATGAAACACCACTCGCTCATGTGTTCGGTGGCGTAGTAGATGATTGCCTGTATATCAGGGGGCAGGGAGTCCCACTCAGCTTTATTCATCAATATTGATGAGTTGCAGCAATCAACCAGACAGGGCATTACGATATAGGGATAAACCTCATAGAGTTTCATCCCACTGTACTCTGTAGCCCCAGCCCAGAAGAGGGAATCCACGACGCCTGTTTGTGCGGTTGTGTAGAACTCCTCCACGGGGAAGACTGACGCTGTGATACCAGCTGGAAGGAAAGGAGGAGCCAAGGGTCCGGTGACGTTCATCCTTAACCCCTTGAAATCAGCATAGGTATGGATTGGCTTTGTGGAGATTACATTAAAGGGGTCAGTCATGGCATTTCTTATAAAATGAACCCCTATCTCATCATAGGATTCCTTGCACAGCTTATTAAACCCTCGCTGGGTAAACAGGCTCTGAAATTCGGAAGGGCAGCTGGTTTCAAACGGCATACCGCACTCAAGGTCTGTGAAATCCGTCTCCTTGCCAGCGGTGGCATACCACCAGCCTATGTCGACGGTTCCTTCTCTGACCGCGGATACCACTTCACCCTCCGGGACAAGCTCCCCCGGCTCATAGACCGTGCCTGTGATGCGCCCGCCGCTCATATCCTCCATAACTTTAAGGAAGTTTACCCTCATGTCCTCCTCTGTCTCAGGGGCACCAAACGGGCTGGTGATTCTGAAGTTGTATGTTTCCTCTGCCGCTGCTGGTGCTGCTCCCCCTTCTGGTGGTGCTGCTGATGGAGCAGCTGCTGGTTTCCCCGGCAGACACCCGCTCACCATGGGTATGACCATTGCCAGCGCCGCCGCCAGGCCAACAGCAATAATCACTGTTCGCAAATGTTTCTTATTCACCTATACCTCCTCTAAAGTTCCTACTTTCATAACACCCCCAAATTATTGTTCAGTTCACACGGCATCACCTCTTCTCATTTTATTTTTTTAGTTGCTCAAAACTCTAAGTATTTTTTCGCATCCTCGGTGGCGAATTCCCTTTGCCGCCGGGGGGACGCCACCCCTCAGCAGCAAAAATAGAAAGGAGATGTTAAGTGAAAAGGGAAAGGGCTCAAAAGTGCACCCGAACTCTGAGCCCTTCGGTATATCTGCTTGGCTTATCTTCAGGATTAGTTTAGGGTATAAATAGCTACCTAACACGCTACCGTTTTCGCTTCCTGAAAGACTTGCTGCCGCAGGTCTTTTCCTCTTTCGCAAGTGTTTCCGCTCTGCCCAATAGCCTTAAACACTCCTCGCATACGATGCTTGGCTTAACCTGAAACGCTTTGATTTCTTGGCCTCGTCATGTGCGTTATCCTAATACTAAACACTATTTTTGTCAACCTTAGTGCCAAAATAGTCACTAAAATTGTCTGAAAAGTGCCTAGCGCCTTGCCTCTAAAGCCCTTGTCATAGGATCCCCTGGGCAGGCAATCTGGATTTGGCAAGCTATAAGAGATTACCTACCGCCTTCGAGTTGCGTTCACTTATTGTTAGGCTTGTAACACCTTACGTCATGTTGTGTGATAGAAATTTGGGGTATCTCGGTCACGTGACCCGAAGTTCATCAGTTCGAATCCTGCCCTCGCTACCAAGAAAAGATAAGGGAAGCAAAATTGCTCCCCTTAAGTCTTATCCGCTAAATCCCAGCTACCATTGAACAAACATCGGCATGACCACGTGGATATAGTTATCCACCCCCACCGGGCGGAGAACCCCAGGGCTTGACGGATTAGTAGTCTCCAGAGCCACTTGCCCCCTCTCATCAAGCACACTAAGGACATCAATTAAATATTTCCCATTGAAGGCAATCTTTGCTTCTTCACCCTCGACAATGGCATCAACCTCACCGACATCCTCACCTATCTCCTCTGAGCGGGCAGAGACAGTCATCCTGCCCGGGTTCAGCTCGCCGCCGGGGGTCATAACCAACCGTACAATGCCACTGCCATCACGGGCAAAGATAGAGGCGGTCTTGGCCGCTCTCAGGAAGGCAGCAACATCCACTACCGCCCGGGTATTATAGTTCTGAGGAATAAGCTGACCATAATTGGGGAAACTGCCCTGAACCAGTTGAGATACCAGTTCGATATCCTTTAGTCGAAATAGAGCTTGGCTCTTATCAAGGTCTACCGTTACCTCCACTGCCTCCTCCTGGTCACCTATAAGCCGATTTAGCTCAGCGAGGGTGCGCGCTGGAATAATAATCTTAGCCTTTTGGCTAACAGGAGCGGCAAGGGGCAACTTATACACGGCTAGCCTGAAGCCATCAGCCGCAGCTAACGTTACCGAGCTATCCTCAAATTCAGCATCAACACCGGTAAGCACCGGGCGAGACTCTTCGGTGGCAGCAGCAAAGACCACCTGAGTAATTCCCTGACAAAATTCTCCTACCTCAACCTTGGTAGCAATACCCTGCGCAACCTTAGGTATGGGGGGAAAGTCCTTGGCATCAACTCCGCTGATTCGCGCTTCAAATCGAGCGCACTTAAGTTCCATAGTTTTGGTCTGTGGAATAAGGCTCATACTAACATTATCACTGGGCAGGGAGTTAATAAACTCGGTAAGAAGCCGAGCAGGGACAGTAATCTCTCCCGTCTCCTCCACCTTAGCACCAATCCGACAGATAATGGCCATTTCCAGATTAGTAGCAGCCAGTTTAAGCCTGGACTTCTCTGTAGCTAATAGAACATTATTAGTGATCGGCAGGGTTGTTCTGGTAGCCACCGCCCTCCCCACTACATTAAGCCCCCGGTTCAGGTTATCCTGAAGACATGTTAGCCTCATAATGCACCCCCCAAAAGTATAATCCTGTAGCTGAGTAGTATATACCAATGAGCAATTTTACTCAAGGACAATAGTCCCACTTTTGCCACCACTTTTCCTGATCAGTCGAATATTCTCAACCCGGATGCCCCTGTCTACCACCTTACACATATCATAGACAGTCAGAGCAGCGATAGCGGCAGCAGTAAGTGCCTCCATTTCCACTCCGGTCTTACCCATACTTTTCACCATGGCAGTAATGTCTACCGCACTAGTCTCTTCATCCAAACCGAACTCAATCTTAATATCTCCGATAATCACAGGATGGCACAGGGGTATCAGTTGAGATGTCTGCTTGGCTGCCATAACACCAGCTAACTGAGCTACAGCTAAAACATCCCCCTTAACCACTCCACCCGTCTTTATCAGGTCAAGGGTAGAAGCTTTCATCCTGACCCTGCTTTTTGCTACCGCCTCACGCTGGGTATCAGGCTTCCCAGTAACATCCACCATTTTAGGTCGGCCTGAGTCATCCATATGTGTCAGCTCTCCCATAATTAACCCCCTACTTGAGTCATAGGGCGACCCTTAGCGGTCAACCCCTCTGACAGATGATGGCGCAATGGCTTATTGGTAACCGCTGTCTCAATCAGCTGTTTCAGCCCGTCTGAAGATATGCCGCCACGCAAGGGCTGCTTCAGGTCTATTTCATCCTCAGCCAACAAACAGGAGCGCAATTTGCCATCGGCGGTAAGCCGCAGCCGATTACAGTGAAAACAGAAGTGCTCACTAACCGGGGTAATAAAGCCCACAGTACCCCTGGCATGAGGAAAACAAAAATACTTGGCTGGCCCGTTACCGGCACTGGGAAGGCAAGGTTGTAATTCACCCAACTGTTCCAAGCGCCTTCTTATATCACTGACCGAGATGAAATATGAGGTTTTGGTGCTTACCATGCCAACGGGCATAAACTCGATAAAGCGCACATGCCACTCCTCATCAACAGTCTTAGCAGCAAAATCAATAACCTCGTCATCGTTAACGCCAGACATAACCACCATATTAATCTTAACCGGATCAAGTCCAACCGACCCGGCAACTTCAATGCCCTCCAGCACCTTATCAAGAGCAAGGTTACCGCGAGTAATGGACTTAAATTTGTCTGGCTTAAGGGTATCCAGACTTACATTAACCCTGTGCAAGCCTGCCTGTCTAAGTTCAGCGGCATAACGACCAAGCAAGGTACCGTTTGTCGTCAGAGAAATATCATCTATGGCATCTATCTGCGCCAGCATTTTCACCAATTTGGTCAGCCCTAACCTCACCAAGGGTTCGCCACCGGTAAGCCTCATCTTATTTATGCCCAGTTCAGCAGCTGCTTGAGCTATAGTATAGATTTCCTCATAGGTCAGAATGTCCTTATGAGACATCAGCGGCACTCCCTCAACTGGCAGGCAATAAATACAGCGTAGATTGCAACGGTCAGTCACCGAGATACGCAAATAGTTTATCGGGCGCTGGAAGGAATCAGAAAGTCCAGTCATCTCCCAACCCCCTCAGCGTTTGCGGCACTTTTTTTGCTGCCTTCCCCCGATGACTCACCTGATTCTTGATATCCAGAGATAATTCAGCCATAGTCTTACCTAAATCAGGGAGGTAAAAGATGGGGTCATAGCCAAAACCATGCTCACCTTTAGGCTCAAAGGTAATAAAGCCGCTACACTCACCAGAACAAAGCCCTACCTTGCCAGCAGGCGTAGCTATAGCAATAATACACCTGAAACAGGCTGAGCGCTTCTCCCAAGACACCCCCTTAAGCCGCGCCAACAGGTAGCTGACTCTATCTCTATCTGAAGCTCCTTCCCCAGCATAGCGAGCCGACAGCCGACCGGGCTCACCACCCAACACATCCACCTCCAGTCCTGAATCATCAGCTAAAGCCCATAGCTGAGCCTCAGCAGCTAATGTTACCGCTTTTAATCTAGCGTTTTCCTCCAAGCTTTCACCCAGCTCATCGACAGTAGTAGTTACACCCACTTCAGCCAAGGTAACCAGCTTGAAGGGTAGATTTCGGAGCAAACTCCTATATTCACACACCTTAGCCTCATTATTAGTCGCCAGAAGCAATTCGTAACGCAATGGCACTCCAGAACAAATAATCTGCTCAGAGGTCACTGAATAAAGTCGTCAAGGCTCATGGCAGCCATAGTCATAGTCTGCAAAGTACCCCTTGAGCCAAGCTCCGTAGCTACCTTAGACACGGTGATGTTATCTGGAGCCTCCAAGATGTTGATAAAATCATATGGACCCAAAAGGGCATACTGAGCTAGTATCTTAACTCCCATCGCCTCAACCTCTTTATTCACCTCTTTGATCCTCTGTGGTTTTTCTTTTAGCGTCTTCCTTCCCTCATCAGTTAACTTAGTAAGCATAACATAGACGGCCATTTTTCCTTACCTCCCTTCAAATACTACTCAAGGTCGGTAAATCTCCCCGCCAGCTTCTTCGCCACCTGGGACATAGTGGTATATTCCATCTCCTCCAAAGGCAGGCGG
>CAZCAS010000042.1:0-10559 GCA_964496725.1 uncultured Dehalococcoidales bacterium
GGGTGAGAGGACTTGAACCTCCGACCTCAGCGTCCCAAACGCTGCGCGCTACCCATCTGCGCTACACCCCGCAATAAGAAATATAGCAAACCGCCTATTGAGGGTCAAGCCAACAATTAAGGGGAGTTATTATCGGCAATTTGGATGGACATCAAGTATGGCACGAGCTAAGCCTGACGCTTGTGGTTACTTAGCTCCAGATTGACAGGCTGCTTTCTCTTCCAGTTTGGCATATTCTTCATCAACCCTGCGTTGAATCTCTTTCACATCGTCCTCAGATAGATGCCTGAACCTTCTCTGCAGTCCAAGATACTCGTTGATAGGGCGAGGCCTAGCACCCCCAGGACCCAGCTTATACTGCCCATTTTCTATCTCATACAGGGGGAACATCCTCGTCTGCACCGCCAAACGGCCTATCTTGATAGCTATATCCGGGGCACATCCCCAGCCAGTGGGACAAGCCGAGAAGATATGCACGTAGGTCGGTCCATGGATTGCTGCTGCCTTGGCCACTTTATCCATTAAATCGAAGGGATAGCTGGGGCAGGCAGTGGCGACATAGGGTATATCATGAGCAGCAGCAATTGCCGGCATATTCTTCTTCCAGGTAACCTGTCCGATGCTCTTGATACCAGCAGGGACAGTGGTAGTAGAGGCACCGTAGGGGGTAGCTGAAGAGCGCTGAATGCCGGTATTCATATAGGCTTCATTGTCAAGGCAGATATAAAGGAGGTCATGCCCCCTCTCCAAAGCTCCGGACAGTGCCTGAAGTCCGATATCACTGGTCCCCCCATCGCCCGCCATCACCACCACCTTTATCTCCCTGGCTGGACGTTTCCCTTTTCTGACTAAAACCTTCAAGCCTGACTCCACGCCTGAAGCCACGGCTCCCGTATTCTCGAACAGGGTATGAATCCAGGGAACACGCCAGGAGGTATAAGGCAGCACTGAAGAAATAACCTCCATGCAACCGGTGGCACTAACAACTATCACATCCCTTCCTAACGCCTTGCAGGCTAACCTTACCGCTAAAGCTTCAGCACAACCCGAGCAAGCACGGTGGCCGGGAGCAAAGTATTCTTCCTTGGTTACTGAGCGCTTGCCAAAAGTAATATAGTCTTCCATTATTCCCTTATATTCCCTTATTCCCTCACCCCGAACATCTCAAATTCCTGGTCGCTTCCCTTCTGTGCAACCTCCATACCTCTGTTTACCAGCTCCTTAAACCCATCTATGGAGATTGCCCTCCCCCCCAAACCACCGACAAAGCCTATCACTTTAGGCCTTTTGTCCTCATCATATAAGGCCGACCTCACCTCGGAGCAGACCGGCCCACCGAGTCCACCAAAGGAAAGGGCTCTATCCAATACAATGACAACCTCGGCGCCTTTAACCGCCTGACGGAGTTCCTCAAACGGGAAGGGCCGCCACAGGCGAAGCGTTATCATCCCCACATCCTTGCCCTCACCCCGCAAGGAATCTATGGCACTCATCGCCGTCTCACTGAAGCTACCCATAGCCAGTAGGAGCACCTTTGCCCCTTCACTATGATAGCCCTCCACCGGTGAGTATTTGCGCCCAGAGAGCCTGCCGAACTCCTTCCACACTTCAAGGATCACCTCTTTAGATGCCGTCAAAGCTACTTCCTGTGCTTTTTTGGTTTCGGTATACAGGTCAGGCGCACCCATACACCCCATACTTACCGGCTTATCGGGGTCTAACGGCAAGGGGTATTGACAGGGGGGGAGAAATTTATCAACCTCACTCTGCTCCGGGATGAATATAGGCTCAATCATATGGGTCAGGTGAAAACCGTCAAGGTGAACCATCACCGGAAGCAAAGCCCTCTGGTCTTCGCCAATGCGGAAGGCACATAGGACACTATCAAAGGTCTCCTGCCCATTGGCGGCAAACATTTGAATCCAGCCAGTGTCACGGACAGCCATAACATCGGAATGGTCACCCCAAATGTTTATCGGCGATGACAAAGCTCGATTAGCTACTGTCATAATTATTGGCAGTCGCATAGACGAAGCGACATACAATACCTCGTGCATCAACTCTAATCCCTGGCCGGCAGTGGCAGTAAATGTCCTCGCCCCCGTTGCCGATGAGCCGAGGCAGGCACTCATCGCCGAATGCTCCGACTCAACAGGGATGCAAATAGCGTCCAGTTCGCCATCAGCCACCAGCTCAGCCACACCCTCTACAATGTGAGTCTGAGGGGTAATAGGATAGGCAGAGACGACATCCACATTAGCCATTTTGGCTGCTATAGCGATAGCCTGTGAAACCTCCATCCCTACCCTTTTCTCTTTCATCCCTCCTCCTCTACCATGGTAATGGCTTTCTTGGGGCACTCTGCAGCACAGATGCCGCACCCTTTGCAGTAGAATAAATCGGCGTCAAAATACCCCTCTTCATTCTGGTTTATGGCGGCATCAGGACAAAAAATGTAGCACATGCCGCACTTGTTACACTTTTCAAAATCAGTAATCGGCCTTTCTGTTCTCCAGCCCCCGGTTCGATACTGGCTGGCACTTCCCGGCTCAGTTACTATGAAGCCAATTTCCAAGTCTTTCCAGGTTAGTTGACCTTTTGGTTTCGCCAATTACTTATGCTCCTTTAGCAAGGTTTCCTCATATGCTCTCTTCATAGCATGGATATTTCTCTCAGCCAAACGACCGAATCGCTCTCTCATCGGCTCGGACAAGGACTCCACCCCAACCACACCAGTAGCTTTTAATAGAGCACCAATCATAGAGGTATTGACAATAGGGACGCCGAGTAATTCTCGGGCGATATTAGTAGCATCAACCGTGGCTAGTGAGCATTTGAAGCTGTGTTCTTTTTTAATTTGCTCTGGTCGTTTCTTGCTATTGACTACTAACATCCCATGGGCTTTAAGCCCTGCGGCAACATCCACCACGCGCAACAGGCTGGGGTCAAGCACTACTACTACATCGGGCTCAGTAATTTCAGCTCTTATCCGGATAGGTTCGTTAACACTTATTCTGACAAAGGCTATGACGGGCGCCCCTCTCCTCTCGGCACCAAAAGCAGGGAAGGCCTGAGCATACTTGCCTTCATCTATAGCCGCCTTTGCTACTAACTCGGCAGAGGTAACCGCCCCTTGACCACCACGACCATGCCACCGAATCTCAGTAAGTCCTGCCGTATCTATCACTTCAGCTCCTCGACTACGGTACCAACGCCCCTGGGGCGACTTGAACGCCCGCACCCAGCTCCGGAGGCTGGTGCTCTATCCGCCTGAGCTACAGGGGCCAACCTTTATGTTAGCACTTTTTGCCCCTTTAGCCAATAGGTCAAAGGGACTAGAGCTTAGGAGGAAAGAGGTATTGCGTTGTTGTCCTAAGTAGCTTCCTTATTATAGCTAACTGGGGTTTATATATTACGATACCTTTTTGGCTGCGGGTTACAGGCATATCAAGCACCCTGGAAATAACCTTCTCCTCCACTACCCCAGGACATAATACCACCATTTCGCCCTCACCACCACTCACCCCAATCAGTATCGGCAATAATAATTGCCCTTGTTCCTCCGCATCCAGCAGACCCGCCAGATACTTCAGCTCCTTCCTCTTAAAAAGGTGGGTGCTGCCATCACGACACAGCACATGAGGATATTCCTCGCTTAATAAATCGGAGAGGGGTTTTTGTTTGCCTGGCAGATGCGCATTTATTACCCTAAGCTCGCTCTTTAAACATTCCTGAAGTATTCTATCATAGGATAGCTCGTCAGCCATCTGTTACTTTCGCTCCAAAAGTACCTTTACTCGCTTTAACCGCGACTTCTCTTCCCTATCCCGCTCCTCAAACTTCATGTACAGGTACTTTATCGTCGCTCGCAGGCTTGGAATTATAAGATATTCCAGGGCATTGAGTATTCTCTTTGTCCTGTTTATCTCCTTACCCAACAGCTCCAGGCTCCTCTGGAGTTCAGCCAGTTCGACAATAGCTTCCAGACACTTTCCTGAGCGCTGGGCTGCCTGGTCCAGCCACGAAGAGGTATCAACCAGACTATATCCTCTTAACGCCCCTTCCTCTTCCTTTAACTCAAAGGCTGGAATTCTCACCCCACCCACGTTTCTTAAGCCTCCAGCAATGGCTAAATCCTTCTCGCTGGCTACTAATTCCTTCTCCAGAGCTATATAACCGTGATACCCGGCAGCAATGGATAAGGCTTTGTAACCCTTGGAGAACTCTTCAAGCAATGCCCTCTTAGTCTCCACCGTCTGCCTGGCTATTTGCAGGAATTCCAGGATGAGTATTGATACTCTATCCTTTATTATCTTCTGTATTCTAGTAGCCAAAACAAGGCGGCGTCTTAGCTTTATCAGCTCAATCTTGGTTGGTCTGGCTACCTTAATAAGCTGCTGTGGCATCTTCTATACTTTAAGCCTTTTCTCTGTATTTCGGCAGGTATTTCTTAATCAGTTCCTGGCTAATCAGTTTCAAGTCCTCTTCAGGCAGTGCTGAGAACAAGCTCCATCCTATATCTAAAGTCTCCTCCACCTGCCTCTTCTCAAGCTCGCCCTGGGAGATAAATTCCCTCTCGAAATTATCGGCATTCGTCAGGTATACCTTATCCCTTTCGCCCAGTGCCTCGGCACCGATGATGGTGGAAATCTCCCTCAGGTTACACCCCTCAGCATAGGCGGCATATAGCTGCATGAAGACGTTATTATGGTCTTCCCTAGTTTTGCCCGGCCCGATGCCCTCCTTCATCATCCGCGATAGCGACAGAAAGACATCTATTGGCGGGTATACCCCCCTCCTTTCCAGCTCGCGGGAAAGGACAATCTGCCCCTCCGTTATGTAGCCGGTCAGGTCAGGTATAGGATGGGTTATATCGTCATCAGGCATAGTCAGGATAGGCATGATGGTCACCGAACCATCCTCCCCATGAATCCTGCCTGCCCGCTCATACATGGTGGCCAAGTCGGTGTACATATATCCCGGATAGCCACGCCTCGACGGTATCTCCTCCCGCATGGCTGAGAGCTCACGAAGAGCCTCACTATAGTTGGTCATATCGGTAAGAATAACTAATACGTGCATGCCCTTCTTCCAAGCCAGATACTCACCGGCGGTCAGGGCCAGCTTAGGTGTTGATATTCGCTCTATCACCGGGTCGGAGGCGGTATTAATAAAAGCCACTGTCCTCTCTCTGGCGCCAGTCTGCTCCAGATTCTTCATAAAGAAGGCGGCATCATCATAGCTGACGCCGATGGCAGCAAAGACAAGGGCGAACTGTTCTGCCTTTCCTTTAACCGCAGCCTGTCTGACTACCTGAGCCACAATTCGGTTATGAGGCAGTCCGGAGCCGCTGAAGATGGGCAGTTTTTGCCCCCTGACCAGGGCATTCAGACCGTCTATACATGAGATGCCGGTTTCGATAAACTCAGCGGGAGGCACACGACTAGCCGGGTTGATAGGCTCACCATTAACATCTAGATAATCCTCAGGTACAACAGATGGACCCCCATCTATAGGGTCACCCATCCCGTTAAATATCCTGCCCAGGATGTCCTCAGACACAGCGAGCTTTAATGTCTCCCCCCGACACCTCACCTTACTGCCGACAAGGTCAACTTCGCTGACTCCACCGAATACCTGGACTATAGTCACTTTTTTGCTGATGTCTATCGCTTGACCGCGTTTCACCTCGCCGTTGGAGAGCTGGACATCAACTATCTCCCCAAATTTTATATCCGGTATACTCTCTGCTACCAGCAAAGAGCCTTTAGTTCGGATAATTGCCTTCGTCTCCTTAACATGGAGTGAAGAGAAAGTCATCATGCACCCCCTTTCTGAGCAACCAGGCTCGTTTCCATCTCGGTCCACAGTTCCTTAACCTTCGATTCGATATCCTCATTGGGTATGTCCTTCATCCTGGCGATTCTGGGCACTACGGGAGAGGAGCGAATCTCGGCCACACTTGCACCTGCATCCAACATCTTCTGAGTCAACTCATAAAACTTGATTATGGTTCCAAGCATCAGTTGTGCTTTGGCTGGCAGGCAGTAGGTGTCAACTTCATGGTAGGCGCTCTGCATCAGGAAATCCTCACGTATCATCCTGGTTACCAGAAGCACCAGCTTATCCCCTTCAGGCAGGGCCTCAGGGCCTACCAGTCGGACAATCTCCTCCAGCTCAGCCTCTTGCTGGAGGAGTTTCAAGGCAGTGGCTCGAGTAGCATCCCATTCCGGGCTGACATCAGACCACCACTCCTTAACGTCGTCAACATAAAGGCTGTAACTGGTGAGCCAGTTTATCGCCGGGAAATGTCTTTTGTTAGCCAAGGCAACATCCAGCGAGTACAAGGCGTCTACAATTCTGAGCGTATTCTGAGTCACCGGCTCGCTGAAGTCAGCCCCGGGCGGGCTAACTGCCCCCGCCACTGTTACCGAGCCGGTTCGTTCCGGGCCACCCAGACAGTCCACCAACCCCGCCCTCTCATAGAACGAAGAAAGTCGCGAACCCAGATAGGCAGGGAAGCCCTCCTCGCCAGGTATCTCCTCCAGTCTGCCACCGATCTCTCTCATCGCCTCAGCCCATCTCGAGGTTGAATCAGCCACCAGCAGAACATCATAGCCCATGTCCCGGAAGTATTCCGCCAAGGTAATGCCAACAAAGACACTCGCTTCACGAGCTACCACCGGCATATTTGAGGTATTAGCGATAAATACCTCCTTCTCCTGCAGCAACCTGCCGGTTGCCGGGTCTTTAAGTTTTCTAAAGCTGTAAAGAACGTCAGCCATCTCATTACCCCGCTCTCCGCAACCGACGTAAATGTTAAGATGGGTCTGAGCCCATCGGGCAAGCTGTTGTAGGGCAACCGTCTTTCCGGTGCCGAAACCGCCGGGTACCGCAGCCTTGCCACCGAGGGCTAGAGGGAACATATAATCCAGAATTCTCATACCGGTAATGAGCAATCTTGACGGGGCAAGTCGCTGTCTATAGGGTCTGGGCTTTCTTACCGGCCATCTTTGAAGCATGGTGATATCTTTTTTCTTACCATCAACCTCTAACCTCACCACAGGTTCCTCAACGGTATACTCACCCGCACGTATCTCCTTGACCACACCCTTCATGCCCACCGGCACCATTATTCGATGCTCCAAAAGATGGGTCTCAGGAACAACCCCCACTATATCCCCCTCACCAACCACATCCCCAGCCTTGACCTTGGGGGAGAAATGCCACTTCTTGTTGCGCGGTATTGCCGACACTTTGGCACCTCTCCTCAGAAATGAGCTCTCTTCCATCAGGACAGTCAAGGATTTTTGTAGTCCGTCATAAATGGAGCCCACAATCCCGGGGCCCAGTTCGGCGGTTAAAATCGCTCCCGTCCTCTCAATCCTCTCACCCACCTTCAGCTCCAAGGTGTCTTCATGCACCTGAATTATCGCTTTGTCTTCCTCCAGGCCTATCACCTCACCAACCAACCCCTCGCTGCCTATCTCAACAATCTCATAGACCTGCGCCCCCTTCATATCCTCGCCGATAACCAGAGGGCCTGAGATGCGCCATATTTTACCCATATCGTGCCACCTCCATAAAACTCAGTTAGATTTCTATATCAAACCCTATAAATTTCCTGATATAAGATTTGTAATACTTAGTTATATCCTCATGGCGGGTACCATGCTTTGATGGCACTTCAATTACCACCAAGGGCGAGCCCTTCCTTTCCTGAGCTCGAGCTACCAAATCCTCAACATGCTCCATATAGTCTTCCAATATCACTATTATGCCGATATCAGGCTCTTCTATAAACCCGGTCATGGCCTGCCTAATCTCATCAGCGGAATCGTCCTGTATTACCCAATAATGGTGTACCCCGGCCAGCCTCAATCCGCTGACCAAGTCCTCATCACCGATAACCGCTATATCTAAGTGTTTGAGCTCAATCGTCATGAGAACACCAGATACCCTTTTATTTCTTCCACCGGGATATTATCAAACGCAGCCTTTAGTACCAGCCTCACATTTTTTATTTCAACCTCTTTAACGGTCAAATACCAAACTATCATCAGAGGGGTCATCACCCTCGGCGACAATAGCTCTCTGAGTAAGCGGAACTTGTGCTTACCAATAGCGTCCTCCACGGCAGTAATGCTTTTATCTCTGCTATAGCTGGCAACTATCTCATCCGCTATGTCCCTGTATTGAGTGTCGCCCAGTTTGCCGGGTATGTCAGTTAATTTAAGGGACAGCATATCTCGGGCAACTGCTCCAGGGATTAAATAGCCACCGCCAATGACAAGCTCCTCAGCCTCAGCACCTATACCCTCAACTACTGCTCTAGCCACAAGCTGCAAATTGGTCATGTCCATAATAATACTGAAGGCTTTAGCCAGCAACGGGCCATCATTCATACCCTTGGGCAAATTCAGTAAGCTCTGATAATACTCCCCGTCCAATTTAGCTTCGGTTAAGAACTTTGACTTCGCCTCTTCAGCCACATATCCCTCAATGAGAGAGGCAAATGCCCCCAAATTGCACTCAGTCAATAAATGCATGACATCGCTGACTTTTGTCGCACGGGAAAGCTCATCCAGCAACCCGCGAGAGTAGATGGCCCCCGCCGGTATCATGCCGACCTTCTTACCAGTCGAAACGCCTAGCAACGCCGCTTTGATGTTTATAACGTCGTATTTCACACGGTAGGCATGCAATATTTTACGCATGTCCGATGGCATCAGTTTCAGCCATTCCAGCTCCTCAAGACGCTGGCCAAAATACTGCCATAAATACTTATCCGCATCATCAAAGGTCTGAATAGGCTGCTCGTCAAGGAACCCACCCATATCAGTACCTCTGATGGTCTCCAATACCTCCTGAGGGGTGGCTGTCTTGGACAACCTGTCTATCTGGTCGGAGGTGACAGTTTTAGCCTCGGCACCCTTTAGATAGGCCGATATAAAGGCATATTTTGCGTCAGGCAAAGCAAGCTCCTCTAAGGCTTAAAAGAGTTCCCTACCTATTTCAGGTAGTAACTTGGGTAGTAACATCTCCAGCCTAGTCTCGTAGGTGTTGTCGATTCTAGTTTTACCCTCGACATCCTCGACGATAACACCCCCCAAACACTCATACTCTTTGACTTCCACAATCTTACTGGCTAATCCCTTATCATTCGCCAGAATTTTTTTCACCGTGTTTACATCTTTAGGTGAAACATAAACCCTGCCTTTATCAAGCCCAAGCGTATCAGCGGCTTCCTTGAGCAAGCCAACCAGCAAACCCTTATCACTTGAAGCTGCCGCGAGCGCTTTTTTCACCCCGCTGATTATCTCATCAATTAAATCAGCTTTGGCCCGCGATAATTCCTGGCGCACTTTCACCGAAGCCTGAGCCTCAATTCGGGTGGCTTCCTCCCTGGCCTCCTGTATCAGCTTGGCCTTCTCTTCTTCCAGCCTGGTAGCCAGCTGCTTTTTAGCCTGCTTTATTTCTTCGCCAGCCTTACTCTCAGCTTCCTTTATAATGTTATCCGCCTCAGCTTTTACTTTATCAAGGATAGCTTCACCTATTTTTCCCATCCTTGCCATAGGATACCCCTTATCACATAACTCCCAGTAAGGTCATCATCATGATGCTGAATACCAGGCCCAGCACGCCCAGTAGCTCGACAAACACCGCCAGCATCATAGCGTTAGTCAGTATTCGGCCCTTGGTCTTGGGCAGGAGGGAGATGCCTGAAGCACACACCGAACCCTGGTATGCCCCTGAGAAAAATTCAGCCATACCGGTCATAAGACCAAGGCCAAAAATAGCAAAGCCGATACCTCCTTCTGCTGGTAGCCCGGGGACTACCCTGGTCAAGATAAGTATCAACACAATAAGGCCATAAAAGGTCTGTGTCATCGGCAAGGATGCCAGCACGATTACATTTCTGAGCTGGCCCCGCTCCTCAGACAAGACGGCTACTCCGGCAGATGCGGCATTGGCTATTCCCACTGAAGAGCCGGCCAAACCACCACCGAGGGCTAAAGCGCCACCGAGAGTAGCTAGAGCCGCCGGGTCGATTACCATTTTTTAGCTTCTCCTTTCTATGATTTTGTTCCAACTGTTACAGACGTTCGTTTCCTTAATATAAACGGGCTATACTGTCTGCCCCACCCCTCGTAGAACTTGAACAAGAACTCAACAAAGCATAGCCTGAGGGAATGGATGAAACCGGTAATAGCACTAAGAATCAGATTGAGGGCATGGCCCATAACGAGAATCATAATGGTTAAACCACCCCCGATAATAACACCCGCCATACCTGGAAGTGGTATAAGTTCGCCGAATAAAGGCCCCAGCATATTAAATACTACAGCCAGATAATATGTAGCTAAGCCCACTCCGGCTATCCGAGCGTATGACATGATATCGCCCAGGAGACCGGTTATATCAAAGAGTCCAAGAATAGCCCCCATCCCCCCCCTCTAAACAACAGCACCGGCCGTTATAATTACCAGCCCGATAATTATGAAATACATGGAGAAAATGTAAAACTGGGGAGGGATGCCGGGGAAAATAACATTCAG
>CAZCAS010000043.1:0-10235 GCA_964496725.1 uncultured Dehalococcoidales bacterium
CCCTAAAACCCCCTGAGAGCAACCAGAAATGGGAGTTTAAGAGGGGCGTAGCCCCTCTTCATAAGAATCTTCCCCTTCCCCTTGGTAAGGGGAAGGGGATAAAGGGGATAGGGTTTAAAAACTTTATGGAAGATATACATAAAGAGACGAAGCAGGAGCGCCGTGAGAAACGCCTGCGGAAAAAGCAGGAGCGCATGGCTAAACATGGTAAGAACCTGGCCGTAATGTACCGTGACGCGATTTTGAAGAGGTTGAGGGGACGGGGGAGATGAGCCAAGGCTTCAAGCTAGGCTAGAGGCTGATGTTCAAATTGTACTATAGCGTTTTGCCATTCTTAAGAAGGTCAGCTTCCGCTATTCTGATTGGTCTACTGTTAACGTGATTACATTGGCATCTCCACCTTAATTCATCCGCACCGATTCTCTTTATGCCGTCGATATCGCTGAAGATAACTACGAGTGATTGCTTCTTGCACATATCACATGTGTCATTGACCACGTTAACTTCTGCCATTCTGCCCATCTTTCCCTCCTTTAGAGAAATTTGACTGGGAGTCCTCTTCCCCCCTCGCTAGGTTTACTCTTCCCTCTGAAACCCTTCCTCCTCAAGCTGCTCCATGATGCGGGCCGCTCTGGGATAGCCGATGCGTAGCTTCCGTTGCAGGAAAGAGGTGGAGATGTGCTTGTGTTCCTCCGCCAGTTTCTTTGCCGTCTCCAGGAGTGGGTCTCTGGGGTAGCCTTCCTCTCTGGCGACTATTGCTGGGGAGGCAAGCTCCTCGATGTTTAACGGGATTGCCTTTCGCCTGCGCTGGCTCTCCCAGAAGGAGACCAGCCTCTCCGTCTCAGCATCGGAGACGTAGCATCCCTGGAGACGCTTGGGTTTTCCCGCCTCGGTGGGCATGTACAGCATATCCCCTCTGCCCAGCAGCTTTTCAGCGCCGCCTATGTCGAGGATAGTGCGCGAATCTACTTGGGAGGTGACAGCGAAGCTGATGCGGGTGGGGAAGTTCGCCTTGATTAAGCCGGTGACCACATCTACTGACGGACGTTGGGTAGCCACGACGAGGTGGATGCCGGTAGCTCGGGAAAGCTGGGCTAACCGACATAGAATATGCTCCACTTCATCAAATCCTGTCATCATCAGGTCAGCCAGCTCGTCGATTATCAGTACCAGATAGGGGAGCTTCTCTTCCCCCTGCTTGTTTTTATTGTAACCCTCGATGTTGCGGGCTCCGGCAGTGGCCAGTGTTTTATACCGTTTATCCATTTCGTGATTAAGCCAGCGCAGTGTGGACAGGGCTTTGTCGGTGTCAACGATGACTGGTGTCGCCAGGTGAGGTATGTTGTTAAACGGCGTCAACTCTACCCGCTTGGGGTCAATCATAATGAACTGGGCGGTGGTGGGGGGGTTATGCAGAAGCAGACAGCAGATGATGGCGTTTAAACAGACTGTCTTGCCGCTTCCTGTCGCCCCGGCGATGAGCAGGTGGGGCATTCGGGAGAGGTCGGCAGCTATCGCTTCGCCACCGGCGCCTTTACCCAGGGCTAACGCCAGATTGGACTTGGTTTCCACTTTCTGGAAGGTGCTGGTCTCTATTACCCCTCGTAAACTGACCAGAGATAGAGATGTGTTGGGCACTTCGATGCCCACTATGGATTTGCCTGGCACCGGGGCTTCAATCCTTATACTGGGTGCCGCCAGGGCCAGAGCCAGGTCGTTAGCCAGCGAGGTAATCCTCTCCACCTTAACCCTGGTCTTGGATATCTCCTCCAGCCTTACCGTAACCTTGCCCTCCCTGTCCCTTTCCTTTATCTCCTTCATCTTCCTGTCCCACCCCGGCTCCACGCCGAACTGGGTGACAGTTGGCCCGGCGTTTATTTGAACTACCTTAGCGTCGACCCCATAGCTGGCTAAAGCCTCTTCTATGATTCTGGCTCTTTGCATATTATCGGCTTGGCTGAGCTCAACCTCAGGTGCTCTATCCAGGATATCAATGGGGGGTAGCATCCAGCCGTCCATGGTGATTAAATCTGGCGATTCGCCGTATTTTTTCCAGACGTCCTCGGTTACCTGCTTGAGTTCTAGTTGAGGTTGAGCAGGGGTTGGTGCTGGTTGGAGGGTGGCTATTGGGGGATGGGCTGTGGGTTGCCTCCCCGCTTCTACCTCTGGGGGGGTTGTGGCAATGGGAGGGGGTGCTGGTTCTGGTGGGGGAGTTGGGTGGGGAGCAGCTGGCTTTTGAGGCTGTTTTTTAAGCTGCTCATGCAGCCAGGCAGTAGCATTTTTCCTGGCATTCAGGCATGCTCTGGGGGCTGCTATAATGGTGCCTAAAAAGAATAATCCCGCTAGACGAAAGGCGCTGAGGAAAACAGGGTAACCGGTTATGTCCTGGCCGGTGATTGCCAGCCCGATGCTGCCTCCTACGTTGGAAAAGCCTAATATCCCCCAGATGGCTATGGTGAAGACAATGCCGGCTAGCCAGTAGCGGAGACGGTGACTGAGCGGGCGCCGTCTCTGCCACCAGGTTATTCCGCTCAGGACACATATGGCTGTGATGATAAGGGGTAGCCCTAACCCGAATAGCCGTATCGTTTCATTTTTAGTGTTGACGGCCCACGCTGTCAGGTTTGGCCATTGCCAGTACAGTACCCCAACGGTGATGGCTACCAGTATAATTCGCCCGACTAGTCGCAACATAGGAAAGTGAAACAGCCCTTTCTCTGACTGCCTTCCCTTAGGATTCCCTCCGGCTCTGCTCGGGTTCTTAGCTTTCCTCTTAGCCATATCACCTTTCAGTTTATAAGATGCGTATGATTATACCTTTACCATGAAGGGGAGAATCATGGGGCGGCGTTTAATCTGGTCATAGTAGAACTTATTCAGTAAGTCTTTAACCTTGGTGCTGATGAAGCCCCAATCAGCAGGTCGGTCACGCCCATGGTCTAAAGCTCGGCCTATCAGGTCACGGCTCTTCTCTATCATATCTCTCTCTTCTCTGGTATCAACGAAGCCTCGTGTTATGATGTCGGGACGTCCTATTAACTTACCTGTTTGCTGGTTGATGGCGATAATCACCATTACTATTCCATCCCGTGATAGCATTCTCCTGTCGCGGAGAACAACATTGCCGATACCACCACTCAGACCGTCGACATATACATTGCCTGAAGTAACCTTGCCTGTTATCTTGCTCATCCATGGACTGACCTCAAGGACGTCGCCGTCTTCCAGCACGAAGATGTTGTCTTTGGGGATACCTACCGACTCGGCTAATTTAGCATGGAGGGTCAGGTGGCGATACTCGCCATGGATAGGCATAAAGAATTTGGGCTTGACCAAGTTTAATAGCAGTTTTAGCTCTTCCTGGCTGGCATGACCGTGGACATGAACCTGTGCTACCTTATCATATAATACTTGAGCTCCCTGCTTGAACAGGTTGTCCACGGTTCTATTGACTAGCGCTTCGTTGCCTGGGATGGGGGTGGCGGAAAGAACTACAGTGTCTCCGGGAACGATGTGAACTTGGCGGTGGTCTCGATTAGCCATGCGGACCAGTGCTGAGCTGGGCTCCCCTTGGCTTCCGGTGGTTACAAAGACTATCTTGTTATGAGGCATGCCCTTGAGTTCATCGAGATGAGCCAGTATCCCGCCGGGAGCATTAAGATAGCCCAGCTCTAGTGCCATGCGTACCGTATCGGTCATACTACGCCCAACAATAAAAACACGACGCTGGTGCTTAACAGCTGAATCAATGACCTGCTGAACGCGAGACACCAGTGAAGAAAAGGTAGTTATAATCACCCTCCCTGGCGCCTGAGACATGACTCGGTCCAGGGTTTCGCCAACCACTCTTTCTGATGGGGTGTAGCCGGGTAGCTCAGCATAGGTCGAGTCAGCGAGGAGGAGCAAGATTCCCTGAGCGCCCAGCTGGGCCAGTCGAGATAGATTGGTTGGTTTACCATCAACCGGAGTGTAGTCAAGCTTAAAATCTCCGCTATGAACTATGGTGCCCACTGGGGTTCGAATGATTAGTCCTATTGAGTCAGGAATGCTGTGGCAAACAGAGAAAGGCTCGATTTTAAATTTCCCCAGCGTAGTCTCGCTACCTGACGATATCACTTGTAGCTTAGCTCCTGTGCGCACCCTCCGTTGTTTAAGCTTGACTGAGATAAGACCTCGAGTCAGCTTGGTGGAGTAGATGGGGACATTAAACTGGGCTAGCAAGTAGGGGAGGGCTCCAATATGGTCCTCATGCCCATGAGTGATGATTATGCCCCTTATCCTGTCTTGTTTGTCCTGTAGATAGCTGGTGTCAGGAAGGACTAGGTCGACGCCTAACATTTCTTCCTCTGGGAACATAAGCCCGGCGTCAATAAGGATGATGTCGTCTTGATATTCCATCACCATCATGTTCTTGCCGATTTCGCTTAATCCGCCGAGTGGGATTATCTTAAGTCTTGGCTTAGCCATCGTTTTAGTCCTCGAACATAGTTAATTGCTTTGGTTCTTTTTTTACTTCAGGTGCGGCTTCTGTCTGGGTCAGGAGTGACGGAATCTTAAGCATATCAGCCTCTATTGTTTGTCGCAGACCGTGCTGGTGGAGGGCTGCTGCTGGATGATACATAGCATAATAGATAATATTGTCCTGTTTTTGAGCTGTGCCATGAATTTTACTTATGCTTTTGCCCGGGAAAAACATTGCCATAGAATACCGTCCTAAGGTTACTATCATCTTGGGGCATATTAGCTCAATCTGGCGGTTCAGCCACTTACGGCAATTGAGTATCTCCGCAGGTAGGGGGTCGCGGTTTCCTTGGGGGCGGCACTTGATTACATTGGCGATGTAAACTTGCTCGCGCGTCAGGTTAATAGAAGCCAGCAATTCCTCGAGGTATAAGCCTGCTGGCCCCACGAAGGGGCGGCCTTGTTGGTCTTCGTGCCAGCCTGGTGCCTCCCCGATAAACATCAGATCGGCGTCGCCTGGCCCTTCACCGGGTACTACTTTAGTTCGGTACTTAGCTATTTCACACTGCCGACAAAAGGCAATCTCTTTATAAAGCTCACTCAGCGCTGACATCCACTTTAGCTCATAATAGCATTGTTAATATGGCAAGTCAATCGCAACGATTGACAGTGTAAGTGTGCCGTTGTAGACTTCGAAAAAGGAGGGAACATGAGTTTTTTAAGCCAAACTGACCCAGAAATCAGCCACATTATTGATGCGGAGGGAAGGCGACAGAGAGAAACAATAAACCTTATCGCTTCTGAAAATTATGTTAGCCCGGCTGTGCTTGAAGCGGATGGTTCGTTTTTAACTAACAAGTATGCTGAGGGCTATCCTAAACAGCGTTATTATGGCAACTGTGAGAATATGGATGCTCTAGAACGTCTGGCTGTCCAGCGAGCTAAAGAGCTGTTTCATGCTGAGCATGCCAATGTCCAGCCCCACAGCGGGGCTCAGGCGAATATGGCAGCGTACTATGCTCTGCTCAACTGTGGTGACACCGCTATGGGTATGAGCATGGCTCACGGTGGTCATCTTACTCATGGCGATAGGGTTAGCTTCTCAGGCATGTTATATAATTTTATACCTTACGGGGTTAATCGGGAAACGGAGAGAATCGACTACAATGAGCTGGAGAAACTCGCCCTGAAGCATAAGCCTAAGCTGATTGTAGCTGGGGCTAGTTCTTACCCTAGGATTCTTGATTACGAGCGTTTTCGGCATATTGCTGACTTGGTAGGAGCGAAGCTTATGGTTGATATGGCTCATGTGGCTGGTATGGTGGCTGCTGGCTTGCATCCCAGCCCTGTGCCTTATGCCGATGTGGTAACCTCGACCACACACAAGACACTGCGTGGTCCGCGGAGCGGTGTTATTTTATCTAAAGGCTCGTTGGCATCATCAATAGATTCTGCGGTCTTTCCTAGGATGCAGGGTGGTCCCCTGATGCACATAATCGCTGCTAAAGCGGTGGCTTTCCGTGAAGCTATGCAACCCAGCTTTGTGGAATATCAGCGGGCTGTACTTGATAATGCCCTTGTCCTTGCTACCGAGGTTCAAAGACTGGGGCTGCGCCTGGTATCAGGGGGTACGGATAATCACATGGTCTTAGTTGACCTCACGGAGACGGGGGTTAGTGGTAAGAAGGCTGAACAGGCTTTGGTTAAGGTCGGTATTGTGGCTAATCGGAACCCTATTCCCTTTGACTCCCGCTCACCACTCATCGCCAGTGGCATCAGGCTGGGCACACCGGCGGTGACTACGCGTGGCTTTGGCAGGGAGGAGATGAAACAAATTGCTTCGCTGTTTGTGAAAGTGGTTACCAATCTCGGCAATCAAAAGATTCAGAGTGAGGTGAGCCAGGAGGTCAGCCAGATGTGCCAGCGCTTCCCCACCCCGGGCGTCGGTGCCTGATTTGAGGGGTGAGGTTAGTAGGCAATAGTGCTATAATGAGTTTAGCAATATGGATTTGGAGAATAAACAGATGGACGAGATAAAGGTATTCACTGGTAATGCTCATCCTGCCCTGGCTCAGGCAGTTACTGAGTATCTTGGTATACCCTTGGGTCAGTGTGAGGTCTTCGAGTTCAGCAACGAGAACATTTTTGTTCGTATCTTGGACAATGTCCGCCAGCGGGATGCGTTTGTTATCCAACCCTTTTCCTCCCCGGTCAATAAAAGTCTGGTTGAGCTTTTGATTATGATTGATGCTCTAAAGAGGGCATCAGCCGAGCGCATTACCGCTGTGGTTCCTTACTATGGGTATGGCCGTACTGATAAGAAGGACCAGCCGCGCGTGCCGATAACGGCTAGGTTGGTGGCTGACCTTATTACTGTGGCTGGAGCGAATCGAATGCTGACAGTGGATTTGCACGCCGCGCAGATTCAGGGCTTTTTTAACATACCTGTTGATGAATTGACCGCTCTTTTCATGTTGAGTGATTTTTTTAAGGAGAAAGAGCTGGGTGACCTGGTGGTGGTGGCTACAGATATCGGTATTTCCAAGCGGGCACGCGATTTTGCTGCTAGGCTTGATGCCCCCCTGGCGATTATAGAAAAGAGACGGATAGGCAATGCTGACGAGACTGAGACGCTGAATGTCATTGGTGAGGTGAAGGGTAAGGTTGCCCTTACCGTGGATGATGAAATAGATACTGCCGGCTCTTTAGCAGGTGTTGCTACTGCCTTAAAGGGACGTGGGGTACAAGAAGTATATTCCTGTTGTACCCATCCGGTGTTCTCCGGTTCTGCTATCGAGAGGATAGCCTCTGCTCCGGTGAAAGAGGTAGTGGTGACAGATACTATCCCCGTTGCCGATAATAAGAGACTGGATAAGATTACGGTTCTGTCTATAGCTCCGCTATTGGGTGAAGCCATCCACCGCATTCATACTGGATTATCTGTAGGAGCTATGTTTGAGCAAGAACGAAGAAATGATTGAGGTGTATCGGGCGGTGGGGGAGGAGGAGGCTCTACTTATCCAGGGCTTGCTGGAAAGTTACGGAATACCTTGCCTTCTGAAATCACACGCAGCCCCTTCTGTGCATGCCTTTGCTGTTGATGGTATGGGTGAGGTTAAGATTATGGTCTGGAAGTCGATGGCAGGGAAAGCCAGAGAGTTAGTTGAGAGAAGAGACGATGTTTAAGTGGTTAAGCGGACTTACTGATTCTAATGAGAAGCAGCTGAAGCGATTTAAGCCTATAGTAGACAGGATAAACGAGCTGGAGCCTGAGTTTAAAAAACTCAGCGATGGCGAGCTTCGTGCCAAGACCGATAAGTTTAAAACCCGGCTGGCTGAAGCTACAGCGAGGGTTCAGCAACAGGTAGCTGAGGCACAGCGCGAACTGGAAGAGGCTAAGCAACGGCTTGCCTGCGCAACAAATGAGTTCGCTAGGGAAGAAGAGGAAATACAGTGTAAGCGCCTGCAGAATAGGGTGGGCGAGATGGAGAAAGAACGCCGTGAAGTAGAGCGCAAAGCCTTAGACGAGATTCTGCCCGAGGCCTTTGCCGCTGTTCGGGAAGCGGCCTGGCGGACCCTGAAGCAGCGCCACTTTGATGTGCAGTTGATGGGGGGCATTGTTCTCCATCAGGGCAGAATCGCTGAGATGAAAACTGGTGAGGGTAAAACCCTGGTGGCTACCCTCCCCCTCTACCTGGACTCCCTTACTGGTCAGGGTTGTCATCTGGTTACGGTTAACGACTATCTGGCGAGGCGTGACCCCTATTGGATGGGGGCTATCTATCATGCCCTGGGGGTGAGTGTGGCCAGCATTTATCCCATGCAGACCCCTGATGAACATACCCCAGCCCGTCTCTATGACCCCGACTATGATTCAGGCAAAGAAGATGACCCGTGGCGTCATTTTCGTCCTATCTCCCGTCGCGAGGCTTATCAGGCTGATATCACCTACGGCACCTGTGCCGAATTCGGCTTCGACTACCTCCGTGATAATATGGTGGTAGACCTGTCTCAGCGTGTGCAGGGTGAGCTAAACTATGCCATAGTTGACGAGGTAGATAACCTTCTTATCGATGAAGCGCGCACTCCTCTCATCATCAGCGGTCAGGCAGAAGAATCCGGGCAGCTATATAGAGATGTCAATGATGTCGTCGCCCGAATGAGCTCGAAGATGCAGCTCCACGAGCCCGCCACCACTGAGGAGAAAGAAGAGGATGATAAGCTCCAGGAGCAGTGCGATTATATCGCCTACGCCAAGGAGCGCAACGTCAAAGAGACACACCGTGGTCTGGAAAAGCTGGCGAGGGCTTTCGGTATGAAGGGCGAGGACCTGTTCTCCGACAAGGAGTCTCAGCATCTTACCTTCGAAGAGGCGAAAAGACGCAACGATATCCTGTCCATATTCCGTAAGTCTATGTCCGCCCACGCGCTGTACCAGCGAGACCGTGAATACGTGGTCGAGAAGAACGGCGAGGTCGTCATCGTTGACGAGTTTACCGGCCGGAAGATGTTTGGTCGCCGCTATTCTGAGGGCTTGCATCAGGCAATAGAAGCCAAGGAGCATGTCAGCGTTCAGCGAGAAAGCCGTACCTTTGCCACCGTTACCATCCAGAACTACTTTCGCATGTATAATCGCCTGGGAGGGATGACCGGCACTGCGCTTACTGAAGCTCAGGAATTCCACGAGATATATAAACTGGATGTAGTGGTTATTCCTACCAATAAGCCTATGATTCGGGAAGACTATCCTGACCGCGTCTACAAAAATGAAGAGAGCAAATTCCGGGCTGTGGTTAATGAGATTGCGGAGCTTCATAAACAGCAACAGCCGGTGCTGGTTGGCACGGTATCTATTGAGAAGTCGGAACAGCTGAGAGATATGCTGAAGAGGCGGGGCGTTTCCTGCCAGGTGCTTAATGCCAAAGAGCATACGAAAGAGGCGGAAATTATTGCCCGTGCCGGAGAGCCGGGAGCAGTAACCGTGGCTACCAATATGGCGGGGCGCGGTGTTGACATCGTGCTGGGAGGCAGCCCTGACGGACAGAGTGAGGCGCAGTGGAGAGAGAACCATGATAAGGTGATTGACCTCGGCGGACTTCATGTTTTAGGTACAGAGCGCCACGAGGCGCGGCGCATTGATAATCAGCTTCGGGGGAGGTCTGGACGGCAGGGTGACCCGGGAAGCTCTCGCTTCTACGTCTCTTTAGAGGATGACATTATGAAGCGCTTCGGTGGCGACCGCATCCGGGGCTTGATGGAGTGGGCTGGGATGGATGAGAATACCCCTATTGAGAATAGATTTGTTAACCGCTCTATTGAGGGTGCCCAGGTTCGGGTTGAGGGCTATCACTTTGATATCCGTAAGCACCTGGTGGATTATGACGATGTGGTTAATCAGCAGCGCAAGATTATCTACGATGAGAGGAAGAAGATATTAGGGGGTGCTGACCTCAGGGCAAACATCCTCTCCATGATTAGGGAGGAGATACATGATATAGTGGCAGCCCGTATTCTTGATGAGTACGGCGTTGATTGGGACCTTGAAGGCTTGCTCGCTGATGTCGGCATTATTTTCCCCCTCCCCCCCCACCTCAATGCCGATGCCCTCTCTAAGCTCAAGCCGGCGGAGATTGAAGCCAGGCTTGTTGAGCATGCGGAGGCTCTGTATGAGCAGCGGGAGAAGGAGTTTGAAGCGGATAAAATGAGGGTGCTGGAGAGGCTGGTGATGCTTCGCATCATAGACAGCCTGTGGGTGGAGCACCTGACCATGATGG
>CAZCAS010000044.1:0-9606 GCA_964496725.1 uncultured Dehalococcoidales bacterium
TCCAGCACCGGTTTGATAATGGCGGCGTCACCTGGGCCGTCGTCATCCTTACCTACCAGGGGCTTGAGGACACTGCCCCCCTGCACCTCGTGGTCGTATTGGCGTATCACCCATTCTTTGCTGCACACGTTCCATGAACCCAAAATATTCAGCAGGTCTCCGGTTAAGTCCCGGGGGCTGGCGAAATCAGGCTCGACATGTCGGGGTTGTTGCCATACCGCCTCTCTTCTCACCTGTGGTATTCCCTTATGCAGGAACTCCATAGTGAGGTCACATACCAGGTTGCCATGGTAGAAGAGCCTGAGCCTGCGGTCACTGGTGAATTCGCCAATAACGGCTGCTTCCACATCCTCGCTGGCGAAGAGTTCCATCAACTCCTCAATGTGCTCTGGGGGGACAGCCAGTGCCATCCGTTCCTGGGACTCGGATATCCATATTTCGTCATAGGATAACCCGGTATATTTCAGTGGGGCCTTTTCCAGGTCGATGCGTACCCCGGTTTCAGCAGCCATCTCGCCTACTGCTGAGGAAAGCCCGCCGCCACCGCAATCGGTTATGCGTCGGTAGAGCCTCCGCTCTCTGGCTTCAAGGAGGGCATCAATGAGCTTCTTCTCGACAATGGGATTGCCAATCTGAACCGAGCCAGTGGAAACCTCGCTTGACTCCTCGGTAAGCTGCTCGGAAGCAAAGGTTACGCCGCGTATGCCATCGCGCCCGGTTCTACCTCCGACTACTACCACTAAGTCGCCCGGTTTCTGCTTGCCCCTCTGGGAAAGTTCCTTGGGTAGAAGCCCCAATGTGCCACAATAGACCAGGGGGTTAGCCAGATATCGTTCATCAAAAAGTATGGCGCCATTAAGGGTTGGTATTCCCAGGCGATTGGCATAGTCGGCTACCCCGGCCCGGACGCCCTTGAAGATGCGCCGCGGGTGAAGCACACCCTTGGGCAGTTCCTCATGCGGAAAGTCAGGGGGGGCAAAACAGAATACATCTGTGTTTGCTATTGGCTTGGCGCCGAGGCCGGTGCCGAGGGGGTCGCGCACCACTCCGCCTATTCCTGTTGCTGCTCCCCCGTAGGGTTCGATGGCTGAGGGATGATTGTGGGTCTCAACCTTAAAACACAGGGCATGACGGCCATCGAAGTCAATCACCCCCGCGTTGTCGGCGAAAACGGATAGGCACCACGGCTTTCCCAGTTCCTCAGTGGCTTTCATAATGGTGCTCTTGAGCAGGTTGTCTATTGTGGTCTGGTCAAACTTGATTATGCCTTTAAATGTCTTGTGGACACAGTGCTCAGACCAGGTCTGTGCCAGTGTCTCCATCTCGACATCGGTGGGGTTTCGCCCCTCCTTGTGGAAATAGGCTGCGATAGCCTCGATTTCATTCTTGGTAAAGCCGAGTTGCTGTCCGGCTTGCTGGATGTCCACCTGTTTTAAGCTGAATGTGTACCGGGGGTTTTCAGGGAGGCTAAGCCGTTCTTCTTCAACTACATGCTGGATGATAGGGTTAACCAGCAGTTTACTGCATATCGCATCCAGCCCTTTATTATCCAGTTGCCCTTCAATCAAGTATCGTTTGGCGGTTTTAACCGCTCTGACCTCTCCCACTGCCAAATCATGGAGCGCTTTGATAATGGTGTCCTCGATTGGTTCACTGACGCCGGGATTATAAGCAACCTCCACGATGTGGAAGTCAGTGCTGACTTCGCGCTCAGTGCGGGGCTTTCCCTCGTACCAGTATTCCTGGGTCACCGGGTCGGCGAGAAGCTGGCGGCAGACCAGGTCCAGCACGTCGGGGGTTAAATTGGCGTGCAACCAGTATACATCTACTACCCGAACATTGGATACGGTGGTTATCCCCAGGTCATGTATGTCTCTGGTGAGACCAATCCCTCTGGCATCGGGCAGGTGACTCTTTAAACGAACTTCCACTCTGTGCATTAACTTATCCCTGGATTAACTAAGTGAAAGTTTAACAGAGGCTGCACCTGGGTTGAGAAGCGTCTTTTCTTGTGGCAGGGGAAAGGGGGTTATGAGCTGAGGAGCTCGGTGACTACCGCGTTTATCTCTCGTCCGTCTGCCCTTCCTTTAAGCTGAGCGATAAGTTTGGGCATAACTTTCCCCTTGTCTCTGGGTCCTTCTGCCCCTACCTCCTCGATAACCTTGCGGGCGGCGACTATAACCTCATCCCGAGTCATCTGCTGGGGCAGATATTCTTTAAGCACAGCCAGTTCTGCTTCTTCCTGAGCTACCAGCTCTTGGCGGTTTCCTTGTTTAAAGGCTTCAATACTTTCGTGACGTTGTCTTATCTCCTTGGCAATTACGCCGAGGAGGTCGCTATTCTCTAAAGTGGTCTGCCGGGCGATTTCAGCGTTTTTAGCCGCAGCCATAATCAACCGGATAACGGAGCGTCTTACCTTATCGCCATCCCTCATCGCCTGCTTCAGGTCGTCCATTAGATGTTGTTTTAAATCTGCTCCCACTTTAGCTCTACCTTCTTACTGCTCTGGGTGCTCTGACGGCTTTGCGTCTTTTAGCTGCTTTCTTCCGCTTACGCTTCACGCTGGGCTTTTCATAGTATTCATGGCGACGCATTTCAGCCCGAATACGATCCTGCTGCACCTTCTTGTTAAATCGTTTGAGTAAACTTTCAAAACTTTCGTTCTCGCGGGCTATTACCTTAGCCACATAGCATCAACCTCCTATCCTTTACGAATATGGAAATATTATAGCAAACAACCACATTTTAGTGGTCATAAGTTGCGCTGTCAAGGAATAGATTTTAATGAAATTTAAATGCCATTTTTATGGGCAGTTAATGTTGGCAGCCTAAGATGGAAAGTGACTGCAGTCAACTAGAAATGGTGGCTATAGGCGACATGAATAAGATTGACTTTTGCCATTTGGCGAATTAAAATTTGATTATGGACAAGAGTAGAGAGGCTGAATTAGGCGATATAATCAAGCAGCAGCGGGTAATGATGTCGCTGACTCTTCAGGAGTTGGCGCATAAGACAGGGGTATCGTCATCACATCTGGGGCGTGTTGAGAGGGGTGAACGTTTCCCATCGGCTCACGTTCTGCGAAAGATTGCCACACCCCTGGGCTTTGAGGAGAATGAGTTATTTGCTCTGGCTGGTTATCTCTCCCCCCATCCTCCCGGCCTAAGTGACGAGGGCCCGCCCTACGGCGGCGGCCGACTAGACCCTTATGTGGCGAGTGTGCTCTCGCAGGAGCCGGTTGATATTCAGCGGGCTGTAGTGGGCATCCTTACTATTTTGAAGAGCATAGTCAAGAGCACCGCTGCTAAAGAATAGCTGCAGATGACTTGCCTTTTCGGGGTGAGGGTTAGCTGTTACCATTAAATCACTGCTCTTTCTCTAGATTGGAACTTTATTCTTATTCCCAAGGTTACTAATGGGCTATGTGCAACCTGTGCAAATGAACTTTTTTCTTATGCCTAAGGTTACTATCGAGCTATTTACCTTACATTTGAGTCATAGGATACTATTAATAATGATATTGATTACTTTTAATTTAGGAGGGTGCGGGCTGTGCTGAAGTTTAAACCTATCTATGTATCCTCGCTAGTAGTGCTGGGGGTGCTCATAGCCTTTACTTTCTTTCGTCCGGTGACAACCGGTGGGGATACTTATAGCGAGGTGCAGCGGACACAGCTTCTGGAGAGTGAAGGTGGGTGGATAATCGAGTTTGACATCATCAACCATGAGGGGAGGGACATGAGCTACACCATCGAGGTTACATCCGATGGAGAGCCATATACTGAGAGCGTTTCAATAAGGGATGGCAAGATGTTCACCTACATTCATCATTTTTATGCCGAGAGGCTCACCAGCAATGAAGTCAGCTTTGCTGTGTATAAGGAGGGAGAATCTGCTCCGGTTGAGGAGGGGACCTATTTTCTGCAATAGGTTCTATACCCTGTTGACAAGGGATATGAAGATTCCATATAATAATAGTAATCATTATTATTACTATTAAGTTGTTAAAGTCATGGTAATGCTACGGAGGACAAAACAGAAAGAGGCGATTCTTAGGGTGGTCAGGAGTACGACCCGTCATCCTAATGCTAACTGGATCTATGATGAGGTTAGGAGGGAGGTACCGCATATAAGCCTGGGTACAGTGTACCGCAATCTTAAACAGTTGGGAGAGGAAGGGCTGATATTAGAGATAAAACTGGATCAGGCTTTGAGCAGGTTCGATGGCAATACCCGGTACCACCACCACTTCGTCTGCGATAGGTGCGGCCGTGTTTTTGATGTCGAGAGTGATGAGCAAATAGAGAGAGCGATGATGGAGAAGATATCGCGAGGGACAGACTTTGAGGTTACCCGTCATCGCTGCGAACTCTACGGTGTGTGTAAGGATTGTAAATCATGAAATCGTTTAAGGAGATTGCAATGAACTTCAGGGGCGGAGGCGTAATAGCGGCTATAGCAGGGCCAGCGGAGCAGGGCGTGACGGCTAGGATAGGTCGACGGCAGTGGCTGTTTCTGGTGGCTATATTGGTTGCTATCGGTGTCGCTGAGTGGGTATTCGCCTACAAGGATGTAGCCTATGGCATCGGCGTGGCGCTATTTGTGGTTATAGGGATATATGTGGTTATTTCGCTGACTCGCTTGGATAAGCTCATTGCCAACGCCGCCGAGTCCCTGGCTCTCATCCCGCTGTATATACTGTTCACATCTTCCCTGCCCTGGTTCTTTATCAACCAGCAGTATCTCCTGCCGGCGGTATACTCCACTATCCTGGGATTATGCGTGTGGCACATCTATCAGAAGAAGCTTAGCTTCTCAGAGTTGGGCTTCAAGAAGGATAATTGGCGGAAGTATGTATTGATGGGGATGACAATTGGTGTCCCGATAGGGATAGCTGAATATTTCGTTCTACACCCAGCGCCTGCCTTCCCCACCTTCGAGGTGCAAAACCTGTTTCGTGACATGGTCTATATGATTGTGTTTGTTGGCCTTGGAGAGGAGCTGTTATTCCGTGGTCTGGTGCAGACTGACTTGATGAAAGCCCTGGGCTGGAAACAGGGTCTTCTACTGGCCAGCCTGATGTTTTCCGTGATGCATCTCACCTGGAGGTCTGTCCCTGAGCTGTTTTTCGTCTTTGGCGCTGGTTTGCTACTGGGCTATATTTACTACAGGACGAAGAGCCTGGTGGCTCCCATTATAGCTCACGGGGTAGGTAATGTAATGCTGGTAGCGGTAATGCCGTACTTAGTAGGTTAAAAAGAAAATGAAAATTTTGAGATTAGGAATGAGAAAAACCAGTAGTGCCGGGGACAATCTTGCCGTTGGCTCTCTGAATTTTAGATTGGCGGCATGGCTGGGGGTGTCCATTGCCTTCTCGCTTCTCTTCTTTCTGAGGTTTTGGCCGATTCTGCGCGCTATGCTGTCCCCCGATTGGGTATTCGGTCAGTATCATGCCGCTCCGTGGGGCGTGCTGACCTTATGCAGTATCTGGCTGTATCTCAAAAGAAAAGAGATATGGAGGGGAATGCAGCTGGGGCAGAGCCTTGTCTTCATTCCAGTAGGTCTGGCACTGGTGGTTGGGGCGGTGCTTATGCCCCATTCTCGGGAATTTCTGGTATTCCAGGTGATAATGGTATGGCTGGGGATTTTTGCCATCTTCTTTGGTAAGGGGGCCAGGATTCCTGCCATCTTGCTCGGTATCTACGGCTTCGTTATCACCTTCCCTTTGATGGTGGTGCGCTTTGTTGAAGAAGCCTACGCCCGAACCGCCATCGCCCCGCTGATGTGGTCAATGACCAGGCTGGGCTATCCGCTTGGTAGCGAGGGGCAGTGGGTGCATTTCACGAGTCTTACCGGAGAGCCTATATCAGTGGTTATAACTACTGCCTGTGCTGGGCCGAGCACCATGGGGGTGTTTGCCGCTATCTTTGCCCTGATGATGCTCGATATTCCACTGCCGCCGAGGAAGGCAGGATGGGTTTTCCTCATCGGAGCGGTAGGCACCTGGTTCCAGAGTTTTATCAGGCTGGTGATACTGATGCTGGCAGGTTACTACTGGGGGGAGGACGCTCTTTGGACAGCTCACTTCTGGACAATATATGGTCTCTTCCCGGTTTGGTATCTCATTTTTGTCTATATCTATTTCCGTCAAGCTGGAGGCAGAACTGGGAGTATAAAAATGTCGGCAGGGGTAGGGAGGCGAGACCTCATTGCCGGAGGGAAGGACAAATCCCAATTCAGCCGGTTCGCATGGGGTTTAAAGGAAAGGAGAGGATAAAGTGAAGCACTACGAAAGTAAAATGCAGGGTCTGCGCAGGTTAATCGTGGACAGAGGCAGGGTTGGGCGGCTGGTGATGCTGGTGGCTGTTTTGTGTAGCTTAAGCCTGGGTATACCGGCTCAGGTCCAAGCCCAATCTCCTGGACCAGTCAATGTACTGGTAACCTTCTACCAGCCACCGGGGGCTGATGAGGCTGAGCTGATTGAAAGTCTCGGTGGTACGGTTGGGGAGGTCTATCATATCGTCCCCACCATTTCCGCCACCATGCCTGTGGATAAGATTGGTGAACTCATGAATGATAGCAGGGTGCAGCTGGTTGAGCCGAACGAAGTGATGACAGCAGGTCTTCTGGGCGAGGTGCTCCCCTGGGGAGTGGACCGGGTGGATGCGGAGCTGGTTCATCCTACCGATAAAGGCACCGGTGTCAAGGTGGCTATACTCGATACCGGGATTGACCTCGACCACCCCGACCTGGCAGTGGCTGGCGATGTCACCTTTGTTGATGGGACAACCAGCGGCGACGATGACCAGGGTCACGGCACGCTGGTCGCCGGCATTGTGGGGGCACTGGATAATGACATTGGGGTTATCGGTGTTGCCCCAGAGGCTTCGCTCTACGCAGTGAAAATCCTGGACCAGAATGGGAATCTGCAGATGAGTGCCCTACTGAGCGGCATTCAGTGGTCCGTGGACAACAATATGCAGGTGATAAATATGAGTTTTGGTGGTGTGTTGGAGACGCCAGCTGCGGTAAAAGATGCGCTACAGGCTGCCTACGATGATGGCATAGTCCTGGTGGCTGGTGCCGGCAACGGTGGCAATAACAACGTTATATGGTCGCCAGCCCGATGTGAGCCGGTAATTGCGGTGGGGGCTACCGATGAACAGGATGCTCGGTGCAGTGTCTCCAGTACTGGCTATGCCCTTGAGTTAATGGCGCCCGGGAACAACATCTACTCGACGGCTATGGGTGACGGCTATGGTTATCTCAGTAATACTTCCGCAGCGTCGCCCCATGTTGCCGGGGTGGCTGCCCTGCTCATAGCCTCCGGTATGACCAACAACGTTGATGTTCGACACCGACTCAGAGACTCAGCCGAAGACCTGGGAGCCCCGGGCTGGGATACCCTTTACGGGTGTGGGCTGGTGAATGCCGACCTGGCACTCAATTTCACCGAGCCGCCGGACCAGAGTGCCCCTACCACCACCATTTCCCTGGGCGGAACGAAGGGGAATGAGGACTGGTATCTATCGGACGTGGAGGTATCGATATCGGCTGTGGACAATGCTGGCGGCTCAGGCGTCGCCGAGACCAAGTATAGTATAGATGGCGGACAGACCTGGCATACCTATACTTCACCCCTGAGTTTCACTGCGGAGAGTGCTGATTATTGGGATAGTTATCAGGTAATGGCCAGGTCGTGGGACAATGCTGGCAATGATGAAGGTCCGCCGGCACTGGAGAAGTTTCAGATTGACAAGACACCGCCGGTGGTAACGGTGACCGTTGACCCCACTGAGAAAGCGAGGGTGAGAAAGGACGCACTGTACCCCATCGCCTACAGCTGCTCTGCCGATGACGCAGTTTCAGGTGCCGACTTCCCGTACACTATCGAGCTGATTGACGAGTACGGGGTGTATGACCAGGATTTAGGTTACGAGCTTTCGTATTCAGTCGTCGTTGAGGCGTGGTGCGATGGAGGGGATGCAGATGGGCGTACCTATACCATCCGGATGACCGCCCGGGACCGGGCTGGCAACGAGGGGTATGGTGACGGCATCTCTACCGTTCTTCACCCGTAACCGGATATGGTGATGTATAAAGGATAGATTAAATAGAGATAGGGAAAAGAAGGTAACTTTACTAATTGATGAGTGGATGAAGATGCAAGGAGTGAAATTTAAGAGGGAGGCAAATAGGTTGGCAGTGGCAGCATTAAGGGAAGTGAAGAAACTGGCACTGATAGCAGCGCTGTCTTTGCTGGTGGCTCTGCTTGCCGTGCCCGGCACCGCCCATGCCGCCGGCGGCCAGTCCATAACCAGGAACTTCCAGCCGTCCGCCATAGATAGCTGGCTCGACCAGAAGAATCCGACCACTAACTACGGCAGCACCGCCACCATGACCGTGGTGAGCTACC
Organism: uncultured Dehalococcoidales bacterium; assembly: GCA_964496725.1. Taxonomy (GTDB): domain Bacteria; phylum Chloroflexota; class Dehalococcoidia; order Dehalococcoidales; family E44-bin46; genus JAZGHN01. The sequence goes on from CAZCAS010000044.1 coordinate 8,418, forward strand.
AGACAGGGCCAAACTCACGGAATGGGCGCTCCGTGGTTCAATTCGACATATCCTTGATACCACAAGGCTCCACGGTCAGCTCGGCGACGCTGTCCTTGTACGCCTCAACGGTGCCGGCAACTACCGAGACCTACTACGCCCACCGGGTAACCACCAGCTGGGCTGAGGGGACGGTAACCTGGAATACTCCGTGGACAGCTGCCGGTGGCGACTATGCTGCCTCCACCGTTACTGCCACCACGCCGGGGGCAGTGGGGTGGATGAACTGGGATGTTACCAGCGATGTATCCGCCTTTGTCGCCGGGACATACTCCAATTACGGCTGGCTGGTAAAAGATGGCACTGAGAACGGTTCAAATTTGGCCACTACCTTTTACACCAAGGACGAGGCTACCCAGACCACCCTGCGTCCAAAGCTTACCGTCACCTTTACCGCCTCCTCCTGGGACTCCTACAGCGATACGGGGCGGACGACACAGCCCCCAGGCGACACCTTCAGCGGCACCACCAATGTGGTCTATATGAAGGGCACCGGCTTCCTGGACGGCGCTCAGACCTATAATGTTGGCTACTACGATAACGGCGGCGCTATAGTAACCAGTGACAACGGCATCGCACTGGTTAGTGTCAGTGGTACCCGCGGTACGCTGGGCAACACCAGCTCGCCTTATGAGCCTACATACACCTTCACCGATAACCCCACTGCTGCGCCGGGTACCTGGCATATGGTGGTTCAGCCAGCCGGGGCAACCGCTTTCCCCGCGACTTATAGCGCCTTGAATGCTGCCCCGGATACCTATCAGCTGTTAGCTGACGATACCTGTACCGTTGAGGGGTCGGCAATCCCCGAGTTCTCCACGGTAATGGCGGCGGTGGGGGTATGTGGCATGTGCTTTGGAATCTACTGGTGGATGAGGAGGAAACACCGGAGGCGGTTGGCGGGGGCTTATGTGCCCCGGTAATAATAAAAAACTTTTTTGATTTGCCATTTGGCAAAGATTGATTGGTTTAGTTGATATGGAGAGGCAGAGAGGGACAAAACTTAAGATAATCATCGTCTGGATGGCGATACTGCTCGTCGGTGGCTTCTGGCTGTCAGCGAGGGGCGGCTCAGCGCCGGTGACGCTGACTGTGGTCCCCGAGGTTCCCAGGGAGAATGAGCCGGTGATAGTCACCTTCAAGCTGAGTA
>CAZCAS010000045.1:0-9362 GCA_964496725.1 uncultured Dehalococcoidales bacterium
TCCATTTTATCTACCTCGCCCCCTGTATCCCCTCTTCTTTCTATCGTGTCATTGCCAGCCTCTCTCCCCTGTCATTGCCAGCCTCTATCCCCTGTCATTGCGAGGGCAAAGCCCGAAGCAATCTCTATCTTTTAGTTTGCTTCCTCGCTCCGCTTCTCGCAAAGACTATTAGGTTCCGGGAGAGGAGCTTCGCCCCTCTTTAACTCCCCTTTATCTTGGGGCCCATTCCTCCTTTTCATTATAATAAAATGAACCTGAGAAGCCACACGCATTCCAAATAGAATCAAAACATGGCTTGAGCAGTTTCTCTGCCCTTACTTCATAGCTCTCTACTACAATTTCAGGTAATAATAAAATGTCTCTGTCTATTGTATGAATTTCATCAATTTCATATCTCCATGTATTGATGCCCATTGAATAGCCTTTAACCCCGAGTAAATCTAAGAACATAAAAATTGGTAACTCAATGTTTAATGATTTAGAGAGGGAGAGGTAATCTGTCAGAGATTTAATCAGAGCTTCTTCATAGGCAACACTAGGAATTGATGGTCTTTCTTCACGCAAAGGTATTAAATATCCATTCACTGCTTCTAGGATTCCGTTTCTGAAGAATTGGACATAAGAGCGCGATTTACCATCCTGTCCTTCAGAATGAGTTATACAACCATCAAGGTTGTATCTGTAGTTCAATCCCCCCGAACGTATTGGTGGCATACAAGTTGGATTGGAAGCAATTTTACTTATGTCATAACTTTGAACAGGATTAAACGCAATAACTGGTATTAGATGAAGCACTATTTTGGGATTATCATAAAGAGGCACAGGTGTTTCATTAGCAAATATCTTTGATATCCTATCCAGCCGAAAATTGCGAATTCTTTCTGTTATTGTTTCTGATAAGTTAAAAGCAAGCCGTAACTCTCCGACATCAAGAGGGTATTTACCATTCGAGCTTCTGGAGTAAAACTTATCATGTCCATCATAAGTTACTCTATGTGGACTGAGCCAGCTTTTAGGCACTCTGATTATTATAGCGTTTTTGGCATTTGTAAGACTAATTGCTTGAATTCCTACTGATGGTATTCTCGGCTGGATTCCAGTTCTTATCATATTGTCCAGTCTCAAAATTTCTTGGTCGACATTATCAATGTCTAGCCCATCCAATGGCGTCGTGGGTGCCCCTGTCTTTTTATCTTCGGTTATGCCGTAGATTAAGTCACCACCACTTGCATTTGCGAATGAAGAAACATCAGCAAGAAATTCTTTCTTTTCTTTAGCTGAATCCCCGGGCAAGGCTCGCTTATATTCTATTGTTTTATGCTCTATCACCTCATTATCTATCAAGGCTTGTAAGTCGTCTTTGGTAATTTGTTCAATATCCTTATTTATCATCATACCTACCCCTCACTTATACCACCTCCTCACCCCAAATCCCTTAACATAACATTAAAACAATTAACGCCTGACCAGCGCCCATTTAGCTTCGAATTGTTTCCCTATTTTTAATTTTGCGTTTTTGAACTCGTATTTTGAATATTCAATTCCTTTCACTTGTACCTCTTCACCTCGAAGCGGTATAGCTTTATCGGCTCATCGGGCATTATACCCGCCTTCTGGCGGCAGATGTCAATCTGATAGTCCACACTATCCACCCCCTCAAGGTCGGGGAGAAGCAGTCCCTGCCTGAGCCCTGCCTCCACGATAATCCCGTACTTCTTGGGGTCTAGCTGGTCTTCGCTTTCTATAGGCTCGGGTTTAGTGAGGACATCCACATTGTAGGTAAGGTCTTTGAGTTCATTGGGAGCGACGGGTTGGAAGCGGGGGTCTCTGGTGGCGGAGTTGATGGCATTGGCAATAATCTCCTTGGCTACGTTGTCTTTGCTGGGTTCAAAGGTGCCAATGCAGCCTCGTAGTTGCCCAAGCTTATGGAGGGAGACAAATACCCCAGCCTTCTTTTTCATCTCGGGAGTGAGCTTTTCTGGCTGCTGGGTGATATCACCCCCTTTAACATGGGCCTCTACGGTTTGCTTGGCCAGCTTAACCAGTGGGGACATCTCCTTTATTAATATACCGGCGTAGCCTACTACTGTAGAGTAATCGCCGATGACATCGCCGCTGGTTTGGTATCTAACCAGTTCAGCCCTGGTTGCTCCTAACCCCTTGGCTGCCGTGATAAGAGCTGTGGTAGGGGCATAGCCGCACATTGATATGTTCAGTTCTTCAACTCGCTTCAGCAGTTCATCCGCATTCAAGTCCAGTATTGCTTCTATGGCTTGGGTGTCCTTGCTCTTAGCTACTTCCTGTGGCTCATAGTGGGTCATATCGCTGGAGGCGATAATTACCACCTCCTTCCCCGACTCCTTGATGGCTTGGGCCAGTTCCTTGCCGATTTCCTTGTAGGTGGCACCACTGGCGTAGGTAAGCATGATAGGCACGAATTTGATATCTTTCTTGAAGTATTGCAGGAATGGTATCTGAACCTCGATGGAGTGTTCGTGTTGATGTGCTTTAGGGTCCTCTTCTAGGAAGCTGGATGTGTCCAGGATTTGCCTGGCTAGCTCGGAGTCAATCTCTACATCACCCAGCGGAGTCTTCCAGGTCCCTTCGGTCATAATGCTGAGGGGTTTTCCTATCCCGGTGTGGTTGGGGCCCATAATGATAAAGGTATCTTTGAATTTGATTCTGGATATGGTGGCGCCAGCTACTGGCCCTGAGTAGGGATAGCCGGCATGGGGTGAAACCAGACCGATGACCTCCTCTTTTTCTGCTTCCTCGTCAACCATACCACGAATCATATCGTTTAGCTGGGAGGGAGAGGTGGGATAGAATTGTCCGGCTACTACTGGCTCTCTAATCATTTTGCTCCCCCTTTCGACCCAGGGGTCTTAAAGTTCAGCTCTGCCCCGCAGAACTTGCACCTTGAGCCTTCCAGGCCTATTACCTCGATTTGATAGCCAAGCCTTTCCACTATAGGTCTACCACAGGAATAGCAGAGGGTGTTCTCGTTCTTATGTCCGGGAACATTGCCGACGTAGACAAACTTAAGCCCCGCTCTCTTTCCGATATCGTAGGCACGTTCTAGGGTGGAGACAGGGGTTGGAGGGAGGTGCATCAGATGGTAATAAGGGTGAAATCTGGTTACATGCCACGGTGTTAGTTCACCTAGTTTATCTCTAACCCAGTTAGCGATGCCCTCAAGTTGCTGGTCGTCATCATTCATGGTAGGTATGATGTTGGTGATAACCTCGACATGCACATGCCACTTATCCTTAGCTCGCTGAGCCATCTCCAGAACCCTTTGCCAGTGGTGTATCTTGGCGAGGTTGCGATAGAAGGGGTCGTTGAAGCCCTTGACGTCCAGGGCACAGGCATCGAGGTAGGGTCCGATGGCATCCAGTGCCTCGGAGGTGAAGTAGCCATTGGTTACATAGACCGTGTACAGGTTATTCTCCTTCGCCAGCTTGGCTGAGTCGAGGGTATATTCAAACCAGACGGTGGGTTCGTTATATGTCCAAGCAATCCCCTGACATTGATATTGTTTTGCCAGCTCTATGGCTGTTTGAGGTTGAATTTCTCTGGAGCCGCGCCACGGCTCGTCATTCTCGGGGCAGGAGATTTGCCAGTTCTGGCAATCCTGGCAGTGGAAGTTGCAGCCCCAGCCACCTATGGAGAAGGCCGAACTGCCGGGGAAGAAGTGGAATAGGGGCTTCTTCTCAATGGGGTCAGCGGCTACTGATGATGCCTGGGCATAGTTTCTGTTATAGAGGGTACCATCCTGATTCTGGTACATTCGGCAGATACCAAACTTACCTGGGCTTATGGAGCAACGCCATTGACAGGTGTTGCACCTTACCCTGGAGTTGTGCAGCTTCTCATAGAGCATCGCCTCACGCATTGCCAGCCTCTTGTCCTAATTATAACACTGGACTGGCGCCAGTTATAGTCTAGGGGGGTGGATATTCTCTTGACTACCTGCCTCTCTGTGGGTAGACTGGCTAGGATGATGAAAGTTATTGGTCTTACTGGTGGTATAGGGAGTGGCAAGAGCACGGTATCCGGGTTTCTGTCCAAGTTTGGTGCCGTCATTATAGATGCTGATGTGGTGGGGCATGAAGTTCTCAAGACGAACGATGATGTGCGGCGTGAGTTGCTGGCTACCTTTGGTTGGCAGGTTATTAATCCCGGGGGCGAGATAGACCGTAGAGAGCTGGGGGAGATAGTATTTAGCAATTCTCAATCCTTAGCGCAGTTGAATCAGATAATGCATCCCCGTATATATGAGGTGGTGAAGAGCAGGCTTGAGGATTGCCGGAGGCAGGGTGTAGCAGTGGTGGTTCTTGAAGCCCCGTTGTTAATTGAAGCCGACTGGGTTTCCTTGGTTGATGAGGTTTGGGTTACGGTGGCTGCTGAGCCCGCGATTTTGAAGCGACTTAAGAAAAAGTTTGGATTCTCCGAGCGGGAATGTCTGGCGCGAATTCGCTGCCAGCTATCTTCAGAGGAGCGGGTGAAGCTCGCCGATGTTATTATAGATACCGATTGCATTCTTAGTGAGTTGGAGGCGAAGGTCAAGGAGTTGTGGCAGAGACTTAAGGTCAGTGGGACGTGAGGGTTACTTTTGCTTGACACTGTATCGGGTCAATTGATAGAATGGATTGTTTGGCATAGGAGGTGGGAAAATTTACGCTATTATTGAGACTGGTGGCAAGCAATATAAGGTAACCCCTGGTCAGGCTATAGATGTAGAACGCCTGGATGTAGCTGAGGGCGATTCCGTTGAGCTAGATAAGGTATTGCTTATCGCTGATGGCGATGAGGTAACGGTAGGCCAGCCCATTGTAGAGGGAGCAAAAGTAGTGGCTACTTCGCGTGGGGATGGCAGGAGCGCTAAGATTATAGTCTTCAAATATAAATCAAAGGTACGTTACCGCAAGAAGAAGGGGCACCGTCAGTTTTATACCAAGTTAGTGATAGATAAGATAGTTGGAGTGGGGGGTGTTTCAGCTGAGCCGAAGAAAAAGGTTCGGCGGCGCAAGAAAGACGAGGTGGTAGCAAGTGGCGCATAAAAAGGGAGGCGGCTCTACCCGCTATGGACGTGATAGTCAGGCTAAGCGGCTTGGTGTGAAGAGATATGCGGGTCAGATTGTTAATGCTGGGACTATTTTGGTTCGGCAGCGGGGCACGCGCATCGAACCAGGCAATAATGTGGGCGTAGGCAAGGATTATACCCTATATGCTCTTATTGACGGTGTGGTTAAGTTCGAGGCTGCCAGCAAAAGTAAGAGAAAGGTTAGTGTTTACTCGGAGTAGTATGAAGGATAAGATTCACCCAAAATATTATAGCGATGCCCAGGTAATTTGCTCTTGTGGTAATACCTTTACTACCGGCTCCACTGTGAAGACATTGAAGGTTGAGGTGTGCAGTAAGTGCCATCCCTTTTTCTCAGGGGAGCGGAGGGTAATAGATACTGCAGGACGTGTGGAGCGCTTTAAGCGGCGCTATAAGTTAGAGGATTAAGAAGGTTTGTTATCGAGATAGGAGCAGTGTTGTTAAGCTGCTCCTTTTTTATTAAAGGGGTTTGTTATGGCTAAGAGGTTTTATTATGGTGGGCAGGCAGTTATTGAAGGGGTTATGATGCGGGGGCGGCAGGTGGCGGTAGTTGCTATGCGCCGACCTAACGGAGAGGTGGTTGTAAACCCTCAGGCACTACTTGGTATCTCTACTAGTAAGGCGAGGAGAATCCCGTTGATTCGGGGTGTGGTTGTCTTGATTGAGTCCATGTTTCTGGGCATTAAGGCTTTACTCCACTCGGCCAACCTCGCTATGGAAGAAGAGGAAGGGGAAAAGGAAAAGCTTAGTGGAGGGGTAGCTGGGGGGGCGATGGCTGGGTCGATAGCTTTTATTGTTGCTCTTTTCTTTCTAGCACCCCTCTTCCTCACTAATTTGGTGGGTGGTTATATTCAATCGTCTATCGTATTCCATTTGATAGAGGGCTTCATCCGACTGGGTATTTTTATTGTCTATCTGAAGCTGATGACATTGTCCTCCAGCATTAGGCGGGTGTTTGCTTATCATGGTGCCGAGCATAAGGTGGTGAATGCTTATGAGGCTGGTATTCCCTTGGAGATTGAGGCGGTGAAGAAGTATAGTACGGCTCATGTGCGTTGCGGCACCAGTTTCCTCTTTGTTGTTTTGATTATAGCCATCATCGTCTTTGCCCTTGTTGGTCGCCCCTCGTTGTGGGTGATGGTGCTATCGCGGGTGGTACTCATCCCTGCTATTGCCGCTCTTGGCTATGAGGCGACCTACTTTGGTGCCCGACATTCCAACAGCAGGTTTATTAGAGCTCTTCTCACTCCAGGATTATGGTTGCAGAGTTTGACCACTCGGGAGCCTGATGATGACCAGCTTGAGGTTGCCCTGTCGGCATTAAAGAGGGTGGTGGAGATTGATGAGGTTGAGGAGGTAGCTCAGGCTTCGTCTTGAGGACTTGACTATATATCTTGTTCGGTCAGCGTCTCAAAGAAACAGGTCTTGTTGCCAGTGTGGCATACCGGCCCCATGGGTTGCCCAGAAATAAGGATGGTATCGCTGTCACAGTCCTTTCGTATTGAACATACCTTGATGCGGTTGCCTGAGGTCTCACCCTTGTGCCATAGCTTCTTCCGGCTACGGCTGTAGAACCAAGCTTCACCGCTGGATAAGGTTCGGCGTAGTGCTTCCTCGTTCATATAAGCCAGCATCAGCACCTCGCCAGTATCGGCATCCTGAACTATGGCTGGGATAAGCCCCTTTTCGTTAAACTTTATATTCTTCAACCTCTTTGCCTTTCTCAATCTGCAGTGGCTATGGCTTGTTTCAGATCGATGTCTCCGGTATAAAGTGCCTTGCCTATTATGGCGCCTTCTACGCCGAGCTGCTTCAACATTTTAACGTGGGTTAGTGATGAGATGCCACCGGCGGCGATGATGGGTAGTTTGAAGGTGTAAACTAGGTCTGCGATAGCGGTAAAATTAGGCTCGGTTAGAGTGCCATCACGGCTGATATCGGTATAGATAAAACGCCTGACCCCTAGCTCAATCATTGACCTGATGAATTCTGTGGCTTTTATGGTTGTTTGTTCACGCCAGCCATGTGTGGCGACATCTCCTTCGTGGGCGTCAACGCTTACAATTATAGATTCCCTGAAGCTGCGGCACGCCTCTTTGACCAGTTGGGGGTCCTCCACAGCAGATGTCCCCAGAATTATGCGCTCTATGCCGGCTTTAAGTAGTTGCTTTATCGTTTCCAGGTCACGAATGCCGCCACCCAGCTGGGTAGGTATTAGTAACACGCTTGCTATTTGGGCAATAATGTCCAGATTGCAGACTTCACCTTTGACAGCACCGTCAAGGTCAACGATGTGTAATTTCGGTGCTCCATGTGATTGCCACTCCAAAGCCATCTCTACAGGATCAGCAGAGTATATAGTTTCCTGGGCATAGTCACCCTGATAGAGGCGGACACACCTGCCTTGTCTGAGGTCTATAGCAGGGATTATTTCGATAGTATTCCTATCTCCTTTCTGCTACCAACTATCATATCACTGTTTTTGCTATGAGAACAATATCTCCTGCTGACTCATTTCTTGACATGGACTGGTGAGGTTGTTAGACTTTCACCACTGTTATCTTATTATTTTGTTGTTCGGTTACTCAATTTTAGGTTAGGGGTTTTCATTGACGGAACAGATCTCTCCACAGCGCTCACTGTCACAGCCCTTCACTAGGGGCTTGGTTCAGGTTGTCACTGGCGATGGCAAGGGTAAGACCACATCTGCGCTGGGGGCAACAGTCCGAGCTCTAGGTCATGGCCTGAAAGTCTATTTTATTTGCTTTATGAAGGGTGATTACCCTTATGGAGAGTGGAACATTCTCTCTCAGTTACCTAATTTTGATGTAGTTAGGTGTGGCAGTAGGGAATTCATTAACCCTGAGAATATCAAGACGGAAGACAGAGAGCAGGCAAGGAAAGCGCTGGCGCTTGCCCATGAGGCGGTGGTTAGTGGCAAATATGACTTGGTGGTGCTGGATGAGGTTAATATAGCAGTAGCCTGGAAGCTGGTAGCATTAGATGATGTGATTAAGCTTATTAATGATAAGCCACGAAATGTGGAGCTTATCCTCACCGGCCGTAAGGCTGATGGCAAGTTAGTTCAACTGGCAGACTTGGTTACCGAGTGCCGCAAAATTAAGCACCCGTATGAGAAAGGGATAAAGGCGCGGCGGGGGATTGAATATTAATCAAATTTTATAAAGGAGGGAATTATGAAGATCACGTTTAGTGTAATTAAGGCTGATATTGGTGGTTATGTGGGGCATTCCGACTCTCATCCCTTTGTCTTAGCCAAGGCTGATGAGTGGATGACTAGAGCTCAGGGAGAGGGGATGTTGATTGATTATCATGTAACCAAGTGTGGCGATGACCTGCAGTTAATTATGACCCACCAGCAAGGTGTGGATAATAAGAAAATACATAAATTGGCGTGGGACACTTTTGTTGATTGTACTAAGGTAGCTAGAAGTTTAAAATTGTATGGCGCTGGGCAGGATTTGCTCTCGGACGCCTTTTCCGGCAATGTTAAAGGGATGGGGCCTGGGGTGGCTGAGATGGAGTTTGAGGAGCGTGTTGCTGAGCCTATTATTGTGTTCATGGCTGATAAGACCTCGGCTGGGGCTTGGAATATGCCCTTGTATAAAATTTTTGCTGACCCGTTTAATACTATTGGATTGGTTATTGCCCCCAATATGCATACTGGTTTTGCCTTCGAAGTGCATGATGTCAAGGAACATAAGAAGATAATTCTTAATGCCCCGGAAGAGATTTATGACATGCTCGTTTTTATGGGGGCGCCTTCGCGTTATGCGGTAAAATCGGTCTCTCATCGAGAGACCAACGAGATAGCTGCGGTATCTTCTACCCAGCGTTTGTCCTTCATTGCCGGGCGATATGTAGGGAAGGACGATCCGGTATGTATCGTGCGTTCTCAGGGTCAGTTCCCCGCGGTAGGAGAGGTTCTGGAGCCGTTTACTCTGCCATTGCTGGTAGAGGGGTGGATGCGTGGCTCTCATCATGGTCCTCTCATGCCAGTGGCTGTTGAGGACGGAACCCCTAGCCGTTTCGACGGACCGCCCCGGGTTATTGCCCTTGGTTTTCAACTCTCTGATGGCAAGCTTATTGGGCCTAGGGATATGTTTAAAGATAAGTCGTTTGATAATGCTCGTCAGCAAGCCAACGATGTTGCTGATTATCTTCGCCGTCATGGTCCTTTCGAACCCCACCGCCTGCCTTTGGAGGAGATGGAATATACCACTATGTCCCAGGT
>CAZCAS010000046.1:0-9306 GCA_964496725.1 uncultured Dehalococcoidales bacterium
GGTGTCCCGGCTGATGCCAGGGTAAGGATTGAGGAGCTTTTCAAATTAACTCGTAAGGGTGAGATGGAACCCCGCGAACTGAAGGACGAGCTTGACCGCTGGGGTCTTTTCGAGGAGTACGAGGACCGGTTTTTCACCATCTTCAAAAGGAGACGATTGCGTTAATATGTATCAAGAGCGTATGATAATACGACCTCCCAGCGAGGCTGATAGCTTCTTGCTGCCGGTGACCATCGGCTGCTCCCATAACAAGTGTACCTTCTGCGGCACCTATCCCGGCGTCAAATTCAGGATAAGACACCCCGAGGACATAAGGCAGGATATTGATAAGGTAGCCCGGAATTATAGCTGGAGCCTGAAGCGGGTATTCCTTGAGGAAGGAGACGCCCTCATTGCCCCCCAGCGCATACTGGTCGGGGTGCTCGAATACCTCAATGAGAAATTCCCCAACCTGGAAAGGCTTGGCACCTACGCCACCCCCCAGGCGGGACTGGTAAAGAGCGTTGACGAGCTCAAAGAGTTAAACCGGCTCGGGCTTAAGATTGTCTACATGGGCGTGGAGACCGGCGACGAGGAACTGCTTAAAAAGATTAACAAGGGGGTCACCTACGACCAGATAGTTGAAGCGGGAAGAAAGATAAGGCAAGCCGGCATTACCCTTTCCGTTACCGTAATACTGGGTCTGGGCGGTCCCGAAGGCAGCCGGAGACACGCCCTGGGTACAGCCAGGATACTCTCCGATATTGACCCTGAATTCGCCGGCACCCTCACCATACTGCTCGTCCCCGGCACCCCCCTGCACAAGGATTGGGAGGAGGGGAAATTCACCCTCATCTCGCCGCTTCAGTCCCTGGAAGAGCTCGAGCTGATAATACAAAACTCCAACTTTACCAATTGCTTCTTTACCGCCAATCACGCCTCAAACTACCTGCCGATTAAGGTGAGATTGCCCGAGCAAAAGGCAGCCATAATCAAACTTATAGACGAGGTTCTAGCCGATAAGGATATGTCCCGGCTCCGCCCCGAGTTTACCCGGGCTTTATAATAAGGGAATAATGATGAATGTTTCGCTAATCCAAGCCAGAGACCTTTCCGAGGCGTGGTTTCTCTGCCTGCGCCAGACCCTGACCGAGGGACACGAATATAAGATTGACCGCGGCAGTTACGCCGGTCAGCGGCGCAAGGAGCTTGATTTTATCGTTGTCCATATAAAGAACCCGGGGTCAAGACCATTAATACCCGATGTGCCCCAGGGTGTCCCCCCACCCACCTCTATGGAATATATAGAAGACTATCTCCCCTACCTTATGACCGCCCATAAGGGCAAGGGTGAACAGTATACCTACGGTCAATACCTGGAAAGGCAGATACCGAAGGTCATAAAGATGTATAAAGAGGACGGCTTTAACACCAACCAGGCTTTTATGGCGGTGGGCGATGCCGACTCTATAAACCTCCCCGACCCCCCCTGTTTAAGGGGGATAGATACCAGAATCCACGACCAGAAACTTCACTTTTTTGCCTATTTCCGGTCCTGGGACCTGTGGGCTGGCTTCCCATCCAACCTAGCCGCCATCCAGCTACTTAAAGAATATATGGCCAGCGAGATCGGGGTCGGTGACGGCGAGCTGATTGCCTCAAGCAAAGGCTTGCACCTCTACGAATACTCCTGGGAGCTAGCCCAAGCGACCGCCAGAATGGAGTAAAGCAGATGAAGGACATAGTAACCAAGGAAGTATTCGCTAAATTCCCCAATTATATCCGGGGGGTAGTGGTTGCCCGGGGGGTCAACAACCAGGGTGAGAACCAAAAGCTAATCGGGCTATTAAGAGAGGTTGAGCAGGGTGCCACCAGGGACGCATCCCTTCTTGAAATTAAGAGCCACCCCCGAATAGCCAGCTGGCGGCAGGCTTATGCCGATTTCGGGGTAAACCCCAATAAGTTTTACTGCTCTATTGAGTCTCTGGGACGGCGCGCCCGCCGTGGCGACCAGCTGCCCTATATCAATACGCTGGTCGCCCTGTTTAACTACTTCTCCCTCAAGCACATGGTGCCCAGCGGCGGCGACGACCTAGATAGTGTTGATGGCAACCTTTGCCTCACCCTGGCTAAGGGAGATGAGCCCTTTACCCCACTGGGCTCGGAGGTCATTGAGCACCCGGCACCGGGCGAGGTGATTTACGTTGACGATAACAAAGTGATGTGCCGCTGCTGGAACTGGAGGCAGGGAGACCAGACCAAGCTTACCCCGGCGACAAGCAATGTCGCCATAAACGTGGACTGCCTGCCACCGGTGTTAAGGGGTGAAGCTGAGGCGATAACCAGGGAACTAGCTGATCTAGTCCAGGAATTCTGCGGCGGTATGATAAGTTATCTTTTTCTAGATGCCAGCAAGAGTGAGGTTGAGGTCTAGGCCGAGAGGTCAGTCCCGGTGCCCCCAGAGCCAGACCTTGTCATTCTGGGGCTCAATATAGTAGATGTCATTGCCGATAATGGTGCTGTTTAGCATGTGGTTGCCCACAATCTGCGTTGAAACTGAGTAGCCATCGTTAAGGGCGTTGTACACCAAGGCGGTGGCATAGTCATCACAGTCGTAACAGCCCAGACAGCCTTTCCCGAAGATGTAGAGGGTGCTATCAGTATCATCCTCAGCGAGCCAAGCCTTGAGTTCATCAACGGACTCAAATTCCGCGGGGTGTGCCCTTTCCCACCAGTAGGCGCCGAACTCCTCAGCATCGGCTAGCTCTGCTTCTAATTGCCCGATGCTATTATTGGCTGACTCAATCTGCTGATTGGTCAGTATGACCTCCCCATTGGCTATGCTAGCCAGTCGGCTAACTTCCTCCAGCGAATAAGCGTATTGCTCATTCGAAGCCTCCAGGTTCCATTTGGTAGTGAGCCAGCCCACGCCAGTAACCACAAAAGCCAAGCACATAATGACCAGACAAATTCTTAACGCCATAGTTTATTATCCCCTCTTCGGGCTAACTCGTTGCGCATATTGCCCCACTAATTCTCGGCTGCTAGGAGCTACTATAAGCCCGGATGCCCCCGTTAATTCGCGGCTGCTTTTAGCGGCGACAAGCTTAGATGTACCATCCTTAAAATGGACCCGGTAGATTTTTGCCCTGTTATCCAATTCTACATCACCCCCTGGCAACACCAAGGCAACAACCAGGATGTCTAAGGCGATAACAAGGATATTGAGAATGGTATTAAACACTTCTGTCCACAAATTAGCCTAAAAAGGTACTACTGTCAATATATAATAGGTCATAGGACTAAAGATAGCCGCCGTGAAGCGGACGAACAGCCTGGCTTGCCAGATTCCCGAAGCCCTGCTAAAATTAGGAAACCAGTCACAAAAATGGGCCGCTAGCTCAATTGGTAGAGCAGCTGACTCTTAATCAGCCGGTTACAGGTTCGAGTCCTGTGCGGCTCACTTCAAAGCTGGGCAACCAGCTGACTTGGTCAAGGTCTCAAAGCTAGGGCAAAGCTGGGAGTAACCAGCTGACTAGGCAAAAATAGAAATTAGGGCCGACCGCAATGAATGGTTTATCCTTCTAGCCGAAAAGGGAGGTAAACTGATGCAAGCGTATTGTGTGAAGTGTCGTGCTAAGAAGGAAATAAAAGACGTCAAGGCTATAACTATGAAGAACGGCAAGTCAGCAACCCAGGGTGTTTGCCCGGTATGTGGCACCAAAATGTTTAGAATAGGAAAGAGTTAAGGCCACTATCGTAAGTATCACGATTACTGGGGAGGCTGGGTATCTGTCAACAAGTACCCAGCTTTTTCATTAGGACTACACGCTAAATAATGAGCCAAGGAGCCCCTTTCTTCTTGGCTCATTATTCAATTCTTGATCAATTTTCCCCTGCAAGTCATGTTGAGGCTATTGAAACGTAGATTTGTTCTTTTCCCCTAACCCAACGGCGTAATAGAGCTGAGTACACGCCTCGGATTTTCCACCATCATGGCATGTATTTGTTCTTCAGTAATGCCCTTCTCTCGCATGAGAGGTATAACATTTTCTAAGATATGACTATAGCCAAAGCCACCGAAGCGAGTAAGGTTGGCTTTCATAAACACGTCTTGTGATATCAGAATTCGGTTAAGATAGCCCTCGGCGATCATCTGGATTATTTGCCTCACGCATCCTGAATCACTTGGTATATCGACAGTTGTCGGTAAGTAGGGCGGGTAGAAGCCATCCTGGCCAAAAGCATCCCATTGAAGGTAGCATCCATATTGTGCCAACTTATAGCGGGTCGTGTGAAACGCAATGGTACCATGCATGTGACCTATGATTATTCGGCTAGGATCCGCACCAGCGCCCGTAAGCACTTCCATGATTTCGAAGGGAGCGTCTTCATGTGGCCCTGGGTGTATACTTATTGCTGCACCCGTGCGTCGCTGAGCTATGGCTCCAGCACGCAGCACTTTTCGCTCATTATCTGTCAAAGGCCACGAGCAGCCAAGCTCGCCAATAATCCCAGCGCATACCCCAGTATCATCCACGCCCAAAACTATGTCTCGTATGAATTCTTCAGCAATATCCTCCTCGCTCCTAGAGTTCATATTCAAGCTTGGGCTGTATGATTGTTCTATATAATACGCCGTGCCCATAATGATATTAAGCTCAGTGGTTTTAGCCACTCGGAGTAGTGATTGTGGATTCCGACCGGCGTTGTTGGGGGTCACGTCAACAATAGTACCGCCGCCAGCTTTTCTGAACCGCTTGACTTCGCTGATTGCTGTTTGCTCCTCCGACTGATAGAGGTTATCCAGGCTAGTCTCTTTGTGAGAACGCACCCAGCTCAGATTCCGCAATGACAATGGCTGATGTGCCACTTTCCTGTCATGTGGATTATCGGGTTCTACAAAGTAGTTCCTGAAATCAAAAAAGAGATGTTCATGAGGAAGAACTACACCTAGATCCTCTGCATCTATCATACCTGATACAGTCTGTATACTGAATCTGGTTTTTGCCTTCTGCATATGATCCTCCTTCTGACCTATGCTGAGAGGTAAGCCTTTATGACTGCCTCGTTGTGAACCAAGTCTTCTGTGCTACCTGCCAGTGCTACGGTCCCCGCCTCCAACACGTATCCTTTTTGACTCAACTTCAGAGCTAGGCGAGCGTTCTGCTCCGCCAGTAGAATTGCGGTTCCCTCGCGGTTAATGTTGACGATGATTTCACCAATCTGCATGGCCATTAGGGGAGATAGACCCAATGTCGGTTCGTCCAAAAGCAATAATTTCGGGTTACTCATCAAGCCTCTGCCTATCGCCAGCATTTGTTGCTCACCGCCACTTAACGTCCCTGCTCGCTGCTTTATCCTAGCCTTAAGTGCAGGAAAATACTGAAAAACCTTCTCCAAAAGAGCACCTGTTCTTTTGTCATCATGGGTAGCTATCTTTAGATTCTCCAAGACGCTAAGTTTTGTGAAAATGCGTCTTCCTTCCGGAACGTGGACGATGCCCAATTGCGCAATCTTATGAGCCTCCATACCGTCTATCTTGTTTCCCTCAAACCACACTCCGCCTGAAAGGGGCTTCATCAAGCCTGATATGACTCTCAATATAGTACTCTTCCCTGACCCGTTAGCCCCTATTAAGCCAACAATCATGCCATTCAGAACATCCAAGGAGACGCCCTTTAGCGCTTGGGCCTTGCCATAATGTGCAACAAGGTCCTTAACCTCTAGGAGCCTCTGGTCCAAGGTAGGCCTCGATGACATCCTTATTACTCCTTATTTCGTCCGGAGAACCTTCAGCAATCTTCCTTCCGAAATTTAGTGCAATTATTCGCTGGCACACATCTACGACTGTTTTGACATTATGCTCTACAAGCATGATAGTAATCTTTCTTGTTGAGTGGAGAGTCCTGATTAGATCCGTCATCATTTTTATCTCGTCGACATTCATCCCAGTGACGGGCTCGTCTAGTAACAGCAAGTCTGGTTCGGCCGCCAAAGCTATGCCCAACCCCAGCATGCGTTGATGCCCGTGGGGCAACTGACCAGCTTTTGCGTCTTTCAAATGAGCCAACCCAACAAACTCCAATATAGCGCCCGCTCGGTCTACTTCAGCTTTGGGAATGCGGGAAGGATAGAACAATGCTCGCCACATGCTCGACTTAATATGGCCGCCCAGCAAGACATTTTCTATGGCGGTAAATTCAGGATATAGGACCGTCAATTGGAATGTTCGAACAATGCCACGCCGGGCTATATGATGAGGCTTGAGGTTGCTCACATTTTCGCCCTTGTATATAATCTCACCATTTGTGGGTGGGAAGAATCCGGTGATGACATTAAAAAGGGTTGATTTCCCCGCACCGTTTGGCCCAATGAGCCCTACTATTTCTCCAGCGTTAATCGATAGGCTTAAATTGTCTAGCGCAATAAGGCCACCGAAGTGCCGACTAAGGTTTCTTACCTCAAGTAAAGGAGCCAAGATTTCACCTCTTCTCATTGGAGCTGATCGCCCGCTGTTGCTCTCGCGGTTTTCTGGCGCCCCAAACAAGACTCAACAGCCTTGCTGGCAAACTGATAATTCCATCGGGTAAGAAGAGTACGACTAAGACCATGACTACAGCATAAAATATTCGTTCAAAATACATAAAGCCACGGAGTGGCTCAGTAAGGAGAGACAAAACGGCCGCACCCACTATTGGCCCGGCAAAGCCACCGACACCGCCCGCAAAGCAGTACACCATGACCATGGCGCACATCATAAAGCCGAAGATATCAGGCTGGATAAATGACATAACGTGGGCGTAGAGGCTACCAGTTAGACCAGCAAAAAAGCAGGACACAGCGAAGGCGAGCATCTGGTACATATAGGTATTTAACCCCACCGCCTTGCCCAACTCCTCTGTTTGACTTAAGCTTTTAACTGTTAGGCCAAACCGCGAATTCTCAAGCCGATAGAGGATTAGCAATATAATCCCAGTAACCAATACGGTGAAGTAGTATTGAGGAACCCTATTAACTAGTTCAATGCCAGCAATACTAACTGGAGGGATATTCATGACCCCAACTACCCCGCCGGTTAGTGAACTCCATTTAATCGCTGAAACTCTCACTACTTCAACGAACGCGAAGGTGAGTATCATGAAATAAACGTATTTCGCTCTCAAGGTGGCATATCCAACAAGAAGGCTCGCTACTGCAGCCGTTATGCCTGCGGCCAAAAAAGCAGGTAAAAAAGGAACGCCCAGCTTCATCGTCATGAGTGTGGACGTGTATGCTCCGATAGCTACGTAAGCGGCAATACCAAAGTTTATCTGTCCCGCATTTAGCGAGACCCTCAGGCTGGAAGCCAAAAGGACATTGATGCAGACCGGAATCAATACCAGAAGTATGTGTTCTCGCACAAAAAAGGGCAACACCAGCATCATCAACACTACGCAAGCAACATAAATAAAAGGTTTCTTAATATGCACCCAACAACCCCTTAGGCCTAAAAACCAGAAGGACAATAATCACAAACCACGTGAATAGGTAGGCCAGTTCTGTACCTACGGTTACCGCCAGCAGACTGTCAGCCAACCCTATGACCACAGCACCTAAGATTGCACCGGGTATACTTCCCATCCCACCCAGGCATATCACCATAAATGCTTTGATCAGGGGCAGCTCCCCCATAGTAGGAGAGATCGTGTATAGAGGTGCTGTCAGAGCACCAGCCGCAGCGGCCAAAGAAAAGCCCAGTATAAAAACATAGGAGTTGATTTGATGAACGTTAATGCCTTGCAATGCTGCTGCAACTTTATCCTCCTCTACTGCTCGCATACGGATACCTATTTTCGTCCGGTGAATGAGATAGTAAAGGACCGACACTAAGACCATGGTAACAAGAATAGTCAGCAACTTATAGTTCGTGAAGGTAATCCCCCAAATACTTGAGGTTCCGCCCACTGGGCTAGGCACGCCTTTAGATTCAAAACCAAATGCTAGGTTACCCACGGTCTCCATAAGTATCATTAATGCGAGCGTGGCAACTATGAAAGGTGCAAACTTCCCGCCCACAGGGCGGTATATAGTTCTTTCCATCAATAGGCCAACTATACCGAGACTAATTACTGTTGCCACCATGGCGAGATAGAAGTTTAGGCCCATAATGTGGTAAATATAGTAAATCCCGAATGCGCCCAGCATATATACAACACCGTGAGTAAGATTAACAATGCCCAGAATTCCAAACATGAGTGTAAGTCCCAAAGCCATTAGAGCATAAATTGAAGCTAGACTTAATCCCAATAGTATACTCTGCGCAACAAGACTTATCCCCATCTGTGAGCATAACCTCCGTAATTCGTTAATCGTTTGCTATAGTTTTAGAGAATATTCTCCTTGGGTCGCTACTTCCTCTCGATTGAGGGTTCCGCATTCAATCAACAACTTCGTTGGTCTCGCTTTCCTAAGACCCAACGACAGAGAAGGTTGGCATTTGTTAATGCTCACACTACGGCAAAGCGACAGGTTCTGCTCTCCCCTGAACCTCGCTTTGCCGTAGTGTTGCATGTTCACGTTCAAACCCACGGCCGCCGTAGCCTTATTATTTCTCTGGCCAGTAAAGACCAGTTTGAGCCTGGTCCACGTAGACGACCTGGTCGTTCTCGACAGTGGCAATCCACATGGGAAACAGGGGTTGGTTATCGATTCCATAGTACTCCGCCCCACCGTAGTGAACCTTTCCCGAGGCTGTGTCAAAAGTGCCCGTCCTCAGGGCGTTAGCAAGGGCTTCTGATTCCCAGGTTCCGGCCAGTTCAACAGCTTGGCCAAGCGCCTGCGCGCCACTGTAGTGCTGTAAGGAAAAAGGTATGAATGGTGCCCCATATTTCTTGAGATAATCTTCCTTATATCTTTCCTGCTGTGGCGTGAAAGGTTCACCGTATTCGGTGCCACCCATCAACCCCTCCAAGTACTTCGGGTCAACCATCCCCAACATTGTCTGCAAATTCGGACCGCTCCAGTGCACGAACATGCCAGTGTAACCAAGGTCCCTGGCCTGTCTAGCAATTGCAGCCGTATTATCTGGCGTACTGGAAGTAAGATCAATAACATCGGGTTTGAGGGCTAGTACCTTCAGCAGGATAGATGAGAAGTCGACAGTGTCCATCGGGAAAATCTCAGAATCTAGCACGGTTATCCCGAAATTTGGTGCTACTTGTTTTGTGAGTTTGTCCGCATCATGTCCGCAGACCCAATCAGGGCTTAGCTTGACCAATGTCTTCACATTCGGATACTTCTCCTGTAGCCACTTATTACCTGCAGGCACACACTCAGCATACCTAA
>CAZCAS010000047.1:0-9183 GCA_964496725.1 uncultured Dehalococcoidales bacterium
ATGCTATCTGGTCGCCCAGTCGATTTGATGGCTTGGTGGAGCGTCTTCGGGCTTACTTCAGCGGTTACAAAGTAACCTTCCCTGACAGGCTTGACCTGTTGAGTGCTACTCCTTTTCAGCGGGGGGTGTGGGAGGTAACCAGGCGTATATCTTATGGTGAGACCAGGAGTTACGCCTGGGTGGCTCAACAGCTCGGTAAACCGGGGGCGGCACGAGCGGTGGGACAGGCTTTAGCCAGAAACCCACTTCCTATTATCATCCCCTGCCATCGTGTGTTAGCTAGTGGTGGTGGAGCTGGCGGTTTCAGCGATGGGGTGGAGACAAAGCTCCTGCTTCTTCAGCTGGAGAACTCGGCTTAATTTCGGATGAGTTATTTCAAGGTGGGATTATTGTGATTAAGGGGGCTTGACAGTAGCTGAGGTGGAGGTATAATGTTATATTCAATCGGTATTAGCAAATATTGTAGGGATTTGGAGTCCGTTACACAATGAAGGTAAAGCTGCGGAGCCGCTTTTTATGTCTGGCTATAGGCTGCTTTGTTGGTCTTGTTACCATATTTGCGGTTGATGGCTACATGGGTATCTATGATACCGTTTATGTAACCGTTAGAGAGTATACCCAGAAAATAGAAGCCGCCTACTGGCTACAGCAGCATCCCGAATATGCTCCCGTTCCTGTATCAGGTGAGGGAGATGAAGTCATTTATTATATATCGGCAAACGTGGGCGACAATGTATCATTCCGCTATGTGATTGAAAACCACCAGTTTTCCGACTATTCCACCCTTGTCCAGTCATCAGTATGGCGGGAGAATGAGAAGGTCATGGATTTGTTTTCCGGGAGTATGTCAATAAAACCTTTCAGTAAGGAGACAGCGGAGTGGAAACTATCAAGCGATGACCTGGGAATCACTACCTCAACCCAGTATACGGTGAGGATCAGTCATGGAGACATTGAACGGAGGATAATTGTGGACTTCTATTCCCCGGAAGGGTCACCTTATTCTATCCCCAAAGAAGTTCCGCGTTGAGATAAGCCATGGAGCAAAAGATGAGAACCTACATACTTTACGTCGTCGGCACAGTCTCGGCTGTTGCCGGGATAGGCTATCTGGCGGCGGAGTATGTTAAGTATCTCTCCGAGCCGGGGAAACTGGGCTGTCTTCTTTTGCTGGCGGGCTTATTTGGTTCGCTGGGGAAATACTTTGAAGAGATAGGCCGATAACATGATGATAGCGGTAGCAGTTATTCTATCAGCAGGTTTTGTCGGTTGGTTAATCTGGCGGGCAGTCAAGAAGCAACCGATTAAGCTTCATCTGGTAATGTATGGGCTTTCGGCCTTAACCGGCATTTTCTCTCTCGCCTTCTTCATGATGATGGATATACCGACAATAGCCAAAGTGCTCAGTGCTATTACCTTGGGTGGCGTTTTGATATACTTGGCGTCTCGGCGACAGCAACGCAAGCAGCAGGGTTAGTCTTGAGGCGGGAATAGTTTTGCCCGGTATAACCGTCGTTTACCCTCAGCGGTTCCTTTAACCTTCAGATTCAGGAAGTCCAGTTCATATTCCTCAATTAGTCCTTCGCCAGCAAAGCTGAAGAACTTATTATCGCCTATTATAATGTGGTCCAGCACTCTGATGCGCATAATGCTTCCGGCATAGACTAAATCTCTGGTAACTTCCTTGTCATTCTTGCTGGGGTTGGGGTTGCCTGAGGGGTGGTTGTGGACAAATATCAGGGAGACGGCATTATGCTTAAGAGCGTCTTCTACTGCCTGGCGGGGGGAGATGACGCTACTGTTTACCGTGCCCTCGAAGAGGTCGGCTGTTTCAATAATCTGGTTTTGGCTATTCAGGTAAATAACCTTGAATACTTCCTTTCTCAGGTCTCGCATGGAGTGGTAGAGATAGTCGAAAATCTCTTTGGCGGATTTATAGATGGGCTTCTCCTTAATCTTCTCTTTAAGGAATGCCCTGGCTACTTCTTGTACCAGCTTAATACCGAAGGCGGAATGGGGGCCGATTCCTTCAATCTGCTGTAGCTCTTCGGTGGGGGCTTCAAGGGCGCCTCTCAGGCTTTTAAACTTTTTGATGGCTTCCTTTGCCTGATGCTTGCAGTCTTTGCGGGGAGTGCCCAGACTCAGGAGTAGCTCCACGATTTCATAGTCGTGGAAGCTGTTCAGCCCTCCTTTAATAAACCGTTCTCTCAGTCTTTTTCTATGTCCTGCCGAGGTATCACGTGGAGGCATTTTGTCCTCCTTGGGCGCTATCGGTTTGCTCCAGCCTTATTCCATCTTCTCCTACCAGCTCCACCAGTTGATGATGTAGCTCAGGGCAATAATTGGCATACATATTGGATAGCTTGAGTTTTGTTATCTTTCCTTCGCTGATTACCCGCAGGTTTACCTCATCCTGCCCGGGGAAGTCCTTGAGGGTATCAACTAACCTGTGCAAATGGGCTATGTCACTTGCCTTATCACCGCTCTGAGTGAGGGTTACTATCAACCGCTGGTTTTTGACCGGGGCTTCTTCAGTCTCCGCTGGCTCCTCACTGGGTTCGGCACTGGCCACCTCTTCAGCTTGGACTGTTTCAGGCTGGTGGCGACGCACATTGTCGCAATTTAGTTGCACTCGGTCCTCTCTTAATCTTATTTTTCCTCCAACGAGCAGTATATTCCCTTCTTGCCACAGGTCTTTAGTATCGGCATAGACATTGGGCCAGACCATAATCTCGATTCTGCCATTGAGGTCTTCCAGAATAGCACTGGCGAATGGTCTTCGGTCTCGGGTAAGGAGGTGTCGAATCGAGGCTACCATTCCGGCAACCACCACCGTCTGCCCTACAAGTTCAGCATCGATTTGACCACACAGGATGACATCTGGTGAATCAACCTTGCTGGCGAAGGCGCTGAATGGGTGCTCGGAGAGATATACACCTGTCAGTTCCTTCTCCCAGACTAATCTATCTTTAGTAGAAATGTCTGCATCTTCTAGCTCGAGACTGGGAAGGGGGATTGGCGTGGTCTCACCCCACAGGTCAAACATGGTAGATTGCCCCGTCTCGCGGAGGTGCTGTTCCCGTTGAGACATGGACAGGATGCGGTCAACATTTTGGAGTAAAGTACCGCGGTTGCCCAGAGGGTCTAAAGCCCCAGCCTTAATCAGGGATTCCATCACTCGCTTGTTAACACCGCGGAGGTCGCTACGGCGGCACAGGTCCTCGATGGACTTGAACTCACCTTCCTTATTGCGCTCGGCGATGATAGGCTCTATAGCTCCAGCCCCTACATTCTTGATGACGCTTAGCCCGAAGCGGATGGCAGGAGCATTATCGCCATCTTTTTCTATGGAGAAGCTAACCTGACTGCGATTTATATCAGGCGGTAGCACCGTGATACCCAGGCGACGGCATTCGGCGACGGCGCTGGCTACCTTTTCTAGCTGGTCGGCGTGGGTAATGAGGAAAGCGGCTATATATTCTGCCGGGTAGTTTGCCTTGAGATAGGCGGTTTGGTAGGCGATAAGGGCATAGCTTACCGAGTGAGCTTTATTGAAGGCGTAGCCGGCGAAGGGTTCAATGAGAGCAAAGACCGCATTGGCTACTTCGGTGGAGAATCCCTTCTGCTTAGCGCCGGCGATAAAGCGGCGCTTCTCTTTTTTCATAACATCGTGGATTTTCTTACCCATCGCCTTGCGGAAGATATCAGCCTGTCCCAGGCTGTAGTCGGCGAGGGTCTGGACGATAAATAGCACCTGCTCCTGATAGACAATCACCCCGTAGGTTTCTTTAAGGATGCTGGCGAGGGCAGGGTGGGGATATCGAATGGGCTCAATGCCGTGTTTAGCTTTGATGAAGGTGGGGATGTGTTCCATGGGGCCGGGACGATAGAGGGCTATCATAGCGGCGATATCACTGAAGGTGGTTGGTTTAAGTTCCTTAATGTAGCGGCGCATGCCTGCTCCCTCTAATTGGAATACCCCGGCGGTTTCTCCTGAGGATAGCAGGTTGAAGGTACTGGTATCATCCATGGGCAGATTGTCTAAATCGATGTCAACGCCGCGATTGTGTTGAATAATTTCTTTCGCTTTGCCCAAGATAGTAAGATTAGCCAGGCCAAGGAAGTCCATTTTGAGTAGTCCAATGTGGGCGACGTCATCCATGCTGAACTGGGTCATAACTGATTCCTGGGCGTTGCCCTTGCTCACTCTCTGCAGGGGGAGGTACTTGGTGAGGGGCTCCTTTGATATAACCACACCGGCAGCATGGGTGCTGGCGTGACGAACAATCCCCTCTACCTTTCTTGCGGAATCAACCAGATTTCGGACTACAGTGTCTTCCTTATATATATTATATAGCTCGCCGTTTTCCTCCAGGGCTCTTTTCAGGGTCATGCCCGGGGCGAAGGGGATAAGTCTGGCGACGCGGTCAACATCGCTGTAGGACATGGCTAAAGCCCGCCCCACGTCCCTGAGGGCTGCTCTCGCTCCCAGTGTGCCGAAGGTAATAATCTGAGCCACATGGTCCTGTCCGTACTTCTGTGATACATAGGCGATGACCTCATCGCGGCGGTCATCCTCAAAATCTAAATCTATATCGGGCAGCTCTTTGCGCTCCAGGTTGAGGAAGCGCTCGAAGACCAGCTTGTTTTCGATGGGGTCAATGCCGGTGATGCCCAGGCAATGAAGGACAATGCTGGCAGCGGCGCTACCCCTAACCCCAAACAGGACGTCGTGCTTTCTGGCGAAGGAGATGATATCCCAAACTACGAGGAAGTAGTTGGCAAATTGTGTCTTCTCTATAACCTCCAGCTCATACTGGAGCCGTTGCTTTATCTCCGGGGTAGGGTGGGGGTAATGCTGGGGTAGGCCTTGATGGCAAAGGTCAGCCAGGAACTGGTCGGCGGTTTTACCTGAGGGCAGCTCTATCTCTGGAAGATGGAGGCGCCCGAATTCCAGCTTCAGGTTGCACTTTCCCGCAATACGCTCAGCGTTCTCTATTGCCTGCGGGATGTCTCGGTAAAGCTCCTCCATTTCCTGCGGAGCCTTGAGGTAGAAGAAATCGCCCGGCAGCTTTATCCTCTTCTCATCGTAGATAGAGGAGTTTGTCCCGATACAGAGCAACAGGTCATGGGTTGGTGCGTCCTCTTTGTTGACATAATGAGTATCATTGGTGGCTACCAGCGGGATGCCTAACTCATCGCCGATAGAAATGAGAGCCTGGTTTATCTGTTCCAGCTCGGTGATGGGCTGCCTTTGTATTTCCAGGTAGAAATCACCAAACGTTTGCTGATACCATAACGCAGCCTGCTTTGCTTCCTCAAGACGTCCTTCCTGGATAAGGCGGGGAATCTCACCACTACTACATGCCGAGAGGGCAATAAGCCCTTGATGATGTTGCTCGAGGAGTTCTTTGTCTACCCTCGGCCTGTAGTAAAAGCCTTCGAGTTGTGCTCTGGTAGCGAGCTGGATTAGATTGTGGTAGCCCTTCAGGTTTTCGGCTAGCAGGACAAGATGGTAGTGATTTTTATCGCCGGCGTCGCGGCTGAGGCGACTATTGGGGGCTACATAAACTTCACAGCCGATGATGGGTTTTATCCCTGCCGCCACCGCTGCCAGGTAGAATTCTATGGTGCCATAGAGGGCACCGTGGTCTGTTATTGCCAGACTATCCATCCCCAGCTCTTTGGCTCGCTTGATGAGCTGGGGGATACGGCACATACCGTCGAGCAGGCTATATTCCGTGTGAACATGGAGATGAGTGAACATACTAACTTCTATCCGCGCTGGCTTCATTATAGCACAGGGCTGGTTTTTGGGGGTATTCTTTTTGGCTTCAACCGTGTAAAATTTAGGGGTCGGGGAATGAAAAATGAGGACTCTTAACACTGTAACCAGGGTGATATTTATTTGCTGTTTGCCTCCGCTGCTGGTCTCAGCCGCCATCGCCTTCGAGTTCAATAGCCTCTGGCTCTATAAAACTGGTTTCCAAAAATATAATGTCAGCCAGACCACAGGCATAGCTGAGACCGAGCTGGAAAAAGCAGCCACGGGGCTAATCAGCTATTTTAACTCGGATGAGGAGTATATTAGCCTGACGGTGATTAAGGATGGCCAGCCCTTTGAGCTGTTTAATCAGCGGGAGGTGATGCATCTCAAGGATGTTAAGGATTTAGTCCGGCTGGACTATCGGCTGTTGCTGGGGACGGCGATTTATGTCGGGGCTTATGCCTGGTTTCTGCTTTTTCGGAGGCGGGAGCGACGTCAGCTGGCGCGGAATGTAGTTGTCGGTGGCAGTATCGCGCTGGGCATGGTAGTCGTCATGGGAGCAGGGGCGACATTCCTCGATTTCGGGCGTCTGTTTACCCAGTTTCACCTCCTCGCTTTTAGCAATGATCTCTGGATGCTCGACCCCTCTACGGACTACCTGTTAATGCTCTTTCCTGAGGGCTTCTGGTACGACGCCGTTATGTTCTTCGGCATGATAGTTGCTGGGGTGGCGGGGACTCTGTGTGGGGTGGCTGGGGGATATCTGTGGGCGGCGAGAAGAAGGACTAATAGCAAATAAACTATTCCTGATGCTTCTGTAAGTTAGGCTCACCCATCTCATTCTCCCTTAGTCCCCGTTTATTCTTATTTATCGCTTTCCTCAACAGCTTAACAGAACTGTAACATTCTGCCGTTAATATCGTTTCTATATATAGGGGAGGAAGGCTATGAGCGAAGCGATATTTAACAGCATCAAGAGGATTTTGTTTCAAGTGAGGTGGCTGGTCATGTCTGACCAGAAGCGGTATGCCTACCTGTGGAAGCAGACGAGAGAGGGCTTATGCAGGGAGAGAGCGCGTTATCAGTGGTAAAGCGGACAGTAAATTATTGACCCAAAACCGCTGACGACGGACTTAGTGGGGATAAGATGTGCTATGCCCCATACGAGAGTTATTATAGAGCCAGCGAAGAGCAGGGTTACATTGTCTATCATGGGAACTCCGGTTAAGTCTGGTGATTCACATGTCGGGGGCGAGTTTCGTCAGGATAAACTTTCCTTGGGCTTCTCTGTTGCTGTTGCCAGTGTTGTTAACGATTGCTCCTTAGCTTAAGCTGTTACCACGGTCAGGTTAACTGCGCGAGGTCCTCTATCTCCTTTTTCGACATCGAATTCCACGCTGTTACCCTCTTCCAGAGTATCAAAATCTATACCCTTCAAAGCAGAGTGGTGGAAAAAGACCTCACTTCCATCTTCGGCAGTAATGAAGCCGAATCCCCTTTCCCGGATGACTCTTTTTATAGTCCCTTTCAATCCTTTGCCTCCTTTAAACAGAAATTCCGCAAAGCCTTTATCAGAGGCTTGCGGCGGTGCCTTCCTCTAAATAAACGACCTTTGCTGTTAACTGAAAGGCTGTACTTTCTTTAGTATATAATTGTAGTTGCCAATTCATCCTGTGTCAATATAGGGTATTGTATCACTTGCGCTACGGTCTTGTCTTGTACCTCCGTAGCCCAGAAGGCAGCCGATGGCCTGGAACCAGTGAGGGTGGGAGAGTCGCCTCAGTACCTCTTCCGCACCGAATTCGGACACGATAGCAATAGTGATCTCCCGTGCCAGTTTGACCATACGACCGAAGAGCCAAGGGGGTACCTTGCCATAATGGAGGGGGAGGTTGGCAATGCCGGTTTTGGTGGGGATAATAGGGGTTGGCATAATCACCTCGGTCAGAGATGGCAACTATCACAGCTGGCGGTGCTACAGCTGGAGCAAGAGCTGCCGCCGATGGGAGTATTGATGCCGCTCTTGCCTTTGGAGAAGGAAGCGAAGGTGGAGGGCACTCGCTCGGCGCTACTATGGCAGTCAGGACAGGAAGCTTCCTTGTCACACTGATTTATGGAGCGCAGGAGCTCGAACTTCAAGCCGCACTTAGAACAAACGTACTCGTATATGGGCATTCTATTACCTCGCATCCTTAGTCTAGTTCTTTTTTTGTGGAAGGTCAAATAGGGTAGTAAAAAACTAACTTGACGGCTGCCAAGCAGAGCATTACTATTAGATTTAACATTCAAAAGTTCTGGGGGTAAGCGCATAATGGTAATAGATGTTTCCGACCAAAATTTTGAGACCGAGGTCATTAAGTCAAACTTGCCGGTGCTGGTAGACCTGTGGGCACCCTGGTGTGGCCCTTGTCGAATGGTTGGTCCCGTTGTTGAGAAACTGGCAGAGAAGTATAGCGGTAAGGTCAAGTTTTGCAAAGTGAATGTCGACGAGAATCCTCAAACAGCTGCTAAGTATGGAGTTATGTCTATACCCACAATAATGTTCTTCAAGGATGGGAAGGCGGTGGACACGGTCATCGGGGCTGTTCCAGAACAGACTCTTCAGCCCAAGATTGACGCCCTCCTTTAGTCTAGCACTTGGGCTAGCGTTTATATGGGAAATGTATCGCTTTGGGTTGCTTTGGGTGCTGGGCTGCTGTCCTTCTTATCGCCTTGCGTATTACCTCTAGTACCAGTATACTTCGGCAGCCTGTGTGGGTCTGAGATACTTGAACCCGAAGGCAGAAAAAGGCGTATTCCTGTATTCCGTCACTCTGTTAGCTTTGTAGTCGGCTTTACTGTAGCGTTTACTATCATGGGAGCTGGTGCCGGGCTGGCTGGTTTTGCTATTGATGCCCATCTACTCCTGATTCGTAGGATAGCTGGTATTTTCCTGATATCCCTGGGGCTGTATATGTTTGCCAGCTTGAAAATCCCCAGGCTGAATTTTGAAAGGCGTCTAACTCCGTCTCGGAGTACAGCTACCAGTTACCTGCGTTCCTTTCTGACCGGTGGCATATTCTCTCTAGCCTGGACACCCTGTGTCGGTCCTATACTTGGGGGTATCTTGACCCTTGCCTGGGCTTCAGAGACGGCGTGGCGCGGTGCCTTACTGCTGGCTGTCTATTCCCTGGGGCTGGGGATTCCATTCTTGATAATGGGGGCTGCCTTTGATTCTATTGCCCCGCTGTTAAAGCGTATCCGTCGCCACTCGAAGGTGATCTACATCTCGGGTGGTGTTTTACTCATAGTGGTGGGTATACTTACCCTGACTAATAGGCTGGTGATTTTCAGTGCAATCTGATGTTAAAATTATGTCAGGCAGAGTGATGCTGATAATACTACTAGCCTCAATACTGGTAATAGCTGGCTGTTCT
>CAZCAS010000048.1:0-9003 GCA_964496725.1 uncultured Dehalococcoidales bacterium
CATATAAATGGCTTCGCCGAATGACCAGCCCTCAATGAACATATAGCCAATGGTGCCGCTGGCTACGATGCTACACAGGATGATTATCCCCCGGCGTAATCTTTTCTGCGGTTCCACTTTGTTTGCCTATAACTAAGTTCTATTTAGGCATATTATAGCCTTTATCAGCACGCAAACCAAGACCAGAGATTTGTCATCGTAGTAAGCATATGCTACCATTTCTGCGATATCGGGTTAAATGCAGGTGTTACCGTGGTTTCTGAATTGCCAGATATGCCCCTGAAGGCTATTGGTGTTGTCAGGAGTAAAGCTACCCAGCCACCCCAGCCAGAAGAAGACAAGGTTATTTCTGAGATTGTCATTGATAGCAGTCTGACCGAGGCTCTGGATGGGCTGGAGGGGTTTTCCCACATCACGGTTCTATACTGGATGCATCAGGCTCCCGCTGGCGAAGTGCCCACCAAGGTTCACCCTATGGGCAAAAAGGAGTTTCCCTTGGTGGGGCTCTTTGTTACCCGCTCCCCCCATAGACCCAATCCAATAGGGTTGACTACGGTTAAACTACTTCGGCGCCGGGGGAATATACTGGTGGTTCAGGGTCTTGATGCTTTTGATGGCACACCGGTAATTGATATCAAACCCTACATCCCAGGATATGACTCCGTGGCCGATGCCAAGGCACCCCAATGGCTGACTAGAGCTTGTGGAGTAAGCCAGAAGCTACAAGATATCTACCATCGGCTTATGGACTGCTATGGACCTCAGCATTGGTGGCCAGCAGAAGAGCAGTTTGAGATGATAGTCGGAGCCATCCTTACTCAGTCGGTGGCTTGGAGCAACGTAGAGAAAGCTGTCGCCAACCTGAAAGCGGCTGGGGCACTGTCGCCAAGGGCGCTACGTCGGCTACCCCTCCCCAAGGTCGCTGCTCTTATCCACTCCTGTGGTTACTATAACGCCAAAGCGGAAAAGCTTAAGTCCTTTGCTTATTGGCTGGGCGAGCATTATGACGATAACCTTGGTAAACTGTGGGCTGATGATGTTGCTCACCTCCGCCGTCAGCTGCTTTCCATTCATGGTATTGGGGAGGAGACAGCCGATTCCATAATACTTTATGGAGCCAACAAGCCGATTTTTGTCATTGATGCTTATACCCGCCGCATCATCGACCGTATCGGCTTAGCCCCTGAGAGCCGTAGCTATGCTGCCTATCAGAACCTTTTCATGCACGGTCTCCCCATTGATAGCGGGCTATTCAAGGAATACCACGCCCTGCTGGTCTGCTTGGCTAAGGATGTCTGTCGCAGTCGTTCCCTCTGCTCTCGATGCTGTCTCAATAATATTTGCCCATCCCGTACCGCCTAGCCTTTGATTAAGTAGCTATTGAATAGTATACTTAATTAATAATGGAGGAGGTTCATACTGGAAGGGAGGTTAGCATGCGTCGGTTGCGAATTGGCATGGCTCAGATTGACACTACCGTGGGCGATTTTGCCGGTAACACGCGGAAGGTTCTGGAGTCGATTGACCAGGCCAGGTCATTAGGGGTTGACCTCGTTACCTTTCCTGAGCTTACTATCTGTGGCTATCCGCCAGAGGACCTCCTGTTTAAGCCGCGGTTTGTCGAGGAAAATCAGAAGTCCTTGGACAAGGTAATTGCCAGTTCCTCCGGGCTTACCATCGTGGTCGGCTTTGTCGACGCTAAAGAGGATATCTATAATGCTGCCGCCGTCATCCATGACGGCAAGCTAGCCGGTGTCTATCACAAGATATATCTGCCTAACTACGGCGTCTTTGATGAAAACCGCTACTTCCGGGGTGGCAGCGAATGCCCGGTATATATCATCGGCGGCATAGGAATCGGCGTCAACATCTGTGAGGACGTGTGGTACGAGGCTGGGCCGGCTACAACCCAGGCCTACTCGGGGGCAGAGATTATCGTGAATATCAGCGCTTCCCCTTATCATTTCGGTAAGGGGGACTTCAGGGAAAGGATGCTGGCCACCAGAGCCGCCGACAACGTGTCTATTGTGGCTCATAACAATCTGGTAGGGGGGCAGGATGAGTTGGTTTTTGACGGCAATAGCATGATTCTGGATGGGAGGGGGCGGCTTGTCGCCAGAGGCAGGCAGTTTGAGGAAGACCTGGTGGTAGCAGACCTTGACGTGGAGGAGGTATTCCGCATGCGTCTTCACGACCCTCGGTGGCGGAAAGCGGCATCGCCGATGATGGCTCAGGGGTGGCATACTGCCCAGATGGTGCTCTCCAAGGCACCCGCCGTTGCTGCTAAACCGCCGCTTCCAGCAAGAGAGGTTCAGGTGCGTGGTCTCCCTGGGGAGGTTTACGATGCCCTGGTGCTGGGCACCCGGGACTATATTCTCAAGAACGGCTTTGAGAAGGTGCTCATTGGCCTTTCCGGGGGGGTTGATTCCGCTCTAGTGGCAGCGGTCGCGGTAGATGCCCTGGGGCCGTCAAATGTGGTCGGGATAGCGATGCCTTCGAGGTACTCCTCTCCTGGGAGTATATCGGACGCCAAGCTTCTATCTCGGAACGTGGGCATCAAGCTGATAACCATACCTATTGAGAAGGTTTTCCAGGCCTATCTGGAAGTGCTGGCCCCCTCTTTCAAAGGGAGTGAGCCCAGTGTAGCTGAGGAGAACATTCAGGCTCGTATCAGGGGTAACATACTCATGGCATTGTCCAACAAATTTGGCTGGCTTGTCCTCACTACAGGCAATAAGAGCGAGATGGCCACCGGCTACACTACGCTGTATGGTGATATGGCTGGCGGCTTTGCCGTGATAAAGGATGTGCCTAAGACTATGGTCTACAATCTGGCCAGATACCGAAACTCGCTAGCTGACCCAGAGTTTATACCATCCACTATCATTGATAAGCCGCCCTCGGCTGAGTTAAGGCCTGACCAGCAGGATACTGATACCCTGCCACCTTATGACCAGCTTGACCCCATCCTGACCGCCTATGTTGAGGAAGATAAGAGCGTTGAGCAGATTATAGCTACGGGATTTGACCAAGAGGTGGCCGAGCGGGCAGCTCGATTAGTGGACGGGAGCGAATATAAGCGTCGCCAGGCACCTCCAGGCATTAAGATAACCCCTAGGGCCTTCGGTCGGGATAGAAGGTTACCTATTACCAATAGGTTCAAGGGGTGAGAACGCCAGCGAATAGGATAGATAGGAGGAGCGAAGAGGGTTGAGCCCTAAGGTTAAAATCGTTACTGATAGCACTGCTTACCTATCGCCGGAAGAGATTGCCAAATACGGTGTTCATGTTGTGCCGCTTAAGGTCATCTTCGGGGCAGATGCCTATAATGAGGGTGATGACATCACCACCGAGGAATTTTATAAAAGACTAGCCACATCCAAAACGCTGCCTACTACTTCACAGCCTTCTATAAGCGATTTCACACGGATATATAGCGAGTTGGCCCGGCGCGGTCATCCTATCCTTTCTATTCATATCTCCAGTAAGTTAAGCGGAGCGGTGAATGCAGCCAGGGCTGCCAGGGTGGAGTTGCCCCAGGCTCATATTGAGGTGGTGGATTCGCTATCTATAGCCATGAGGCTGTTGGTTGGTCCTGCCGTGGAGGCTGCTAAAAGGGGGCAGCCCTTGCCCCAGATTAAGAATTCTATTGAGAAGCTTAACACTTCCATAAGTGCCCTTGGTGTGCTTGATACCTTGGAGTATCTGTGGAAGGGGGGGCGCATTGGTGGGGCAAAGGCTTTACTGGGCACCATGCTCAGGATTAAGCCCATCCTGGCCTTCGAGGGTGGAGAGCTCAAGGTCCTTGCCAAAGAGAGGACTACCCGTAAAGCTGTAAAATATATCACGAGGCTTATGAGGGGGCGGGTGAGGGGAGACATTCCTATTCACGCCATAATAGTTCACACCCATGCTCTTAAACCGGCCTTGACGTTGAAGGAGGAGGTCCAGGCCCAGTTCGACTGCGCTGAGATTGGGCTTATCGAACTCGGAGCGGTGCTGGGGACGCATGTGGGTCCTGGGTTCTTCGGCATAGGTTTCTATAGCGAGCAGGACTGGCGACCAAGCCAGTAATGACGGGGGGGTTGGGGGTGAGTGGGTGCCAGACGCGCAGTTTTCCCCGCTTGTTTTGGTGGAGGCCTTATGTTATCATTAGTTAAGGCGAAAATGACCACGGAGAAGGAGAAGGCACTAGATTTGGCTATTAGCCAAATTGAGAGGCGATATGGCAAAGGCTCAGTGATGAGGTTTGGGGAGGTGGCAGCTGTACCGCCGATTGAAGCAATTCCCACCGGTTCACTGGCTTTAGACTTAGCCTTGGGTGTGGGGGGTATCCCCAGGGGGCGAATTACGGAGATATTCGGCCCCGAGGCATCAGGGAAAACTACCCTAGGGCAGCATATAATTGCTGAAGCGCAGAAGCGGGGAGGGGCAGTTGCCTATGTTGATGTGGAACATGCCCTGGATCCCGCCTATGCCACTCGTTGTGGGGTTAATGTTGATGACATGCTTATCTCTCAACCTGATGCTGGTGAGGAGGCTTTGGACATTACTGAGGCGCTGGTCAGAAGTGGCGCTATTGATGTCATAGTCATTGATAGCGTAGCTGCCTTGGTACCTAGAGCTGAGATTGAAGGGGAGATGGGGGATGCCCATGTTGGCTTACAAGCCCGCTTGATGTCACAAGCACTGAGGAAGTTAGCCGCCGCTATCGCTAGGTCAGGTACAGCGGTGATATTCATCAACCAGCTGAGGGAGAAGGTTGGTATTATCTTTGGTAGCCCTGAGGTGACGCCAGGGGGCAGGGCATTGAAGTTCTACAGCTCGGTAAGAATAGACCTGAGGCGTACTGAGACTATCAAGCAGGGAAATGCGGCCATAGGTAGCCATGTCAGGGCTAAGGTAGTCAAAAATAAGGTCGCCCCTCCTTTCAGGAGTGCGGAGTTTGATATTATGTTTGACCATGGGATAAGCAGGGAGGGGGGTCTTATTGATCTCGGTGTGGACTGCGGGCTAATAAAAAAGACTGGTGCATTCTTCTCCTACGGTGATATTCGCTTAGGACAAGGGAGGGAGAGTGCCAAGCAGTTCCTGAGCCAGAACCCTGAGGTTGCTCAGGAGATTGAACAGAAGATTAGAGCCTCAGTCACCACCACTCATATTACGGTGCCTAATGATTAAAGTACCTTAAACAGACAACTTGATAAAGGTAATAGGAGTAGGAAAGGCTGAGGCATAGGCTTCAGCCTTATGTGTTTAAAAAGGGAGAGTGTGAGTTAGTGAAGAAAATTAGCGCCATCCGTTTCGGGAAGAGAGGAGGAAAGCGAGCCAACATATCCCTTGATGGCAAGTTCGCCTTTAGTTTGGATGCCGAGGTGGTGTTAAAAGAGGGTTTGCGGGTGGGGCTGGAGCTGTCCGCTGGTCAGATTGAAGCGCTGGCTAAGTCCGACCAGTTTCATCGCTGCCTCAACGCTGCTCTCCGTTACCTCAGCTATCGACCTCGAAGCGAGTTTGAGCTGAGGGAGCGGCTTTATCGGCGTGGTTTTGGTAGTGAGAGCGTGGAGGCAGTGTTCGCCAGACTAAGGGAGCAAGGCTTGGTGGATGATGAAGCCTTTGCTCAATTCTGGCGGGATAATCGGGAATCATTCAGCCCGCGTAGTCGCCAGCTAACTAGATTAGAATTAAGGCGAAAGGGGGTAGATGAGGAGACTATCAATCAGGTGGTGGGTGAGATTGATGATGAGGATAATGCTTATCGGGTGGCCATTAATAAAGCGCGTAGCTTGCCTGTGTCTGACTATCAGGGATTTCGCCAGCGGTTAGCTGGCTATCTTAAGCGGCGTGGCTTTAGTTATGGTGTGATAAATCATACTGTTAATCGGGTCTGGCAGAAACAGGGGGCAAGATGGCTTCTATCTTGACTTCAGATTGGTGGTGTGAGTAGTATTTAAATCTATAGTTTGACTTGTAGTCAAAGGAAGTGAGGCAGATAATGCCAATAGATATAACAACAATAAATATACTGACGATTCTATTTAGTTTCCTCATTGGTGGGGTGGCTGGTGGGACGGCTATGTTCCTTTTCCGGCGGGCGATGATTAACCGACAGATACGTCTTGCTGAGAAAAAGGCGTCTAGGGTGAGGGTTGAGGCTGAGGCTAGAGCTAAGGAGATGCTCCGTGAGGCGAAGGAGGAGGCGGTGAAATTCAAGGCAACAATTGAGGCGGAGCATCGGGAGCGGCGCTCTGAACTGCAGCAGCGCGAGAGCCGCCTCTCTCAAAAGGAGGCATCCTTGGAGCATAAGCTGGAGGAGGTTGGCTATCGGGAGAAAGCCCTGGGCAATAAGGAAAAGGAGATGGAATCCATTCGCTCCCAGATTAAAGAGGCTAGAAATAAGCAATTAAAGCAGCTAGAGCTGATTTCAGGGATGTCTACGGAGGAGGCAAAGCAACAATTGCTTGGCGCTATGGAGATTGAGATGCAGGAGGAGGCTTCCCGGCGCCTTCGGGAGTGGGAAGCCAAGTTAAAGGAGGAATCTGCCCAGAAGGCTCAGGAGATATTGTCCCAGGCTATCCAGCGTTCTGCCTCTGAGGTTGTCTCTGAGACTACTACTGCCAGTGTTCCCCTTCCCAGCGATGAGATGAAAGGTCGCCTCATCGGACGGGAGGGTCGCAATATCAGGGCACTGGAACAGGCTACCGGTGTTGACCTGGTTATTGACGATACCCCTGAGGCGGTGACTCTATCTAGCTTTGACCCGGTGCGGCGAGAGGTGGCTCGTATTGCTCTGAACAAGCTTATACTGGATGGGCGCATTCACCCAGCTCGCATTGAAGAGCTGGTGGCCAAGGCTAGAGAGGAAGTAGATGCTACCATCTATAGTGCTGGAGAGCAGGCGGCATACCAGGTGGGGGTACATGGATTGCATCCTGCCTTAATCAGGTTACTCGGTCGCCTCAAATATCGCACCAGCTATGGACAGAATGTCTTAGCCCATAGCATTGAGGTTGCCTATCTAGCCGGTATGATTGCCTCAGAGTTGAATGCTGATGTTGCTATAGCTAAGAAGTCTGGACTGCTTCATGACCTTGGTAAAGCAGTGGACCGTGAGGTGGAGGGTAGCCATGCTGCTATTGGGGCTGACCTGGTTAAGCAATGGGATAAATCTCCTGAGGTGGTTCAGGGTATCGTTGAGCATCACCTTGAAGCTGATACCGTTGGCCTTTGGGGTTTTATTATCTCAGCGGCTGACGCTATCAGTGGTGCCAGACCTGGAGCAAGGCGCGAGTTGCTGGAGAGCTATCTGAAGCGGCTGAAGGCTCTCGAAGATATAGCTGATGGCTTCAAGGGGGTAGAGAAGTCCTTTGCCATTCAAGCTGGTCGTGAAATCCGTGTCCTGGTCAAGCCGGAAGAGATTGATGATTTGGGGGCTATGAGGCTAGTCCGGGATATTGTTAAGAAGATAGAGGAGAGCATGGAGTACCCGGGACAAATAAAGGTTACCGTGCTCAGGGAGACGAGGGCTGTAGACTATGCCAAGTAGCAGGAAGAGTTAGTGTTAGTACTAGCGATTGGTGATGTGATTGGTAAGCCTGGTAGAGAGGCGGTAAAAACACTTTTGCCGGGCTTACGTCAGAAATGTGGGTTGGATTTGGTTATTGCCAACGGCGAAAATGCTGCCGGCGGTTTGGGGCTAACCCCAACCACGGCTCAGGCGCTCTTTGATGCTGGCGTTGATGTGTTGACCTCCGGCAACCATATATGGGCTCAAAAAGAGATTCTGCCCTACCTTGATAGCGACATGCCCGTTATACGTCCGTTGAATTATCCCCCGCATGTGCCCGGCAGGGGTTATCTGTTAAGCGGTCAGGTTCTGGTGGTTAATCTTATGGGGAGAGCCTTTATAGGCAATTTCGATTGTCCCTTCAGGGCTATGGATAAACTGCTCGCTGAGCTGAAACACAAGCCGCCGGTCATTATCGTTGATTTCCATGCTGAGGCAACATCGGAGAAAGTAGCGCTGGGAAGATACCTGGACGGTCGAGTCAGTGCTGTGCTAGGCACCCATACTCATGTGGGAACCATTGATGCCCAGTTACTCCCAAACGGCACTGCCTATGTTACTGATATTGGTATGACCGGACCTATTGATTCAGTCATCGGCGATGATACTGAAGCGGTACTTCACCGTTTTCTGACCATGATGCCCCATCGTTTGTCTGTAGGCTCAGGCAAAACAGTATTTAACGCCTTGGTTGTTGAGGTTGACGACAGCAGTGGCAGGGCGAAAAGCATTGAGCGCATCTGCGAGGAGGTGGAGTAATAGTGTCTAAAGTGGATCTCCATCTGCACTCTACCGCCTCTGATGGTCGGTTCAGCCCCGAGGAGATTGTCCGTAAAGCAGCAGAGCAGGGGCTAGCCATTATTGCCCTTGCTGACCATGACAATGTGGATGGCGTTGTCCCTGCCTTGGAAGCGGCCAGGGCTTTCTCCGGACTGAAAGTCGTACCTGGCGTGGAAATCAGCACCTACGTCTCTTCGGGTGAAGTTCATATTTTAGGCTACTTTATAGATTATAACGACGAGGAGCTGAGGGTCAGGCTGGAGAGGATGCGTGGTTCTCGGCGAGAGAGGGCTCAGAGGATGATTGCTAAGCTGGAGGGTTTGGACATTCATATTGAGTGGCAGCGAGTTCAGGAAATAGCCGGCGCGGGGGCTATGGGCCGCCCTCATATTGCTCAAGCTATGTTGGAAAAGGGTTATGTGGGCTCGATTAACCAGGCGTTCGCCGAGTATTTGGGTCGGGATGGACTGGCCTATGTTGAATGGGTAAAGATTACTCCTGTGGAGGCGGTGGGACTGGTGATAAGGGCTGGCGGCTTGCCGGTGCTGGCGCACCCGTTCACTGTTGACGACTTTGAGACGATGGTCGTAGAGTTGAGGGCGGTTGGTCTGGTGGGCCTCGAAGCTTATTACGGCGAGTATACCGCTGAGCAGGTAGCC
>CAZCAS010000049.1:0-9002 GCA_964496725.1 uncultured Dehalococcoidales bacterium
GAGCAGCGCCACAGGTCAAACCACCTATCCCCGCACCGATTATGATTACATCGTATCCACTTTCTAGTGCTGGCGCTCTTTCTTGCCGTGCCATTTCACATCCCCTGTTTTGGTTGCTCAACCCAATTATATCCTCCACGGTTCCCTACTGCAATGCAAAAGGGCAGGCGAACCATAGCCAACGACGACCTGGGCACCGGTTTCGAGCTCTTCCTTGAGAAAGCCTGCAGGAATGTCTTGGAGTTCACCGGCAAGCACGAAGCTGTCGTATCCGAAGAGTTGTTCCAGTGGGTTCAGGCGCGGCGGTACCGGAGGAACAGATACGCTCGGTTCATGGCCCAAAGGGGTTACTTCAGGGGATCGTGGCATGCTGGCATTGTGGTAATCGGCTCCAGTCGGACCGTCACCGCCAGCAGGTTCCCTTATACCGGGAACGGCACGCCCACGAGTGCCCCACCAACAATACCTCCATTGTAGCGGAGGTGATCGATAAGCAGGTAGCCACCATCATACACTGCTTGGACCTACATCCTGATTGGCAGCAGAAGATGGCCGAGCTGGCCGTGTCCAGTCACAACGGTCCGAACCCTGAGGGATTACGGGAAAGACGTCGTCGCGTCGTCCGGGCTTATGGAGATGGAGGTTATACTGATCAAGAGTACAGGATGCGGTTGGCTGAAATTGACCGTCAAATCGAGCGAACTTCGGTTGTTACACCACCAGCAATTGAAGAGGCGGTAGTGCTATTTGAGGATATACCGATGTTGTGGAATGAAGCCACGACGGAAGAAAGAAGAACGTTAGTCAAATCACTGGTTGAGTTGGTCTATGTGGACCTTGAAACAAAGCGTGTAACTGCATTAAAGCCGACGCCGTCTTTTGGTGCATTGCTTGGTAAAGCAATTAAGACGGCGTCTGACAAACCGGTATTTCTAACTCCCTTAAATAAAGAGAGTGTTGGAGTTGGTGGAGACGGGGGAGACCTCAAGACTGACAGCTCCACACTACTACTGAGTTCACCTGGTTCCAAATATATTGATATATCAGCAATATGGAGGGTGCAATGGTATTGATTGCCCCCCTTTTCCATTCACCGAACTCCCCATGGTTCGAAGGCTTTAATGGGTTATCGCTGACCAACCCAGAAACCTGCAAAGATCTGGTTCACTGCCACGGCGCTCTAGCCTTCTCCGAACTCTTGGTAATGAAAGAAAGGGGGAGCCAGGATGGCTAACCGTTTCCAGGTTAACCACCATCGCTTGGCCTATGACTTCATCGCAAGCCGCGACGGGGAATACTGTCTTATCTGCGAACGCGGACCCGGGAGGGTGAAGTTGCAGATAGACCATGCCGACAATAACCCGTCCAACTGGGATCCGGAAAATCTCCATCTCCTCTGCCAGACGCACAACCTCCAGCTACGCGTTGTACCGGTGGCCAAGAAGCTCCGCACCATTCGCTGGCATAGTGCTAACAATGTGTGTGTGAGAGAAAGAAGGTATGGAAGCATAAGCACCAAGGTAGCCAAGGATACCCTGGACTATCGGTCTGGCAGTGTAGAGATGAAAGCCAACAGCATGTTTGAACCTGTATTTACAGAATGGATACTTAAGAACCTGCCGATGTCGAAGAACGAAGCCATATACTCCGGGTCCCAGATAGCCGGTTGCAGTCCTGTTACCTGTGGACGGTACCTTAAGAAGCTTACCTCTGCGGCAGGTCCCCTGAGAGAATTCAGGGATGCCATGGGCGCTTCTACTGTCGACTTCAAGCCAGACATCCAGCAGCCTCAGTCACATTAACATAATTATCAAGCACTGGCATGGCTTCTTCTCTCCGTAAGTATATAAGTCAGATTACTTCGCTGTCGCAATAGTAGCACCAAAAGATGTGAAAAGTCAATGTCCAGTGCCTTGGTGCTGAGATATTCCAAAGAATACACTAAATCTGTGAGTTGTCAGCGAAAATGGCACAGTTTTGGTGGTTAAATCAACAGACACCTTAGGAGAGCAGGTCAGCGCTGTTATAAACTTCTTCAGGAGTACATTGCCATATAACAAATAGCCATTGTGTGTCCTTACTAGTAAGGACCGGTAAATATCGTCTTCATCGGTATAGCAGCTGCTCCGGCGCCAGCCTCTTGGGTAACCTAGCCTTGATGACCAGCCTCAACCTACCTCCAGGTTACCCTCAAAATGGTTGACAAATGCCACTATATATGGTATCATCTAGCCATGAAAGGTGATGAGAAGCTAATTAAGAAATTCCTCAGCGATAAAGGACATATCACGACCGATGACTGTAGCAGGCTTCTCATTGCCTTAGGCTACAAACTGCATAAAAGCGGCGGTAGCCATCAAGTTTATCATAAGAAAGGTGAAACCCCGATAACGGTGGTTATCCCTAAAGGCGGAAAATACATCAAGACCCCTTACGTCAATAGAATTATCAAAGACTTGGGGCTGGAGGAGTAATTATGGTAACTATAACTGAACGCAAACCTTTGGAATACTACCTCGACCTGAAATATCCTGTTACTATTGAAGAAGCTCCGGAGGGCGGATACTTCGTTGAGATTGAGGATTTACCTGGATGTTATTCTCAGGGCGAAACTATTGAAGAGGCTCTTGGAGAGATAGAAGAGGCTCGCCGACTATGGCTTGAGTCGGCCTATGAGGATGGCATGGATATCCCCCTACCACGGGAACAACAGGAGTTTAGCGGTAAGTTCAATGTCCGGGTTCCGAAGAGTCTACATCGACAGCTTAACCGACTAGCAAATAAGGAAGGAGTCAGCCTCAATCAGTATATAGTGGCCTCGCTGTCCCGGGCTATGGGGCGGGATGAGGCACAAGCAGGGAAGTAGGCCTGCCAGACCTAATGATATAAGGAAGTGAGAAAGGAGGAGTCTCTTGGGTAGACGCAACGAACGGCATGTTGTCCCCAATCCTGATGGGGGCTGGGATGTAAAGAAACCAGGAGCAGACAAAGCAAGCTCTCATCATCCTACACAAGCAGAAGCTGAAGACCGTGCTAAGGAAATATTGAGAAATATCGGCGGTGGAGAGGCAGTTATACATAGGCCCGACGGAACGATTAGGGATTCAGACACGGTTGCTCCAGGTAACGATCCTAACCCTCCAAAGGATACTAAACACTAAAGCGATATTCTATAATGAAGGATCCCGGTCTAGTTCGAGCTATTAAAGAGGTAGCGTTAGTGAAGCAGGAGGTTATGAT
The DNA here is from genome assembly GCA_964496725.1 of uncultured Dehalococcoidales bacterium. Taxonomy (GTDB): domain Bacteria; phylum Chloroflexota; class Dehalococcoidia; order Dehalococcoidales; family E44-bin46; genus JAZGHN01. The sequence goes on from CAZCAS010000049.1 coordinate 3,241, forward strand.
GTCTTGGCAAGTTTTATATCATGGGAGCTACAAGTTGCGATAGCCTTCTGCGTCCTAGCGGCGTTATCATCTTTTCTCTCAGTTATTGATTTCATCTTTATCTTGATTGTGGTAGCTAGTACTGCTTTATTTGGCATCTGGCCAAAGGGTTAAGCGACTAGTAACCCACAGCATAACTAAGAAAGCAACAGGGTGCATATTGGATACAATTCATCGCTTTGTGCAGAGCCGGAGACTCTGACCTAAGCAAAAGCGAACACCATCTTGAAAATCATGTTGAAAGTCCTATGTATTGAACAACTTGGGCTACCACATCAGATTCGAACTACATGTGGACAAGAGTTGGAGTTGGATAAGTTCCTACAGCTGCTTTGCTAAAAGATAGATCACTTAATGTTCTGTCTTTTCCTTTTATTCTCTTGGCTATGCCTACCCTCACAGCGAGAACGTTTAATCCCGGGTGGTGGAGGGCAATATCGCTGGTCTGACTTTTGAGAAAAGAAAATTTGCCCACATTTAGGGTCAGCACAAATTTTGGGCGAAATGGTGTTGGACGCTAATGCAGTATATACGATGAATTTAGAGAGAGAACTAAAACTAATCATAAACTTGAATTCACCGTGATCATTTGGTAAGTAAACCGTGTTCAGTTTCAGTTCAACCCAGAAGCTTTTGCTATAAGAGAACCGCTTACGTTCACTGGAAATGATTGTGTCCAATATATACTTATTTAAGTCAGCACCATAACCCCTGCGTCGGAATTGCTCTTTCAATAGATCCAAAGGCACCAAATCATATTCTTTAATCGCATTCACATTCGATGAATCATTAACCCAAGAATTTGCCTCATATTCCCCAGCCGTTACATCTTCATCATAAAGGTGCTGGATTCTTCTTACCTCAGATATAAGCTTTACTTTTCGAACAAAACACAAAATATCTGGTAATGAGTCTCCTGGAGGCCGTTCATTTCTAAAGCGTTTCTCGACTTCATCAATTTGAGATGCCGTAAGGAACCCTTTGTCCTTAACAGCTAATACGTCAAGTGTAAACTCTCTCAAGGCTTCCTTGTTTTCTATGTTCAATCCTAAAAGGCCCCACAACTTGGCGAATTCTACCGCGGTTCTTTCATCAGACACCTTTAATAAGCCATTAAGGATTTCTCGTTGCTGTTGAGCGGGGAAATACCATTGAGGTTCTTGTTCGCCGCTTACCAGTAGACCGTTTTCGAAGCGGGCACCTGGCCATTTAAACCACTCCCAGTCAGAAATAGAAGCTTTAACCATAATAAACTCCTGTACGCATATTGTACGCATGTCGAAATATGACATGCGCATACTTTAATAATACCTTAAGATTCAGAGAATTCAAATGGGTAACAATCTACTTAAGAAAAAAGACGAAAAGTAGTTTAATCGGAGTAAACTCGCCGAAACTTATACCACCCAAAGCACTCTCTCCAAGCTTGAGGTGAATTTTACGCCGAAACTTGCTATGTACGCTCCATATGAGCGTATATGTGCTGATGCTCAACCAGTCCTCGACCCAGAATCGGTCGAGCGCCTCTGCCGGGTCTAGGCCGAGGTAGGCAGGGCGATTTTAGCGCGAAGGAGCAAGTTAAATGAGTAACAGAGAGGCCAAGTTGGGCAAAGGTAATCGCACGGCAACAATTATCAGGGTCTCGGATGAGAGCCAGGTTGAAGGGCATTCGCTAGAAGCCCAACGGCTGGGCATTGAACGATGGTGTCAGCAGCGGGGTTATGTTCTACTCAAAGAGTATAAAGAGGCCGGCGTCTCCGCCCATACCGACGAAATCGAGAAGCGGCCGGAACTACTTCGTCTTCTCAGGGATGCTGAACATGGCGAGTTCGATGTCGTGGTGGTACACACGCTCGACCGATTAGCCCGAAAACTGAGCATTCAAATGCAGGCCCTGGCTCGTTTGGCTAGGGCTGGCGTGGGCTTCGCCAGTGTCAACGATCCTTTCGACTATACCACTCCTCAAGGCCGTCTTATGCTGAACCAGATGGGGGCCTACAACGAGTTCTTCTCCGATCTCCTGGGCATCTACGTCAGTAAAACCTTTCGGTTTATGGCAGAATCGGGGCTCACGGTTGGCCCAGTACCTTTCGGGTATGAGCGGCAACAGGAAAAGGGACTGCCTTTGAGGGTTGATCGGGAAGCGGAAGTTTTGAAAGAAGGATTCCTGCGGTGTGGTGAAGGCCAGTCATACGGTGAGATTGCCGCCTGGCTTAATGCGCAAAATCTCCGCACTCGAAAGGGTCATACCTTCACAGCCCATGCAGTCAAAGACATGCTCAATAACCACTTTTACTGCGGGTATGTGAAATATAAGGGTAAAGAATACCTGGGGAGACATGAGGCAATCATCTCTGAAGAACTGTTCCAGCGCGTGCAGGCTAGAAGACAGCTAAGGCAGCTGGTACGCTTAGTACATGGCCCGAAAGGGCAGCTGCAGGGTATGATTGCCTGCTCTCACTGCGGCAATGGACTTCAGTCAGATCGACATCGCCGGCAGGTGCCTCTCTATCGGGAACGGCATGCCCACGAGTGCCCCACCAACAATACCTCCATTGTAGCGGAGGTGATCGATAAGCAGGTAGCCACCATCATACACTGCTTGGACCTACATCCTGATTGGCAGCAGAAGATGGCCGAGCTGGCCGTGGCGAGCTACAACGGTCCAAGCCCAGCGGCGCTGCAAGAGAAGCGGCGGCGCCTCGGCCGTGCGTACGCCGATGGGGCCTATACCGATGAAGAATACAACCGGCGGTTAGCAGAGATTGACTGCCAGCTCCAGCAGGCAAGTACCATCACGAACCCGGCGATAGAGGAGGCCGCAAAGCTCTTTTCAGACATCCCGATGCTTTGGGGGGAGGCAACACTGGAAGAAAGAAGACGATTGGTGAATACGCTTATTGAGATGGTCTACGTCGATCTTGAGACGAAGCGTATAACTGCATTAAAGCCGACGCCGTCTTTTGGTGCATTGCTTGGTAAAGCAATTAAGACGGCGTCTGACAAACCGGTATTTCTAACTCCCTTAAATAAAGAGAGTGTTGGAGTTGGTGGAGACGGGGGAGAGTTGAACTCCCCGTCCAAGAGAAGCTACCCAGAATATCCTACAAGCTTAGTCAGCTCTTTTTCTTATCTAGCTACCCTCTGCTGACCGAGTCTAGCTAGACCAGCCGATAATTCTTTCACCACCCTTATCGGCATCAGAGTGATGGCACCTCAACTTTTCGGCACCCAATCCCAACCCGTTGAGGTGGGGTTGGGTTGGATGTGCAGCCCTTATTTAGGCTGCAAGAGCGAATTCAGGTTCGCCGTTTATCTTTTTGCCACCTGTTTTATGAGGGTAGTGGCACCTCAGCCTGCAATCCTGTAGTATACTTCCCCTGTCGAGCCCACGCGTCCCCATCTGTTACAGGTAGATTAAAACTAAACTACCTCCTTCCGAATTTCTGCCTCTTTACGACTCGGTCTATTTCTCTTTGTGCCTCCCGGCGAGTAATTGCCTCTCGTTTGTCATGTAGCTTTTTGCCTCTGGCTAGTGCTACCTCGACTTTAGCGATGCTATCTTTAATATATAACCTCAGCGGTAGTAGCGTAAAGCCTCTTTCCTGTACCTTGCTGGCGAGTATGTCAATCTGCTTGCGGTGGAGTAAGAGCTTTCGAGGTCGTGTCGGCACATGGCTTAAATAGCTACCTGCCTCATAGCGAGCGATGTGGGCATTTAGTAGCCATAATTCTCCACCCTCCGGCTTGACATAGGCATCGCCTAAACTTACTTTACCAGCTCGGATTGACTTTATTTCAGTACCGGTAAGGGCTATACCAGCCTCGATACTCTCCTCTACGTGGTAGTTGTGATAGGCTTTGCGGTTGGTAGCTACTGTCTTTATTGTCACTTTAAATTATACCATATGTCGGCAGACTAGCTCAAAATACGGGTCTTTATCACTTTACCCAGATGATGTGGCGTTGCCATTTAGGCACACTATGGGGGAAGTCAGAGCGGAAATGGGCACCTCGGCTCTCTTCTCTGAGGAGAGCTGCCTCTGTTACTAATCGGCCGGTTATCACCAGGTTGTTTAGTTCATAGGAGAGGCGGTCTGTGGGCCGGGGTAGGGATTTTTGCCAGGCGGCTAGAACATCGGCTGCCTCGGTCAGGCCCTCTTTATGGCGTATGATGCCCACTTTATCCCAGAGCAGTTGTTGCAGGGTGGAGTGGCTGGGTGGGGGCACAGCCTCAGGGACTGGCCTTTGGCTTAGCGAATAGCGGGTTTCTTTACCTTGGGCATCATCGGGCACCCTGGTTTCCTGTGTAGTTCTTTCCACTATTCTCTGACCAAATACCACTGCTTCTAGGAGTGAGTTTGAAGCTAACCGATTGGCTCCGTGGATACCGGTACAGGTGGTCTCACCCACTGCGAATAGTCCAGCTATCTTGGCCTCTCCCCAGCTATTGGTCTTGATGCCGCCCATCATATAATGTGCCGCCGGCGCTACCGGTATCAAGCCTTTGGTAATATCTAGCCCGTGGTCCAGGCAGAAGCGGTAGATATGAGGGAATCGGGTGGTAATAATGTGGGGGGATAGGTGGGTAACATCAAGGAAAACCCTGTCCGAGCCTGTCTTTCCCATCTCATTAAGTATACTGCGGGCTACCACGTCTCGTGGCGCCAGCTCAGCCTCTGGTGTATAGTCAGCCATGAAACAGTGGCCATCTACATTGCGCAGTACTCCTCCTTCACCTCGAACCGCTTCCGAGATAAGGAATGGCATTACCCCGGGTAAGCGGAGGGCGGTAGGGTGGAACTGGAAGAACTCCATGTCAGCTATTTCAGCCCCAGCATTGAAAGCTAGTGCTGCGCCATCACCAGTGGCAACATCTGAGTTGGTGTTGAATTTATATAACTGCCCGGCACCCCCAGTAGCCAGAATCAAGTAGCGACAGTCAAATTGCTCAATGGAGCCAGTGCGGCAATCGAGGGCTTTAATTCCTTTAACTGTTCCCTCTTCTACCACGATCTCAGTAGCCAGGCAATCTTCAAGAATTGGGATTTTGGAGGAAGTTACCTGTTTGCTGAGAGTAACCTCCATATGTTCGCCGGTGGCATCACCCCCGGCGTGGAGGATGCGAGGTAAACTGTGAGCTGCCTCCAGGGAGAGGGCTATCTTTCCATCAATGGTATCAAAAGGCACTCCAAAATCGACGAGGTCGGCAATGCGGACCGGGGCTTCGTTGACTAAGATACGTACTGCCTCTGTATTACATAATCCGTCTCCGGCAGCTATGGTATCATTGAAGTGCATCTCTGGGGAGTCATTCTTGCCTATGGCGGCAGCGATACCCCCCTGAGCATATTTGGTATTGCAGTCATCGATACTGCCTTTGGTTATAATAAGCACAGTTCCCTGCTTCTTTGCCAGCAGGGCAGTGTACAGCCCGGCAATACCACTACCCACGATAACGTAATCATATCGCTTCATCAGACTACCCTATACTTAGCCCTTCCCTGTTGGTACAGGTCTCCGCCATAAATGTCATTCACCACTGTGGCTGGGAAGTCTTCTACCTCTAAACGACGAACTGCCTCAGTTCCCAGTTCATCGTAGGCTATTACCTCGGATTTCTTGATACTCTTGGAGATGAGGGCGCCGGCACCGCCGATGGCGCCGAAATATACTGCCTTATGTTGCTTTAGGGCTTCCTTTACCGCTGGAGAGCGCATACC
>CAZCAS010000050.1:0-8630 GCA_964496725.1 uncultured Dehalococcoidales bacterium
GCCGATATCCTACTGGAGATGGACAGCGATGACGCCGCCGATATCCTGATGGAGATGGACAGCAATGACGCCGCCGATATCCTGATGGAGATGGACAGCAATGACGCCGCTGCTATCATAGAGGAAATGGGTGCCGATGACGCTGCCGCCATCCTAGAGGAGACGGATGCCAATACCACAGGCGATATCCTAGAGGAGATGAATAGCGAAGCCGCCACCGATGTTATGGAGGAGCTAAGCACGAGTAAGCTGAACCAGACCATACCAACGATGAGTGAAGAATCCTTAATTGAGCGGCTGCCCGGGCTATCCCCCGACAAGCTATATTCCATTGATGCGGAGGTGCTCTTTGACTCACTGCCCAATGTCCCAACCGAACAACTGATAGGCGAGGAGCCACCCGAGCCACCAGCAGAGGCAACAGACCCAGTCGTGCTCTACACCACATCCAGCGGAGGCAGATATCTGGCAATTAGAACCTGGGCTGGAGAGTGGGTAGTGGTAGTAGGAACACCCATACCCCTGGACAACCTAATGATAAAAACAAAAGACGCATTGACCAACGTCGAGACTACAGTAGAGATATCTGAAGAACAGCCAAGGGAGGTGGCAGTAGGACTACCTGACGAGCAGATTGTCAGGGCTTACATCAAAATCACCTTTGAACGCGCCACTCCTGAAAATATAGAGGTAGGTCACATGACCTTCAAGGTAGAAAAAGAGTGGCTGGAAGAAAACTCCGTACACCCGTGGTCAGTGGCTCTGAGACGATATGACAAGGAGCTTGGCGAGTGGATTACCCTCCCCACCAAGAGGATAGAAGAAGATAGCTCATATGTCTACTACACCAGCCCAATCACCAAGTTCTCTATCTTTGCTATCTCAGGCAGCGAGGATATACCCCCAGTGAATTTCAAAGTGTCCAACCTCGCCATCAACCCCACTGCGGCCAAGATGGGCCAAGATGTCACTATCACTGCTGACGTTACCAACCTCACCGATGAACCCGATATATATGTTGCCACCCTGTGGATTGATAACACAGTAGCAGCAGGACAAGATGTCTCCCTGCAACCCAATGAGACAAAAGCAGTGTCATTCACTGTAACACCAGATGCTGAAGGTAGTTATGACGTCAGATTAGACCGTCTTTTCGATAGCTTCAGCGTAGCCGGGGCAGTAGTTGAGGCACCAGCAGCCTTCACCGCCAGTGACCTGACCATAACTCCGGCTGAAGTCAACATTGGAGAAACGGCAACTATCAGTGTCCTCGTTACCAATACCGGCGAGCTCAGCGGAAGCTATGAGATAGCCCTTAAGGTAGATGGGGTAACGGTAGCTACCAAAGAGATAACCTTAGCCGGTGGTGCCAGTGAGAGGGTCACCTTCACCACGACCCGTGACGTTGCTGGAACTTACTCAGTGACCGTTGATGGCCTATCAGGAACATTTAAGGTCAAATTGGCACCTGCCAGAAAGATTAACTGGAGGCTAATCGCTATTATAGCCGGAGTAACTGCCGCCATTGCTGGGCCATTGTGGGTCAGACGACGCCGAATGTTGGTTTAAACTAGAAGGGCAACCAGAGCAATGAGGCAAAGGATACTTAAGGGCAGCATGGTACGGCACCTACTAATTACGCTGATTGCGGTGCTCTGTCTAATCACTATCAGCCCCAGCCCGTTATTCGCCCTAGCCATCGAAGACTATTTCACCCTCAACTATGACATAGAACTCGATAAGACCAATATCAGCGGCAGCGAGACCTTCTATGCCACAGTTGACGGCACTGCGACCTGCCATCAAAACCTGCCACTGGCAATACTGGGGGAGGTAACAGAGGGATACGTTACCTCCCGAATTGTAGCGGAACACCAAGAGACTGGCAATGTGGTAACCCTGAGGTCAAGCTACACCATCAATATAGACCCATTCCCTAACACAGCGGGCGAGAGCACTCATGCCAGCAAAACTGTATCCCTCAGTTTCCCCACTGGAAGCCAAGCCGGAACCTATAATGTAGAAGCCATAGTTATCACGGCTCAAGTCAACACAACTAAACTGGGATGGCTCCCAGTCACTACCTATTTGCCATCACCACAATACATAGACACTGTCACCTATACCCCAGGAGGAGGCGGAGGCGGCGGCGGGGGCATACCAATTACGGCTGATAGCAAGCTATCCGACTACATAGATGACAACGGCACATTCACTGAAGACCTCATCTTTGAATCTGACGACGGTATATGCCAAGTAACCATTGGTGAGGGCATAACAGGTCTCACCGAAGATGGAGAGCCGCTCAATGAGCTAACCATCGAAGAGATGGGAAATCCCCCAACCCCACCCCAGGATTCCGCTGTTATCGGCCTGACATATGAACTCGGGCCTGAGGGAGCCAGCTTCGACCCAGCAATAACCCTCACCTTCACCTATGACCCCACCCTCATCCCTGAAGGAGTCAGTGCAGAGAACCTACTTCTCGCCACATGGGATGAGAATGCTAATGAGTGGGTTGTCCTTGAGGGAAGCACTGTGGACGTAGCCAACCATACCATCAGCGCATCAGTGACTCACTTCAGCCTCTTCACGACCCTAGCCTATACGCACCCTGCCGCTTTTGAAGTCACTGACCTGACCATAACCCCCAACGAAGCCGATATTGGAGAAACTATATCCATAGTTGCCATTATTACCAATAACGGCGACCTAGCTGGCACTTATGAAATCACCCTAAAAATAAATGATGTAGAGGTTGAGACTAAACAGGTCGAGGTTGCCGGGGGTGCCCAACAGAGTGTAGCCTTCACCTTAACCAAGGATGCCCCTGGAACGTATACAGTAACCGTTAACGACTTATCAGGAACGTTTGAGGTTAAGCAACCACCAGCCCCAGCTGCTTTCAACACCAGTGAGCTGACGATATCTCCCACCGAGGTCGCCGCCGGAGAGAATGTAACTATCAGCATCAACGTTGCTAACAGCGGTGAACTCGCTGGCACTTATAAAGTCACCCTAAAAATAAATGACGTAGAGGCTGAGACTAAACAGGTCGAGGTTGCCGGGGGTGACAGCGAACTGGTCAGCTTCAGCATAAGCAGAGATACCCCCGGGGTTTATCAGGTAAATGTTGACGACCTATCTGGAACGTTTGAAGTCCAGACAGTAACCGAACCCGAGTCCAAATCCATTAACTGGCGGCTAATCGCTATTATAGGTGGGGTAACTGCCGCTGTTGCTGGGCCACTAACAATGAGGCGGCGAAAACTAGCCTAATAACCAAATATTGACAGGAGTGTTTTTTCGTGATAGTTCTTGGGCAATTTCATCGCTTAATGGATTGATAGGTCTTGACAAATGTGTCCTTATAACTTATCCTGATTTTAACTTGAAAGAAAGGTAGAGAGTGGTTAGCACTGTTACAGTAACTACTGTTACCACGATAGCAGCCTTAGGAGCCACGGGGATAATCACTGCCATAGGTATAGCTGCTGTAGCCAGTCTAATACTCTTTTTAGTCACCAAAGAGCTGGCCGGGGCTAGTCGTTCAGGCACTTCAATACGGATGGCTAAGTTCGCCAATGTAGGTATCTGGCCACTAACTGCGGTGTTCGCTATTCTTATTGGAATAAAAATCTTCGGAATGCTCCATTAAAAAATAAAGGGAGCTATTAAATACAAGGTTATATTAGTTAAGGCATGAGCCAGGGTCACTCCTAAAAGTGACCCTGTTTTTTTAACTACCCAAGCAAAGAACATGGCAACACCGAAGACAAAGATAATATCAACCCATGAAAGAAAACCTATGTGGAGAATAGCAAATAGCACGCTAACATAGATTATCCCGCCCCATCCCAATCTCTCCCACGCACTACGCTGGAGTATCCCACGGAAGACAAACTCCTCCACAAAACCGGTGCATACGCCGAGCATCAATGCTGGCAGCCACATGTCAGCTAAAATAAACTTGGGTACTAAAGCCTCAGGCTTCAGGATATGATACTCCGCAAGCCCAAAACCAAACCCAAGCAACCCCACCGCTAATTGAATGGGAACCGAGCGGAAGCTGAGCCCTATATCTCCCCTGCTATAACCCAAGACCCGCACCACTGCCACAGCCGCTATCAATAGCGGAACATAAATGACGGGATACCACAGCGCCTGGGGGATATTGATTAGAGGGATGCTCAGACTTATTATCCTAGTTAAAGGCACCAATGCCAATGCTAAGACCAGCTGTCGCTGAGGCTTATCGGCAGTTCGGGCTGCACGGATTATCACCGTCACCATTATGACAATATGAGCCACTATCCCCCATAGTGGCTGGAAGAAAACGGTAACCATCTCGGCAGCAGTAATCGCCAATAAGTAAACTATAACTTCGTTCATTACAGGTTGATATTAATTAAACTACTTAATCCCCAGCTCAGAGCGGGTGTGAAGAAAACGTGCCAGGTCATCGCGGGCGATTAGCCCAATAACCCTCCCCTCATCCACTACAGCCATCTGATTTACACCACTCTCATCCATCTGCTCTAATACACTCAGGACATCTTGACTGGGATGGGCTGCCCCTATCTTGCCAATAGGTGTCATTACATCTTTTACCTGCACTGTATCCCACTCCGGGCGGGGAACAGACTTGATATTCCGCAGGGTCAAAACCCCCTGGGGGCCGCCAGCATCCGATACCATAAAAAGGTGGCATCCCCTAGGGAGGATATACTCCTGAACCAATTGGCTGATGGTGATATCTGACGGAATTACCGGACAGCTAACATTCATTACCTGAGCAGCAGTCAACCTCTCGAGGGTCTCGCGCCATTGAGCCTGACGATAGCTTGCTGAAGCAGCATTTCTTAAAAACCAGCCGATAAAAACCATCCACACACCACTAAACCAGCTCAGGTTATATGGATGCAGGAACACAATAGCAATGCCACCCCCGATAAAGGCGTAGCCTACCCCCACCCCTACTTGGGTAGCAATTCGGGTGGAGCGACTATAATCCCCGGTAAAGCGCCACACAGCGGAGCGGAAAAGACGCCCACCATCCAGGGGGAAACCTGGAATCAAATTGAATGCTGCCAAGGCAAAATTCATAAGCGCCAGCCACTGAACCATTCTGGCTACTGGCATAGACATATCTGGATTTAAGAACGAGACCAAACTAAATACTCCCCCAATAGCCAAGCTGCAGAGGGGGCCAGCCGCTGCCATTTTCAACTCAGCGTTGGGGCGTTTTGCCTCCTTAGTCATCTGAGCAACACCGCCAAACAGAAAAAGGGTTATGCTCTTTACCGGGATGCCGTTTGCCCGGCCTACCAGACTATGAGCTAACTCATGGGCAACTACGGAACCAAAGAAGAGCAAACAGGCAGCTATACCAATAGCCCACGCCAAAGGTGAATCCCAGAAGGGGGAGACCAGCAGGAAAGTTAGCAAGGCAAATATTATGAACCAGCTGTAATGGAGTCTGAGCTGTATGCCAAAGACCTTGCCTACATTAAAAGCACCATTCATATCCTAACTGCTATCTTAGGCGCCAGAACAGGGAAAATCAACCCTGTCAGGAAGATACCTTCAGCCGCTCCAGTATTTCCAGAGCAACCTCAGCCGCTCTCTTCCCCGAGAGAAGCATGCCGCCAAAGGTGGGGCCCATGCGAGGCAGACCATAAACAGCAGCCACCGCCATGCCGGCTACAACCAATCCGGGATAGACCTCTCCAGTATGCTCCACCACAGCATCCTCTGACTTCTCAATCCATAATGTTCCCTCTCCCGCCAGTGTGAGCATATCCCGTTGCTCCAGCTTCCTAGCCACGCAAGCATCGTGGCCGGTAGCATCAATAACCACCTTCGCCTCCAAAGGCACAGGGTCAAGGCAGGAAATCTCGCCGGGGACATGAACCACCGGACTCCAATTAACCACCACTCCCGCTACCCTGTTATCACGCACCACCACATCTTGCACAAGAGTCAACTGGAGAAACTTAACCCCAGCATCACAGGCGACGCCAATAAGCTTAGAGCAGACATGGGGAGCATCAGCCACATAGAGACCAGTGCCAGCATGCTCGTAGGGTACATTCAGCTCATCAAGGACCTCCTGCGATGGTGCTCTCAGGGTAAGTTTGTTCATAAAGTAGCCACCGACCCAGAAGCCACCACCAAGGTAGTTATTCCTCTCCACAATGAGCACCTTAGCCCCAGCTTTAGCAAGGTCTCTGCCCGCTATAAGTCCACTGGAGCCACCACCAATAATAACAACATCACTGTCAACATACTCCTCAAACTGGCGCGAAAAGCTACTAACGATTGCTTTAGTGACCTCTTTTTCTCTTACTGAGTGAAATAACGGCATTTTTTAATTCCCCCTCTCTTTCAGATTAGCAATTTTTAGGCACCGAGATGCCCAGATATTTTTCCATTAATTCCATGGCACAAAACTCACCACACATGCTACACGCAACCCCCGCTGAAGCATGCTTCCTATGAGCCCGGCGAGACCGCTCAGGGTCTAACGCCAGATTGGCTTGTTCCTCCCATTTCAGGTTCTTCCGAGCCACAGACATCCTCCTATCCCATTCCTCAGCTCCCTTTACCCCTTTGACAATATCACCGGCATGAGCAGCAATACGCGAGGCTATTACCCCCTGCCTCACATCTTCGGGGTCGGGTAGAGAAAGATGCTCGGCCGGCGTTACATAGCAAAGAAAATCAGCACCAGCAGCAGCAGCGATAGCACCACCTATAGCCCCAGCGATATGGTCATAGCCAGCGGCAACATCAGTTACCAGTGGACCCAATACATAGAAGGGGGCCCCGTTGCAGACAGCCTTCTCTAACTGAACATTAGCCTCAATTTGGTTGAGGGGTAGGTGTCCTGGGCCTTCAACCATCGCCTGAACCCCAGCCTGCCGAGCCCGCTGTACCAGCTCCCCGATAACAAGCAACTCCTCAACCTGGGCTCGGTCAGTAGCATCAGCCAAGCTACCAGGGCGCATCCCGTCACCAAGGCTCAGCGTTACATCAAACTCTCTAGCTATCTCCAGCAAACGGTCATAATACTCGTAGAGAGGATTCTCACGCTTGTTGTGAAGCATCCAACCTATCAGGAAAGCACCCCCTCGAGAGACGACATCGGTTACCCTACCCTGCTGCTTCAGCTTGGCAATAGCCGACTGAGTCACCCCACAATGAACTGTGATGAAATCAACACCATCACGAGCATGCTCTTCAATGCCAGCAAACAAGTCATCAACGGTCATCTTGACTATGGCACCGTGCCTATTTATGGCGTCAATCCCAACCTGATAAATAGGTACAGTTCCTATCGGTACCGAACTTGACGCAACTATAGCCCGCCGAATAGCCGATATATCGCCACCAGTGCTCAGGTCCATAACCGTATCCGCCCCATGGTCAATAGATACCCGCAGCTTTTCCATCTCGGTATCCATATCGCCGAAGTCAGAAGAGGTACCGATGTTGGCATTTACCTTGGTTCTAAGCCCCCGACCTATCCCGCAAGGAACAAGGTTTTTATGCTCGGCATTAGTCGGAATCACTATCGTCCCATCAGCAACACCCTGCCGAACGAACTCAGCATCCACCCCCTCCTGCTGAGCCACCTGCTCCATCTGCGGAGAAATACTATCTTTTCTAGCCAGTCCCAACTGGGTCATACCCACTCCCAAAGACAAAAACAAAACCAAGGGCTTCGGCATTTACCTCAGACCCTTGGCCTAAGTCCTGCCGCTTCCCTACGCTCGCATTACCGAGATCAGGTTCCTAGGGTTGGCTCTAAACTGCCTCTCAGCTGTCAAGCACCCCTAGCGGCCCAACCTATTAAATTCTGCATTAACTATAGCACACATCCAGGCAGAAATCAATGCGATTCAGGCTACGGCGAGATGCAGTCGCCTTGACAAAGCGAACACAACGAATTAAAGTGCCCAATACCGAGCCGTGACAATACCACCGGCGCTCTAACAGCCAGAGTTAGGAGGTGAACCGAATGCCCAGACTGTTCAGGAGGGTATCAAAAAAGGCAGGCCTTGCCCCGGGCACCCTCGTCCACATAGGAGAAAAGAAGGTCGCCAAAGTAAAGATTAAAATCGTTGACTACGATGAAACAAATCTTGAGGAGAGAGAGGTCGACACAGCTGAAGAGTGCTTTCCTTTCAAGGAGAAGCCGACTGTCACCTGGATAAGCATAATCGGCATTCATGAGGTGGAGGTTATAGAGAAAATCGGAAACTACTTCGGACTCCATCCCCTCCTGCTGGAAGATGTATTGAATACGGAACAACGCCCGAAGATGGAAGACTTCGAGAACTACATCTACTTTGTCTTGAAAATGCTCCACTATAACGAAACGGGTGAAGGGATACAGATAGAGCAGGTCAGCGTAGTCCTCGGTTCAAATTTCGTTATCTCCTTCCAGGAGCGTGAGGAGGATATCTTTGAGGCTGTCAGAGACCGGATTAGAAAATCAAAGGGGCGTATCAGAAAAGTGGGGGCTGATTACCTTGCCTATGCGTTGCTGGATGCCACTGTTGATAGCTATTTCACCATTCTGGAGAAATTCGGTGAACAGATAGAAGATACAGAAACAGAGCTGG
>CAZCAS010000050.1:8640-9002 GCA_964496725.1 uncultured Dehalococcoidales bacterium
TTCATACCATCCGTAGTATGAGAAAAGAAATGATATTCCTGCGTAAGTCCGTGTGGCCCCTGAGGGAAGTGGTCAATGCATTGGAAAGGGAGGAATCGCCGCTCATAGTTCAATCCACCAGCGTATACCTCAGAGACCTTTATGACCACACCATCCAGGTTATTGATACCGTGGAGGGCTTCAGGGATATGGTTTCTGGGATGCTTGATATCTACCTCTCCAGCATAAGCAACAAGATGAACGAAGTGATGAAAGTGTTGACCATATTCGCTGCCATATTTATACCGCTTACTTTCGTGGCCGGCATTTATGGGATGAACTTCGAGTTCATGCCCGAACTAAAATGGCGTTTTGGCTATTTC
>CAZCAS010000051.1:0-8982 GCA_964496725.1 uncultured Dehalococcoidales bacterium
TAGATTTTCAGGTAGGCGGAGACTAATCTTACATACGCCAACGTTCATAACACATAACCACCCAGAGATGGTGGTAATTTAGACAGAAAGATTATACTCAGACATAATCCAAATGAAATGCCGGAAGGTAGGACATAAATACTTCGTTAACTATAATAGCTGCCGACTATCAAGTCAAGCTGGAATAATATAAAGACTTGACCTATATTAATTTACAGTCGTTCCCAATTATGGTATAATCGTTCCGTTTTGATAAACAAATCTTTTGCTACTAAGGGATAGAGGAGTTATAATTTGGTCAAGGAAAAAAAGCAGGATACTATAGAAAAATTCAAGCTCCGCGAAGGAGATACAGGTTCGGCGGAGGTGCAAGTCGCGCTGCTCACCGAAAGGATAAATAAATTAACCGGGCACATGGCAGCCAATAAACACGATTACCATTCGCAACGCGGTTTGCTTAAACTGGTAGGACAAAGAAGAAGGCTATTATCCTACTTAAGCAAACAAGATATGGAGCGTTACAACAAGCTAATTACTAAGCTTGGACTACGTAAGTAAAGCCTTCAAGAGGGGAAGTATTGTTGAAATCTCTAGTTTTTGATTGTGAGGTTGGCGGTAGGGTCCTCACCATAGAAACGGGAAAACTCGCCGAACAAGCAAATGGAGCAGTAACCGTCCGCTACGGAGACTCTGTAGTTCTGGTCACGCTCTGCATCAGTGATGAACAACGAGAAGGGGGGGATTTTCTGCCCCTAACCGTCGACTACGAAGAAAGGCTGTATGCCGCTGGTAAAATTCCTGGCGGCTTCATCAGGAGAGAAGGACGCCCCAGCCAAGAGGCAACCCTAGCCAGCCGTCTTACTGACCGGCCACTACGCCCGCTGTTACCTAAAACATGGCGCAAGGACATTCAGCTCATTATCACTGTCCTTTCCGCTGACCAAGAAAATGACCCTAACATCCTGGCAGTGATTGGTAGCTCTACTGTCCTAGCAATGTCAGAGGTGCCGTTTGACGGCCCGGTAGGCACTGTCAACGTCGGCTATATTGACAACCAATTTATATTAAATCCAACATTAGTCCAGCTTGAAGACAGCCAGCTCGACCTCATTGTAGCCAGCACCAAAGAATCAGTAGTAATGGTAGAGGCGGGAGCCCAAGAGGTCTCAGAAGATATCGTTATCGAGGCTATCAGATTTGGACACAAGGCAAACCAAGACGTTATCAAGCTCCAAGAGCAACTCCTGCAAGCTCACGGCAAACCCAAAGTAGAAGTCCCCAACAGTGAAATCGCCCCCGAGCTGATTTCAGCCGTTTCGCCAATTGTTACTCAAGAGCTTGCCCAGGCGTTAAGTCTATCAGACAAAACGAAACGGGAAGATATACTCGACGAGCTAAAGAAGACATGCGTGGAGCAACTGGAAGAGTCATTTCCCAAAGAGGATATACTAGCCGCCTTTGACAAAAAGGTTAGAACGGAAATAAGAACCAACATACTAGAGAAAGCACAGCGCATCAATGGTCGCGGTTTAACAGAGGTCCGCCCCATAAGCTGTGAGGTAGGACTTCTACCCCGCACCCACGGTTCCGCCCTATTCACCAGAGGACAAACACAGGTGCTAGCCATCACTACTCTAGGCTCTACCAGGAAAAGACAACAACTCGACGGCCTGGGTATAGAGGAGACTAAACGATTTATCCACCACTATAATTTCCCCCCATTCTCCAATGGCGAAGTGAAGCGCGTTGGTTCTCCCGGTCGGCGTGAAATCGGACATGGTGCCCTAGCAGAGCGAGCCCTTATACCGGTACTCCCTGAAGAAGAGGATTTCCCTTACACTATCCGTCTGGTCTCGGAAGTCCTCAGCTCCAGCGGCAGCACCTCTATGGCTAGTGTTTGTGCCTCAAGCCTCTCCCTGATGGATGCCGGCATTCCAGTAAAGAGAGCGGTAGCCGGAATAGCGATGGGCCTGGTCACCGACGAGCAGGGTAAACACACTATCCTGACTGATATTGAGGGGATAGAGGATGCCTACGGCGATATGGACTTCAAAGTAGCCGGCACCACCGAAGGTATCACCGCCCTCCAGCTAGATACCAAGCTCAAGGGCATAAACTCAGAAATTATAAAAGAAGCAATAGTTCAAGCCCGAGATGCCCGTATGTCAATCCTGGATGTGATGAAGCAAACCATCGAATCCAGTCGAACTGAAATCAGCCCCTATGCTCCTCGAGCATACAAAATAATGGTTGAGCCTGATAAAATTGGCGCTGTAATCGGCAGCGGGGGCAAAACGATCCGGGCAATTAGCGAAGAAACTAAAGCAACTATTGATATTGACAACGATGGCTCAGTGATGATTCATGCACCCGATGAGGAAGCAGCCCGCAAAGCTATCACCATGATTGAAAACCTAACCAAGGATGTAGAAGTTGGCGATATCTATACCGGAAAGGTAACACGTCTGCTCAACTTCGGCGCTATGGTTGAAATCCTTCCCGGCAAAGAGGGTTTGGTTCATATTAGCGAACTGGCTGGCCATAGGGTAGCCAGCGTTGGGGATGTGGTTAAAGCAGGCGATGATGTTACGGTTAAAGTAATCGGAATCGACGAACTGGGGAGAGTAAATCTGTCCAGACGAGCCGTATTTGACAAGCCTTCTCATACGGGTGAGGCTAAGGTAGACACCACAATGGATAGGAGCCACCCCCCTAAAAAACAGCGCAATGCCCGCTATGACCGAGGTAGAAGCCCCCACAGGCACCCCTTCAATAAAAGAGGGTAAATATGAAGCCAATAAGGGTAGTAGTTCATGGCGCCTTGGGTAAAATGGGACAACAGGTGGCCAGCACCGTCTGCCAGGAGCCTGGGATGGAGATAGTAGGCGCTGTGGACCTAAAGGCCACTGAAGAATACATGCCTCTGCCTGATGGCTCAGGCAAAGTGCCATCTTCATCCGACCTAGATCATATCCTCACCAGTTGCCAGCCTGATGTGATGGTAGATTTCACTATTGCCCAAGCTACCATGCCCGCAATGCGCATAGCCACCAGCCGAGGTGTTAATCTGGTCATAGGAACCACTGGCCTAACCACCGATGACATTGCTGAGATCGACCGATTATCAACAGCCCACCAGGTTGGGGCAGTAGTGGCCCCCAATTTTGCGCTGGGAGCAGTGGTAATGATGCACCTGGCTAAGATAGCAGCCAAATACTTTGACTATGCCGAAATTATAGAATTGCACCACCACCTGAAAGCTGACGCACCTTCAGGAACGGCCCTATCTACGGCCAAGGCAATGGCACAAGCCAAAGGTAAGTCATTCCAACTCCCCAAACAGAAAGAGAGCTTCCGCAGTCGCGGAGAGCAGACTGAAGGTATTACCATTCATAGTGTACGCTTACCCGGGCTTATGGCACACCAAGAAGTAATCCTGGGGACGTCAGGACAGACACTAAGCATACGACATGATACCATCAATCGAGAATGCTACATGCCAGGTGTTATACTAGCCATCAAGAAAGTAGTTAAACGCAAAGGATTAACTTACGGTCTAGATGCTCTACTCGGTCTAAGGGAGGGATAATGAAGCAATACAAAGTAGCCATTGTCGGTGCCACCGGGATGGTAGGCAAGGAATTCATAAAGGTACTGGAACAACGCGACTTCCCGGCATCTTCAATTCGGCTCCTCGCCTCAGGCCGCTCAGTTGGCAAAAAGCTACTAGTCAAAAACAAGGAAATTGATGTACAAGAGACTGTTCCTGAGTCCTTTAAAGGAATAGATATTGCTCTATTTTCCGCTGGCGCTGAGATTAGCCGCTACTTCTCACCCATAGCCGCTGAAGCAGGCGCCGTAGTTGTCGATAATAGCTCCGCATTTAGAATGGTGGATTCAGTTCCCCTGGTAGTACCTGAAATCAACCCCGAAGACATCAGTCGGCACCGGGGAATTATAGCTAACCCTAACTGCTCCACTATCCAGATGGTGGTAGCCATTTATCCCCTGCACCAGATTAATCCCATCAAACGAATTGTCGCCGCTACCTACCAGGCAGTGTCAGGCACTGGTTCAGCAGCGGTAGATGAACTAACCACCCAGGCTAAGCAAGTGCTGAATGGGCAGAATACTATTCCCCATGTTTACCCCCACCAAATAGCGTTTAACGTGCTGCCGGAGATAGATGTTTTCCTGGACAACGGCTATACTAAAGAAGAGTGGAAGATGGTAGAAGAGACAAAGAAAATAATGCATGCTGATGGTATAGCTATTTCAGCAACTTGCGCCCGAGTACCGGTATTCATTGGGCACAGCATAGCAGTTAACCTAGAATTCTCTCAACCCATGTCCCCTGATGAGGCACGACGTATTCTCGCCCAAGCCCCAGGAGTCAAGGTAGTAGATGAGCCTGTTATCAGTCTTTATCCTCAGGCATGGTCAGCAGCTGGCACTGATGAGGTTTTTGTCGGGCGTATTCGGGCAGATTCCTCTAACCCCAACGGCTTAGTGATGTGGATTGTCGCTGATAACCTGCGCAAGGGAGCTGCTCTAAATACCATCCAGATCGCTGAGGAGATGATTAAAAGAGATTGGGTACACCCCAGGGAGGCTGAAAATGAAAGAGCTAGGGCGATTGCTGACAGCAATGGTAACCCCCTTCAACAAAAAGGGGGAGATTGACTATGAACAGGCTAAGAAACTAACCTCAGCCTTACTTGCCTCAGGAAGCGATGGGGTAGTGGTGGCAGCCACCACCGGCGAGTCCCCCACCATCACTTGGGAAGAGGAGTTCCGCCTATTCACCGAGGTAAAATCAGCAATAGGCAGAAAGGGAACGTTAATAGCCTACACCGGCAGCAATAGTACTGCGGAAGCCATAGAGGCAACAAAAGAGGCTGAGCGGATTGGGGTTGATGCCTGCCTTTTAGTGGTCCCCTACTATAACAAACCCAGCCAAGAGGGTTTATACCAGCACTTCAAGGCTATTGCTCAAGAAACCAGTCTGCCCTGTATCCTCTATAATGTGCCGTCTCGCACCGTGGTTAGTCTATCCGCCGAAACCGCTATCAAACTAAGCCACATTGATAATATTATTGGGGTAAAGGAAGCCAGCGGTAATCTAGATGCGATTTCTAAGATTATCAGCAATGCCAAGAGGGGGTTCCTAGTCTGGAGCGGGAATGATAGCGACACTCTGCCCATCCTAACCCTGGGTGGCTACGGGGTCATCAGTGTCGCTTCACACCTTGTTGGCAGCCAGATAAAGCAAATGATTGACGCCTTCATCAATGGCAAGGCAGCCGAGGCGGCTAAAATACACCACCACCTTCTCCCCCTGATTAACGCCCTATTTATGGTCTCCAACCCTGTTCCCCTCAAATATGCCCTTAACCACATCGGCTTCAATGTAGGCAAGCTACGACTACCTCTTGTCGAGCTTGATGAAAAATCAGCAGCGGTCATCAAAGACGTCCTGAAAAATTATAAGACCGACCTGCCGATATAAGGAAAACCCATCCTAATAGATATCAAGCACGCTAAAAGATGGGTGCTTTGTGGATGGTCTGCCCTCGCTCTGGCCCTATAGAGATGACATTGACCGGGCAGGAGCTAAGCTCTTCCAGCCTAGAGACATATTTTTGAGCCTCCACAGGCAACTGCTCATAGTCCAGAATATGGCTGATAGGACATTGCCAGCCGGGTAGTTCCTCATAGACAGGCTGGCACTTTTCCAGAGTAGCTATGTCACCCGGAAAATAATCAATGGTCTCCCCATCCAGTTTATAGCCCACGCATATCTTCAAACGGGGAAGGATGCCGAGGACATCAAGGCGGGTAAATGCTGCCCCGGTAAAGCCATTAACCCGAGTGCTAAAACGAGCAGCAACAGCATCAAACCAGCCACAGCGGCGAGGTCGGCCGGTAGTAGTACCAT
Organism: uncultured Dehalococcoidales bacterium; assembly: GCA_964496725.1. GTDB lineage: Bacteria > Chloroflexota > Dehalococcoidia > Dehalococcoidales > E44-bin46 > JAZGHN01. Next base: position 5,939 of record CAZCAS010000051.1, read on the forward strand.
ATTCATGAGCATGCTCCCGAATTAAATCGCCGGTTTCATCCTGCAGTTCGGTAGGCATCGGGCCACTGCCAACCCTGGTGCAGTAAGCCTTAAACACACCAAGAACACGACTAATCCTAGTCGGGCCTAAGCCAGCACCGATACAGCCTCCCCCTGCCAGTGGCGAGGATGAGGTAGTGTAGGGATAGGTGCCAAAGTCAAGGTCGAGCAATGCCCCTTGAGCTCCCTCCAACAACACCATCTCATCCCTATCCAGCGCGCTCTCCAACATTGCTGTCGTCTCCCGAATATGGGGAGCCAAACGCTCCCCATACTGGCAATATCGACTATATATCTCATCCAGCGACAGCGGGGTAGTATCATAAACTTTGGCCAGCATGATGTTCTTGTACTCAAGGATAAAGCGAAGTCGCTCCAAGAATGCATCTTTATCTAAAAGGTCGCCGATTCTGATGCCAAGCCTGGATGTTTTGTCAGCATAGGCAGGGCCTATCCCCTTACGAGTTGTCCCTATCGCCTTTCCACCCCGCAATTCCTCCTCCAGACCATCAAGAAGGACGTGATAAGGCATAATCAAGTGAGCCCGGTCACTGATAGACAGCCTAGTAGTATCTACACCCCGCTGATTAAGCTCGTCTATCTCACTAATCAGCACCCCAGGATTAATCACAACCCCATTACCAATAATGGGAACAACATTGGGATAAAAGATACCTGAAGGGATAAGGTGCAATCTGAACTCACCGTGGGGATTAATTACGGTATGTCCGGCGTTATCACCACCAGAAAAACGCACCACCATTCCCGCTTTTTCAGCAAGGAGGTCGACTATCTTGCCCTTCCCCTCATCCCCCCACTGAGCTCCGAGTACAGCAATAGCTGGCATTATTTTCCCCTACTTTTATACCATATTTAGCACCAGAGATAAAGGCGATTTAGGGTTACTTAGTCTTTGTTTGTCTCTTTAAGTAAAGTAACCTCTGACCAGCGGTGGCAAAACTAAACACCGCTATAATAGCCAGGGCAATAATTAAGGCGTAATCAATAACCCAACCAGCCAAAAGCCCTATTGCCAGGGTAATCACCCTCTCAGGTCGGGTGAATAGTCCCACCCGACAATCTATACCCAGCGCCTCACCCCTAGCCCTGAGATAACTCACCAGAGGCGAAGCGATTAAAGCGAAACAGACAAATAATATCCCCAGCGTGGACTGATTTCCAAAGAGTAAGTAAAAGATTAAAACACCTAGAAGCAGCACCGCCTCAGAGACGCGGTCAAGGGTGGAGTCAAGGACAGCGCCAAAAGAGGTAACCTGACCGGTATGGCGCGCCAGTGCTCCATCCAGCATATCAAAAAACCCGGCAGCGAGCACTATAAAACCGGCAATAAAAGGATGCCCGGTGGCAATAACGGCAGCAGCACCAACGGCAATGGAGAAACCCAGCCAGGTTAAGGTATTTGGGGTTACATGTGTCTTAACTAAGAACCGCACTATGGGCTCGGTAAGGCGATAGGAGGTGGACTTACGCAGTCGGGGCAATTCCGTCATTAAACCCTGCTTCTCTGGATAGACACTCTATTCAATATTTCCTTGACCTTCATGGGGACAAGGGAAACTTCCTCTCGCCGTACTGCTCGCTTCATAAACTCACTATGCACTTTAATATAATAATCCAGTACTCGCCGAGAGACGTGTTTCCAATCATACTTTGCCGCCTCAATTATCCCATTGGCTCCCAGCTGCCGCCGAAGTGACTCGTCACTCAGTACAGATGTTAGAGCCTTAGCTAATCCCCTGTCATCTTTGGGCGGTACTAACAACCCCTCAACACCGTGGGTTACCAGGCTGGCATAACCTGCTATATTTGAGGCAACAATGGGCGTACCTACAGCCATAGCCTCAAGTAAAATAATGCCAAAGCTTTCCCAGCCAGTAGCCGGGGCACAGAAGACATCAGCAGTCTTGTAATATCGGGGTAAATCGTCATAGCTGACATAGCCGACAAAAACAACATCCTTCAATCCGCTCTGTTTGACCTCTTTCTTATACTTAGCCCGCAGTCGGGTACCGGGGCCAACTATAATAAGTCGCGAATTGGGAATATCCCGTTTAACTCGCTGATAGGCTTTAAGCAAATAATCCGCTCCCTTTCGCCTCTCCAGACGACCAACGAACAGAATATTAAGTTTCCCATCACAGAATTTCTCTATGGGCGGTACATCGGGCGAAAAACGGTCGGTATCCACCCCATTGGGGATAATCTCATAGTCCCCGGGGAAATGTTTGCTAACGAACTGCTTGGCAGGCTGAGACACCGCAATTTTGCCATCAAGCCGGGGGATCAACCTGTTCAACAGGAAAGTGCTAAGGGGCTTAAGAAGGCCATACCCGGGACTGCCATCGAAGGCATGAAAGGTTCCCACATTCGCCGTGCAGGAAAAACGGAGCACACTGGTACATAGCGAAGGCATTAAGGGCTCGTGAAGATGGATAATATCAAATTTCTCTTCCTCAAGTACATCCTTCACATTTGGCCTCAATCTGAGTGATAGTGCCACGCGGGCAATAGAACCACTCGTAGGAAGAGGGTGCGGTTTGCCTATAGCGATAAACCTATCGCCAAAGAGATTGATATCTTTAGAGGCAGGGGCAATAACCTTCACCTCGTGCCCTATCCGGGTCAGGTGACTCTCCAGCGAGCAAATGTGGTTGGCTACGCCGCCAGGATAAGCAAAATCATAAGGACCGACCAGCGCTATTTTCATTATACAGCCACCTAACCCTCCACGGATTTACTCAAGCTATCACCGAGAAGAACGGCGTTTCTTTCTAGTTTTCGAAGCACTACCAATGAACTCTTCCACCATCCGATGAGCTTCATCATCGGTATATTGAACCGGGGGCGATTTCATAAAGTAAGCAGAAGGAGCTACCAGCGCCCCCTTTAATCCCCGGTCTAATGCAAGCTTACAGCACCTTATAGCATCGATAACCACCCCGGCTGAGTTCGGGCTATCCCACACCTCAAGTTTCAACTCCAGA
>CAZCAS010000052.1:0-8835 GCA_964496725.1 uncultured Dehalococcoidales bacterium
GAAGCCACCCCCGCCCAGATTGCCGCCTTTATTACCGCCCTCCGAATCAAGGGGGAGACGGCGGATGAGATTGTGGGATTAGCTAAAGTCATGCTGGCTAAAGCCATCCCGGTGAAGGTGAAATCGCCGGTGGTAGATACCTGCGGCACCGGGGGTGATAAGTCCTCCAGCTTCAATATCTCCACCACCGCCGCCTTCATTGCCGCCGGCTCAGGACTGACGGTCGCCAAACACGGCAATCGGGCGATGAGCAGCCATTGCGGCAGCGCCGACGTCCTCGAAGCGTTGGGGGTCAATATTGAGCTCGGGGCGGAAGCAGTGGCCGAGTGCCTGGAGAAGATAGGCATCGGCTTTATGTTCGCCCCACTCTTCCACCCGGCGATGAAGTACGCCGCTGGCCCCCGCCGTGACATCGGCATCCGCACCGTATTCAACATCCTCGGACCTCTGGTCAACCCCGCCCATGCCCAGTTCCAGGTTATGGGCGTCGCCACCAGAGAGCTGGGAGAGAAGATTGCCTCTGTCCTCCACCGCCTCGGCACCAAACACGCCCTGGTAGTACACGGCACAGACGGCATGGATGAAATCTCCATCGCCGCCAAATCGCTGGTATGGGAGGTCAAACCAGAAGGAGTATTGCCCCCCTACGAAGTTTCTCCACGGTACTTCGGCTTCAAGGAGGCAAAGATTAAAGAGATCGAAGGCGGGACGCCTGAAGATAATGCCCGGATATTACGCTCTATCCTCCAGGGGGAGCGAGGGGCAAGGCGGGACATAGCGGTTATGAACGCCGCCGCAGCCATAGTCGCCGCCAATCGGGCATCAGACCTCAAAGAAGGGGCCCGCATTGCCGAAGAGGCTATCGACAGCGGAAAAGCCCTGGAAAAGCTTGATGCCCTGATTAAGCTCAGTCAGAGTCTCAGATAGACTCATCAAAAAGAAATGCTGAATGAAATCGTCGCCCAAAAAAGGGAAGAGGTCGAACAAAGAAAGAGGAGCATTCCTCTATCCCGCCTGCAGGAGCGTATTGCCCGGCAGGTGGCACCCCTTGATTTTGCCCTCGCCCTCAAGGATACCCATACCCGACTGATTGCGGAGGTGAAACGAGCCTCCCCATCGCGAGGGGTCCTCTCCCCTGACTTCGACCCCGTTGACCTCGCCAGGAAATACACCCGGGGAGGGGCTGCCGCCATCTCAGTGCTGACCGAGGCAAACTACTTCCAGGGCAACATCGAACATCTGGCGGCAATCAGAGCGGAAACCCATCTTCCCCTGCTGAGGAAGGACTTTATCTTTGACCCATATCAGGTATATGAATCACGTGCCTACGGCGCCGATGCCCTGCTCCTGATAGCGGCCATCTTAAGTCAAACGCAGCTCAAGGAGCTCCTCTCCCTGAGCCACCAGCTCGACCTGAAGTGCCTGGTGGAGACCCACAACCAGGACGAGGTGGCAAGGGCACTGCGCAGCCAGGCCAGAATCATCGGCATCAACAACCGAGACCTCACCACCTTCGCCATAGATGTCGACACCACGCGCCGGTTACTGCCCCTTATTCCGCAGGGAAGAATCGTGGTCAGCGAAAGCGGCATCAGCAGTCGCAGCGATGTGGAAAAGCTGAAGGGGTGGGGGGTCAATGTGGTGCTGGTAGGCGAGGCTCTGGTCACTGCCAGTGATACTGTAGCTAAGGTTAGAGAGCTGATAATATGACCCGAGTCAAGATTTGCGGAATTAAAGAAAAGAGCCACGCCCTGGCGGTAATTGAATCAGGGGGCGACCTTATTGGCCTGGTCTTCGCCCCCAGCCAGCGGCGGGTGACCCCTGCTCAGGCAAGGGAGATAGTCAGCACCGCCAAAAGCCGCAGCGAAGCTATCGGCACGGTCGGCGTCTTCGTCAATATGCCAGCCCCGGAGGTCAATGCCATCGCCGACGACTGCAATCTGGACTGGGTTCAACTCAGCGGAGATGAGCCCTGGGAATACTGTCGCCAGATTAATAAGCCCATCATCAAGGCAATGCGGATAAAACAAGGACAATCCGCCGAGCAAATCGCAGCCGATTTAGCCGCCGGGGAAAGCATACTCTCCGCCCAAAAACACCTCTACCTGCTTGACACTCAGGTCGAAGGCAGGTATGGTGGAACAGGGACAACCTTCAACTGGAAACTGGCTCGGCAGGCAGCGGAACGATTCCCGATAATCCTCGCCGGTGGTCTAACTCCAGAGAATGTATCTCAGGCAATCGAGACAGTGGCACCGTGGGGGGTAGATGTTTCCTCAAGTGTAGAGACAGACGGGGTTAAGGATATAGCCAAAATCAGGGCTTTTATTGAAGCGGTAAGGAAGATAAATGACATTAAAAGATAAGCGGTTACCCGACGCCCGTGGTTACTTCGGGCAGTACGGAGGCAAATTTGTCCCCGAGACACTGATGTCAGCTCTCGATGAGCTGGAGCAGGCTTATCTCGATGCCCAGGCCGACCCGGGGTTCCAGCAGCAGTTCCAAAGACTGTGCCGGGAGTACATTGGCCGCCCCACCCCCCTGTACCCGGCCCAGCAACTATCGGCAAAAACAGGCGGAGCTGCCATCCTGCTGAAGCGCGAAGACCTGGCTCACACCGGCGCACACAAGATTAACAATGCCCTGGGACAGGGGTTACTGGCTAAACGCATGGGGAAGACCCGAATCATCGCCGAGACCGGGGCCGGGCAACACGGGGTAGCCGCCGCTACCGTATGTGCCATGCTCAACCTCAAGTGCATCGTATATATGGGTGAGGAGGACGTCCAGCGACAATCCCCCAATGTCTTCCGCATGAAGCTACTGGGCGCTGAGGTGCGCCCGGTATCCTCGGGCAGCCGCACCCTGAAGGATGCCATCAATGAGACCATTCGTGATTGGGTAACCAACATCCAGGATACCTATTATCTCCTCGGCTCAGTGGTCGGTCCCCATCCCTACCCCATGATTGTCCGCGACTTTCAATCGGTAATCGGCGAGGAAGTAAAGGAGCAGGTGATAGCCATGCACCACCGCCTGCCCGATTACCTGGTCGCCTGCGTGGGTGGCGGGAGCAATGCCATAGGACTGTTCCATCCCTTTTTCCACGAGAAAAGCGTCAAGTTCATCGGCGTTGAAGCCGCCGGGCGAGGCCTGGAGACCGCTCTCCACTCCGCCTCCCTGCTCACCGGGAGGACTGGGGTATTACACGGAACCAAGTCACATTTATTACAGGATGAAAACGGGCAGATAAAGCCGACCCACAGTATCGCCCCGGGGCTGGATTACCCCGGCGTGGGGCCTGAACACAGCTACTATAAAGATACAGGGCGGGCTGATTATGTAGCCGTCACCGATGACCAGGCGCTGGAAGGCTTCAGGCTCCTCTCTGAGACGGAGGGTATAATCCCGGCGTTGGAGCCAGCCCACGCTATATATTATGCCACCAAACTGTCCGCCACTCTGCCCAAGGACCAGCTCATAGTTATCAACCTTTCTGGTCGGGGTGATAAGGACCTGGACATTGTAGCCAAGGCGATAGGAATAGAGCTATGAGCCGCATCAAATCTGTCTTTAAACCAGGGCACAAGGCGCTGATAGCCTATCTCAGCGTAGGCTACCCCAGCTTAGAGACAACTTATGAGGCAGCATCCGTCCTCGCCGATAATGGCTTTGACATCATTGAGCTAGGCATCCCCTTCTCCGACCCCCTGGCTGATGGCGCTACCATTCAGAAAGCAAGCTATCAAGCACTCCAGCAAGGTATTACACCCCATATCTGCCTGGAAGCAGCTGCCAAATTACGACAAAGGATAGCCACACCCCTGGTATTCATGAGCTACTATAACCCGATACTCAGCTTTGGGCTGGAGGCTTTTTGCCGGGCTTCAACTAAGGCAGGAGTTGATGGTATAATAATCCCTGATTTACCTCCAGAAGAGGGGACTGAACTGGAAGCAAGCACAAACAAGCACAAGCTCGACCTGATATATCTCCTCGCCCCCACCAGCAACGAGGAACGCACATCATTGGTAGCGAAAAAAAGCCGAGGGTTTATCTACCTCGTCTCCCTCACTGGTGTCACCGGAGCTAGAGAGGCTCTGCCCGCCGGGCTAGAGGAATTTGTCAACCGAGTGAGGCAAAAAGCAAAGCAACCTCTCTGTATCGGCTTTGGCGTGTCTAACCCAGAGCAAGCCCAGCGAGTAGCTAAAATAGCCGACGGCGTCATTGTCGGCAGCCGCCTGATTCAGCTAATTGAACAGGATGCTACCCTCACTTCCCTCAAATCTTTTGCCAAAAGCATGCGAGAGGCTTTGAATCTGATATAATTACTAAAACTACTTTAAATAAAAGGAGGACGAATGGAGAGAACAAAGTTTATCCTCGATGAAAAGGATATGCCGACCAGTTGGTACAACGTTCTGCCCGATTTACCCGAGCCCCTGCCACCGGTTCTGCATCCAGGTACCGGCAAGTCAGTAACTCCTGATGACCTGGCACCCCTCTTCCCCATGGCTTTAATCATGCAGGAGTTCAGCCCGGAGCGCTACATTGAAATCCCGGAGGAGGTACAGGAAATATATCGCACCTGGAGACCTACCGCCTTGCATCGGGCGCACCGTTTGGAAAAGGCCCTGGACACACCTGCCAAGATTTTCTACAAATACGAGGGAACCAGCCAGGCCGGGAGCCATAAGCCCAACACCGCGGTTGCTCAGGCATACTACAATAAAAAAGAGGGAATAAAGCGCATCGCAACTGAGACCGGCGCCGGACAGTGGGGCAGTGCCCTGGCCATGGGCTGCATGTTCTTCGATATTGAGCTAAAGGTATACATGGTTAAGATTAGCTACGAGCAGAAGCCCTACCGCCGCATACTGATGGAGACCTGGGGAGCTACTTGCGTACCCAGTCCCAGTCCGGATACAAAGGCAGGGCGCGATATGCTGGCTAAAGACCCCAACTGCACCGGCAGCCTTGGACTGGCTATCAGTGAAGCGGTGGAAGATGCCGCCTCCCGCGATGACACTCACTACTCTCTGGGCAGCGTCCTTAACCACGTCCTGCTGCACCAGACCATCATTGGCGAGGAAACCAGAAAACAAATGGAGATGGCAGGTGAGTATCCCGACATCATCGTTGGCTGCATCGGCGGTGGCTCCAACTTCGCCGGGCAGTTCCTGCCCTGGATTCGGGACAAGATTAGCGGGCAGAAACCGAACCTGCGCATTATCTGTGTTGAGCCTAAAGCTGCCCCCACCCTGACCAGAGGCCCATATACCTATGACTTTGGTGACGTCGCCGGCCTTACCCCCCTGCTTAAGATGTACACCTTGGGGCATGATTTTATCCCGCCGCCAGTCCACGCTGGTGGCTTACGCTATCACGGCATGGCACCCATTATCTGCCACCTCTACAATCTGGGCTTGGTTGAGGCTAGGGCTGAGCACCAGCTAGCCACCTTTGAAGCTGGGGTACAGTTTGCCCGCACCGAGGGCATCATTACCGCCCCAGAGCCATGTCATGACCTCAGGGTAGCCATCGATGAAGCCCTGAAGTGCAAGGAATCAGGCGAGTCAAAAACTATCCTGATAGCCCACAGCGGGCACGGGCACTTCGACTTGGCTGCCTATGACTCCTATCTCTCGGGAAAGATGGTAGATTATGAGTTTCCTGAAGAAAAGATGAAGGAGGCACTGGCTCATTTGCCTAAGGTACCCGGGGCATAAAGACACATAAAGATATACCGAGATAAGGGGCTGTAGCTATTACCCTCAGCCCCTTATTTTTTGCTTTTACCAGTGTGCTATAATAAACTTAATATTTATTTAATATTTTATTATTATCGTAGCATTAAAAGGCAATGAAAAGCATAAACATAAAAAAGTTAGCTCTTTCTCTCATCCTAATTTTATCCCTTACCCTCGGTGCCGGGTGTTCCCTGCCGACTCATAACTTCTTTAACGTCGGTTGTGCCCTACCACCTCCGGTAGAGGCTCCACCATCCGCGGAGACTCCACCACCTGTGGAGACTCCACCACCCGCCACCACACCTGCCCCTCCCACCACCGAGACCCCAATTAACCCCGAGTGGACACCACCACCCCACGAGGGCGAGGGTCTGCAATTAGCCGATTACACCGCGGTAGTAGCTAAGGTGAAGCCTTCGGTAGTGGCTATCAAAACCGACTTAGGGGAGGGCTCAGGGTGGATTATAGACAAGGATGGGATTATCGTAACCAACAGTCACGTAGTTGCTGGAGCTGAAACCATTATTATAGCCCTGAATGACGGCAGAACCTTTCCCGCCCAAACAGTAGCCAATGACCCTCTTGCTGATCTAGCTGTAGTCAAAGTGGATGCTCAAAATCTGCCAGCGGCTGATATCGGGGACTCTGACAAACTAAAGGTCGGTGAGCAGGTAGCAGCTATCGGTAATCCGCTGGGGCTGGGAATAAGTATGAAGGGTGGCTGGGTCAGCCGCACCGGGGTTTCTCTGCCCGCCGAGGCAGGACAGACATTAAACGACCTTATCGAAACCGATGCCGCTATAAACCCGGGCAACAGTGGCGGCCCCTTAGTCAATATGGCTGGAGAGGTAATCGGCATTACCAGCGCTAAAATCGCAATGGTCGGTGTCGAAGGTATGGGCTATGCCATAAGCATCAATTCAGCTATTCCCATTATCGACCAACTCATCTTAAACGGTTACGTCATCCGCCCTTACCTAGGGGTCAGGGTGGCAGATGTAAACCCAACCCTCGCTTGGTGGTATAACCTAGCGGTAGATAAAGGAGCCTTGATCACCTATATATCCCCCAACAGCCCCGCCGACAAAGCTGGCATCAAAGTACAGGATGTCATCGTCAGCCTGGGTGATAAGGAAATATCCACTGCCAACGAACTAATCCAAGCGATACACTCTGTCACGATCGGGCAAAAGGTAAAAATAGTCTTCTGGCGGGGCGATACTGAAAATATGACCTCCGCTACCCTTACCGAAAGCCCACCACCCCAGCAGTGAGGTTAACCGGTTATCTTCCTCTTCACTCCCAGTAATACCGCGTAGCCACCCAATTTATGGCTCTCGGCGAATGCGCCCTCTGGGGGTACCCCTTCAACAAGCTTGAGGGACAGCGTTTCCTGCTTAATATAGTCGGCGAGGTCTTTATCTTTCATCACCTGCGTGATGCCAGCCTCGCCCTGATAATAGGTGACGATACGGTCAGCGATATCGAACCCGGCCGAGCGCCGCATTGTCTGCAATCGATGCACTATCTCCCGCGCTATGCCTTCAGCCTGTAGCCCAGGAGAAATCTCGGTAGCGATAGGAACGGCTACAACATAATTATTACCTTCGACAATCGCCAATTTGGTAGGGTCAGCGTTCTCATCAATAACATTAACATCCGTCTCAAAACGTTCAACCCTCACATCTTTCACATTCAGCTCTTCCATTATCTGCAGTTTAAGGGCTTGTAAGCTCTCCTGCTCTCGTTTGGAAGCAACCCCCACTATCACATGCGACAAGGGCTGGCGCACCTTGATACCAGCTTTGCTTCGAGCCGCCCGACCCAGGCTGGATATCTTCATCACCAGTCGGGTGTCGTCAGACAACTGCTTATCAATCTTGGTCTTATCGGGCTGGGGAAAATCGGTCAGGTGCACGCTATCCGGAGCCTCGGGAAAGGCTGAGCGAACCAGGTTCTGATACAACTCCTCGGCTAAGAAGGGGGTAAAGGGAGCTAATAGCTTGGACAGGGTAACCAAGCACTGATAAAGGGTATTATATGCCGACAGTTTATCGACATCGCTCTCACTCTTCCAAAACCGCCGCCGACCTCGCCGCACATACCAGTTAGACAGCCCGTCGACAAAGCCCTCTATCCTCCTTCCCCCTTCCAGAGGGTTATAACTCTCCAGGGCGTTATCAACATCGATGATAAGCTGATTAAGCTCGGAGATAATCCACCTATCAAGCTCCGCCTCCTCTGATGAACCTCCCCCCGAGCCAGGGGCGAAATTATCTATATTAGCATAGGTGACAAAGAAGGAGTAGACATTCCACAGCGTCATCAAGAAGCGGCGGTTTATCTCAGATATCAATTTCTCATCGAAACGGCGCACATTACCCGGCGGCGAGGCAGTGAGACAGTACCAACGCAAGGCATCAGCACCATACTTATCAATTACCGCCTGAGGCTCAACCACATTCCCCCTAGCCTTGCTCATCTTCTCGCCTCTGGCATCAAGGATATGCCCCAGACAGATAACATTCCTGAAACAGGGACGGTCAAACAATAAGGTGGATATAGCATGCAGGCTGTAGAACCAGCCGCGAGTCTGGTCAACCGCCTCACAGATATAATCGGCGGGGAACCGCCCGTCCTCACACAGGGTATCATTCTCGAACGGATAATGCCACTGAGCTATAGGCATCGCCCCGGAATCAAACCAGCAATCAATGACCTCGGTCACCCGCCCCATCTCCCCCCCACACTTGGCACAGGTAAAGGTTACTTCATCAACAAATGGTCGGTGTAAGTCCAGGGGCTCTTTTAGTCCCGAGAGCCCTGATTTATTCTTTAATTCATCCACACTGCCAACGCACTCGCAGTAACCACAGGACTCGGATTCACAGCGCCACACCGGTAGCGGGGTACCCCAGTAACGTTCACGGGAGAACGCCCAGTCCACGTTATTTTGCAGCCAATCGCCAAAGCGACCGTACTTGATATGCTCCGGATACCAGTTTATCTCGTCGTTTCCCTTAATCAAGGCTTCTTTCGCCGCCGTGGTCCTGATATACCACGTCTGCTTGGCATAATAGAGAAG
>CAZCAS010000053.1:0-8579 GCA_964496725.1 uncultured Dehalococcoidales bacterium
GTGTGCAGCAAGGAATGGGTGATACGCCAATACGACCACGAGGTGCAGGGAGGCAGTGTTCTCAAGCCCCTGGTAGGTAAGGATGATGACGGCCCGGGTGATGCCGCCATTATCAAACCGGTGCTGGACAGCGAGATGGGCGCCATCATCTCCAACGGCATCAACCCCAGATATGGAGAGATAAACCCCTATTGGATGGCGGCATCGGCCATTGATGAGGCATTGAGGCAGATTGTAGCCGTAGGGGGCAATCTCAACAAGGTAGCCCTGCTGGACAACTTCAGCTGGGGCAATACCAGCCGCCCGGAGATGCTCGGCGCTTTAGTCAGGGCGTGCCAGGCATGCTACGACATGGCCATTGTCTATGAAACCCCGTTTATCTCCGGCAAGGATAGCCTCAATAACGAGTTTGAATTTAAAGGCGAGATTATATCTATCCCCCATACCCTGCTCATCTCAGCCATCGGGGTTATGAAGGATATAAATCGGGCGGTATCCATGTATTTCAAGAGGGCGGGCAACCTCATTTATATTGTGGGCACCACCCAGAATGAGCTGGGGGGCTCCGCCTATCTCAATCTCTACGGTTTCATCGGAAACAGCGTCCCTAAAGTGAACCCGCAGCGGGGAAAAGAGCTGATGGACAGATTGAGCAGGGCTACAGAGAAGGGCCTGGTTGCGGCCTGTCACGACTGCAGCGAGGGCGGCATCGGAGTAGCTGTGGCAGAGATGGCATTCGCCGGCGGGCTGGGGGCAACCATCCAATTGAAATCGGTGCCGCTGGGTGAGCCGATAGACAGGGATGACTTCATCCTCTTCTCCGAATCGAACAGCCGCTTCATAGTTGAAGTAGCGCCGGAGAACAGGGAGGAGTTCGAAAAGATAATGGGTGGCACCAGTTTTGCTGCTATCGGTCAGGTTACCGATTCTGAAGTAGTGGAGGTATACGGGCGGGGTAGCAAAAAGGTCGTTAGTACACCTATCAGTAAATTAAAAGAAGCCTGGCAAAAGCCACTGAGGTGGTAAATACAAAAGGAGGAGTTATGCCTACATTTGTCCAACTTGTCGCTTTTAGTTCTAGTAGGGGCTCGTTTGATGAGCAGAAAGACACCGCCAGAATCAACAAATATCTATCAGCTCTTCAAAGCGAGAGGGCGTTAATTAAAAGTGTTACTCCCGCCATCGGTGGGGCGACGGGTCACACTGCAGCTGTCTACGTTATAACGTATGAAGCGGATGAGGTCATTACCTTCCGATAGCCGAGTGTTCCAGTGTAAGATTAAACGGTATGGTGATGAGCAAGATAAGAACTCTGATGCTACACGCCCCGGGAACCAACTGCGATGCGGAGACGACCTTCGCCTTCCAGCAGGCAGGGGCAGTGGTAGACCCAGTACATATTAACCAGCTAACCCGCAGGGAAAAGCATCTCGCCGAATATCAGATAATGGTTATACCCGGCGGATTCACCTACGGCGACGACATTGCTGCGGGCAGGGTATTAGCCAACGAGCTCAGATTAAAGCTGGGCGAAGATATACACCGCTTTGTAGAACAGGGAAAGCTCATCCTGGGGATTTGCAATGGCTTTCAGGCGCTGGTGAAGGCAGGTATCCTGCCTCAGCCATCCAGCGAGGGCTCGTCATCACTAACCCTGTCCAGCAATGATTCCGGCAAGTTTGAGTGCCGATGGGTCTATCTCCAGGCAAACAAGAAAAGCCCGTGCATATTTACCAAGGGAATATACCGCATGTACCTCCCCGTTGCCCATGCCGAGGGGAAGGTCGTCACCGACCCCAAGGCGTTACCTGAGTTAAATATAGCTCTCTACTATACCGATGAACAGGGAAATAGAGACGCTGGCTATCCACATAACCCAAATGGCTCGGTAGATAATATCGCTGGCATCTGTGATGCCTCAGGGCGTATCTTTGCCTTAATGCCCCACCCCGAACGCCACATCCGTGGCACCCAGCACCCCCGGTGGACAAGGGAAGGAGCTAAGAGCTACGGGGACGGCTTCCACATCTTCCTCAACGCGGTAAAGTGGGCTCAGAGCCTGTGAGCCAAAGCTTTACTCAGCTCAAGCTCGAGTTTCTCCGGTTTAATCCCTGAATCTATTATTGACCACGGCAGTCTTTGTTTAGTATCCCACCTCTGGTGAGCATAATAGTCAACATCCAAACGACACTTCTCCACCGCCTGGCGCCATCCAGGTAGCGACACCTGCTCTATATTCACCAGCACCTCAGCCAGCTCGGCATCTCCCCGGGCGAGAACCCCCTGAACCTCACTCCACGCTGAGCTTTCACCCTTAATCTTGACCCCTCTGGGCATCAATCTACTTTTAAGAAGAGACAGGCGGTGCTTCAGGGTGAGAAGCGGCGCCATAGGCATCCACTGGAAGGGGGTCCCCGCCTTGGGGACGAAGGGGGCAATGCTGAGGACAATGCGACAGCCACTCTGCTGCCTGTCAAGGATGTCCTTGCACTTAAGAGTAAGAACGGCGATTCCCTCAATATCATCATCGGTCTCCGAAGGCAAGCCAATCATGAAGTAGAGCTTGAGTTGTTTCACTTTCAATTCGGCAACCGCGCTTACCGCCTGGATAATATCGTCCTCGGAGATACCCTTGTTAATAACCTCGCGCAGGCGCTGAGAACCAGCCTCAGGGGCAAGGGCAATAGTTCGCGCTTCTCCCCTAGCCAGTTCCCTCAACACTATGCGGGAAAGTGGTCTCACCCGTAGAGAACTGACGGAGAGCTCAGCCCCCATCCGCTGCAACCTTATCACCACCTCCTCTATCTGGGGGTGGTCGGAAACAGCCGGCCCCACCAGACCGAGTCGTTTTCTATATTTGAGACCTTCCTCAGCCTGGGCTATCAGATTACCGACAGACCGATAGCGCATAGGGTGAAAACAATTACGCACCAGACAAAAACGGCAGCCCCAGTGGCAACCCCGCTCCACCTCAATGAGATATAAGCCGCCCAGCTCGGTATCAGGGGTAACGATGGCGGTGCTGGTGGGGAAGTCATCCAGATTCGGCGCCCACTGGCGGACTACCGGCGCCCCAGAATGATGCTGCGGAACATAAATACCGGGTAGCGGAGCCAGCGCTTTCAACAGTTCGCCACGCTTACCCCCAATGCCTTCAGATAGCACAGGGAGGATAACAGGAAGTATCGACTCCGCCTCGCCGATACACAGGCAATCAAAGAAGGGTGACAGGGGAAGGGGATTAGCCATAATGCAGACCCCGCCAGCAATAACTACCGGATGCCTCTCATCACGGTCGGCAGCATACAGGGGTATGCCACTGGCTTTGAGAATCTGTACCACATTCAAGTAGTCGACCTCATAGGTAATAGAGAAGGCGACAACGGCGAAATCCGAAAGGGGGCGCTGGGATTCCAGGGATAAAGGAGGCGATTGCTGAATACTGTTATCTTTCTCCCAGAAAGCCCTTTCACAAACGACATTGCCGCAGCCGTTTAATAGACTATAGATAGCATGAATGCCCAGATTGGACATCCCGGCATAGTAGGAGTTGGGATAGACAAGGGCGACGGGTATTCTGCCCCCCCAATCTTTGACAACAGCACCCTGCTCTCGGGCAAGCCGCCGCCTTGCCTTCTTGATTTCATCCCAACCCATAAGCTATTTACTGATTCTTTATTTCCAGCAACCCTTGAGAAACCGGCCGTTCATGATTACCACTTTATCGGCTACTGTCCTTAACTGCTGGGAAGTCCGCTCCTTGCCAAACAGGGCAACCTCCACATGCTTGCCGTTATCCTTCACCGCCTGAAGAGCGCCTACATAATCGGTATCGCTAGCAGCAAGGATAGCCACATCATAATTGTTCTTAAAACTATGAGTTATCATATCGGTAGCTAATTGGATATCAACCCCCTTTTCGTAGGGAGGGGTGTTAGGCCAGTTGTTATAGACCAAGCGTCCTAAGCGCAACTCACAGTAAGGTATGGCACTTATACTGGAGAAGAACGCCTGCTGGTCCCGGTATCGCACCGGCTCCTGCTTAAGACCGACCTGGGCATTATAGTAATAGATTCTTATCAGGCGGCGCTTATCCAAGAGCTTTTTACCAAACTTGCCGATGTCTATATCAGTTCTCCTGAAAAAATTCTTGAGCGAATGATAGAGATTGCTTCCGTCAACAAATATCATTACCCTCTCTGTGCTATCTCCCATGTATCACCTCCTTTCATTTAGCATTTAGTATACCCACAGCTGGGGCAGATGAAGCAACCCTCCTGATAAACGAGGAGGTTGCCACAGTCGGGGCACTGCCCCGCCAGATTCCCCACCCCTCCATAGTCCTCTAGCCTGGGTTTGCCCTCATAACCGGTGGTATGTTTCTCCAGCACGCTGGCAATGGCATCGGCGCAGGAGAGGATGGACTTGCCCCCCTCCCAGGCGATGGATGGACAGCGGATACCACGAAGCTGCCTTACTACTGAGGCGACACCCACCCCAGACCTTAATGCCAGAGAGATAAGGCGGCAGATGGCTTCAAGCTGGGCCTGGGCACAACCCCCCGCCTTGCCCAGGGTAGAGAAGACCTCGCATATCCCCCGCTCATCAGAGTTCACCGTGACGTAGATGTAGCCACAACCGGTGGTTATCCTCTCGGTTATCCCCGAGGTCGCCTTTGGCCTCTCCCTAGGGACAAGCTTAGCACCTTCAACCTGCTTCTCCGCTTTGCCCGTAGTCAATACCTGCCCCTCACGACTTCTATCCCGGTATATGGTTATCCCCTTTAGCCCCTCCTCATAAGCCATCAGGTACACCTTGGCCACATCTTCCTGAGTAGCCGTCTGGGGGAAGTTGACCGTCTTGGAGACCGCATTGTGCGTAGACCTCTGGAAAGCCGCCTGCATTTTAACGTGCCATTCCGGCGTTATCTCATGGGCGGTAACAAACAACTGCTTAATGTCATCAGGAATTCCGTCTATATCCCGAAGTCTCGCCCCCTCTGCCAGCCGCTTCATCAGCTCCTCTGAATAGAAGCCTTCACGCTTCGCCACCTCCTCAAAGTAAGGATGAACCTCCACCAGTTGAGCACCGTCAAGGATATTACGGGTGTAGCTCAGGGCAAAGAGGGGCTCAATGCCGCTGGAGCAGCCCGCTATTATGCTCAGAGTACCGGTGGGCGCAATGGTAGTTCTGGTAGCATTCCTCACCTTGAAGCCATCAGGGACAGCATATTCACTCCCCTCAAACGCAGGGAATGCCCCTCTTTCCTGTGCCAGCTCCTTAGAAGCCTCAGTAGCGCAGCGCTGTATCTCAGCCATAACATCCTCAGCCAGCTTCAGCGCCTCCCCCGAATCATAGGGAATGCCCAGCCTGATGAGCATATCGGCAAACCCCATCACCCCCAGCCCTATCTTCCTGGTCCTCTTGGTCATCTCTTCTATCTCTTTAAGAGGGAACTTATTGACATCAATGACATTATCCAGGAATCGCACCGCAATCTTCACCGTCTCAGCCAGTTTGGCATAATCAATCTCGGCAGTCCCGTTTTTACGCCGTAGCATCCTAGCCAGATTAAGCGAGCCCAGATTACAGGACTCATAGGGGAGCAGAGGCTGTTCACCGCAGGGATTGGTGCTTTCAATCTCACCCAGGTGAGGGGTGGGGTTATCACGGTTTATGTGGTCGATGAAAACAACCCCCGGGTCGCCTGTCTTCCAGGCCATATCCACTATCTGGTCAAATACCTCCTTGGCATTGAGCTTACCCACCACCTCTTTGGTGTGCGGATTCACCAGGTCATAATCAGTACCCGCCTTGACCGCCTCCATAAATTCAGTGGTCACTGCCACGGAGAGATTAAAGTTGGTGAGAACGGTAGGGTCAGCTTTAGCCATGATGAATTTCATAATATCGGGATGACTTACATTAAGGATAGCCATATTCGCCCCCCGACGCATCCCCCCCTGTTTGATAACATCGGTAGCAACATCAAAAGCCCGCATAAAGGAAACCGGTCCACTGGCTACACCCCCGGTAGAGCCCACTCTATCCTTCTCTGGTCTCAGTCTGGAGAAGGAGAACCCGGTCCCCCCACCACTCTTGTGGATGAGGGCGGTATACTTCACCGCATTAAATATGGACTCCATTGAGTCATCAATAGGGAGGACGAAGCACGCTGACAGCTGCCCCAGCTCTCTCCCGGCATTCATCAGGGTGGGAGAGTTAGGCAGGAACTCCAGATTAGTCATCAGTTGGTAGAATGCCTCTTCCCTAGCCTTGACATCAGCCCCAGGGTCATAGAGGAGCTCGGCAGAGGCGATAGCCCGTGCCACCCGCCGGAACATCTCTTCGGGTTTCTCAATAACCTCCCCCTCCGCATCCTTCTTCAAATATCTCTTCTCCAGAACTCGAAGAGCATTCTCAGTAAGATTGAGCACACCGGCAGGCTTAGCCTCAGGCTTAACTCTGGTAACCTCCATTTTGGGTTTAACCTCCTCTTCCTTAACTGATTCTTTCTCTTTACTCGCCAAGATCTCTTCCACTATAGCCTGAATTTCAGACACACTGGTCTGTTGCTGCTGACCTCGCCGGGACTTGGACACTAGGTCTTCCATCCCCGGCAAGGGCTGTTCCTTTTCAGGTAACGGCTTTGATTTCTCCAGGCGTTTAATTACCCGAGCAGTGAGTTGCTCAACCAGCAGTCTATCGGATATACCCATAGACTCAGCGGCAGCGAAGACAGCCCGGGCGATATGGGTGCGTTTAAGCGATATTTCCCCCCGGTTATTATCTTTATTCACCTCCGCCCCCTCCTACCGCTCTTGACCAGTCCCTCTAATTTAGTATCGGGGAGTAGGGGTAATTGACCTGCCGGTTGGGATGCCTCAGCACTGAGAAGAGTATCTACCTCCTGTTTTAAATCGGTGATATCGGTAAACGCTCGATAAACGCTGGCGAAACGGATGTAAGCGATGTAATCCAGCCTCTTTAATCTCTCCATTACCATATCGCCAATAACGGCAGTGGGTACCTCCTGCCTGCCCAGGTTATAAGCCGCAGCCTCTATATCATCAACAATCTTATCCATGGTGCCAGTAGGTAGAGGCCGTTTTTCACAAGCCTTGCGAATGCCGACCAGCAGCTTGTCTCGGCTGAATTCCTCGCGCCTTCCGTCTTTCTTAATCACGAAGAGACTGGACGGTTGCATCCTCTCGTAGGTAGTGAAACGAGCCCCACAAGCTAAGCACTGACGCCGGCGGCGTATGCCGTCGTTGACATCGCGAGAGTCTACCACCCTGGAATCAATATGACCACAATAAGGACAATCCATCACCAGCCCCCACATTATATAGTATAACGAAGCTAAATTACCACAATATGTAGTATTTGTCAACCCTTTTGTCTGGTTATATGGCGGTAAATTTGCACTTTGGGGAAAAGGATACTAGAATGATAAAAAATGACAGGGGCCGAATTATGGAGAATCAAGGGGCAGAAGTTACTGTCAATCAAGCGAAGCTACGCATAATTCAGGGAGACATCACTCAGCAGGCCACCGACGCCATAGTTAATGCCGCCAACTCCAGCCTTATGGGTGGGGGCGGTGTAGACGGGGCTATTCACCGAGCAGGAGGCCCCGCCATCTTGGAGGAGTGTAAGCAGATTGTTGCCAGACAGGGACGATTGCCCACCGGCAAGGCAGTGATAACCACCGGAGGCAATCTTAAGGCGAAATACGTCATCCATACCGTCGGCCCCATCTGGCATGGGGGCAATAGCGGAGAACCCGCATCGCTCGCCAGCGCCTATAAAGAGAGCCTGAAGATAGCAGCGGAGAACAACCTCAACAGCGTATCCTTCCCCTCAATAAGCACCGGTGCCTACGGCTATCCGGTTAGCCAGGCTTCGGAGGTAGCCCTCGATGCTGTCATCGCCTTCCTCAGCCAGCGCATGACCTCCCTCAGAGAGGTGGTATTTGTCCTGTTTGACTCTCGAACCTTTGAAACCTACTCGTCAGTTCTAAGAGAGCTAGCAGGAAGGAAGGGATTATCCCTCTCCTAGCTACTTACCCTGGAAAGTAGCCGATCTCCCTATGAAATAACCGCGTGATGAAGTATAATCTAAAAGTCCGTTTCACTGGAGGGCACAATGGAGCCTCAGTTTCACCGTAGCATCGCTCAACGAATAATGTGGACGTTCTACATCAAAGTATTGGCGAAGATATTGTTCAAACTGTTAACTCGCCGCCAGGTTAGAGGGCAAGAGAACATTCCCAGGCAAGGCCCCTTACTAATTATATCCAATCACCTCAGCTTTGCCGACCAATTTCTGCTCACTGCCAGCGTCAACCGAAGGATAGTATATATGGCCAAGATGGAGCTATTCCGCTCCAGAGCAGTGAGATGCCTGGCACACGGCTTTGGCGCCTTCCCAGTGCGCAGAGGGGGAATAATGGACAGGAAGGCAATACGCCAGGCAAACCAAGTTCTGGAGAGTGGCCAAGACCTAGGTATGTTTCCTGAGGGAATGCGGAACTGGAAGGCTGAGCTAAAACGCGCCTTCCCCGGCTCGGCACTGAT
>CAZCAS010000054.1:0-8574 GCA_964496725.1 uncultured Dehalococcoidales bacterium
TGTTTTTTACACGACTATCAAGTCTTCACTGTGATGCTGAATGGCAATAGTGGTAGTAAATTATAGGGGGACGGCTACCTTGATTTCTATCTTCTTCGTGGTAGCCGTTATCATTACATCTAATGCATCTAGGGTTTGTCTCTTGAATTCATAGATTAGTATCTCTGCTGGTTATCTGCCCTGTCCTTATTAAACTAAGCAGTTATTTCCTTTTTCACTCGCTTGCGCTGCTTCTTCCAACCGAGGACCTCTAGAAGATCACCCACGGCATTGTCCTGCTGCATCTCGGCTCGAAGTGGTAGTTCTGGATTGATGCGGTATCTGATGCGTCTACCCTCTCTTTTTTTGGTGATATACCCGTCAGCCTCAAGGTCGGAGATAATGCTTCGGGTCGTCTTCTCAGTGATGCCTATTGTTGAGGAGATATCTCTCCCTGTGATTCTCGGTTGCTGGGCAATCAGGCAAAATACTAAAGCGTGGTTGGTGACAAACTTCCATTCCGACATGCTCATACCTCCTTCTAGCGTTAGCGAAAAAACTTTGCTGTTTTTAGTGGAAGAGCCAAAAACTCTTGACAATTTTATAAAAAGGTGTATTATTTTATTATGAATTATGGTTCACATATATTATAACAGGAAAAATATGTTAGCACAAGTGGTCCCCAATCACTTTCAAAAAATATTTGGGCAGGAGAGCAAAACAAAGTGAAAACCCCTTCAATAACAATGAAAAGTCAGTCCGCCCCTAAGACAGAAAAATATTATACCGTGAGTTGCCCTAATAACGAAGCCGAGGAGGAACCTCCCGGTAAAACGGCTATATTTAACAATCTGGAAGAAGAACCTCCAGGTAAAAGAACTAGCATCAAACATAGATGCTCCAATCATATACCGGATAGCACTTGGAACGACTGGAGATGGCAGTTCCGAAATAGAGTTACTACTGTCAGCCATCTAGCCAAATTCATACCATTAACTCCTGAGGAACAGGCACAGCTCAGGATGGTGACCATGCGCTACCCCCTCTCAGTGTCCCCTTACTACCTATCCCTGATTGACCCGGATGATCCGGATGACCCGGTCAGAATACAGGCGATACCCAATATCCTGGAAATAACTATGGGCATGGTGGGTAAGGAAGACCCCCTTGCGGAGAGAAGGGATTCGGTAGTCCCCGGACTGGTTCACCGCTATCCCGACCGAGTGCTTATGGTGCTTACCAATATCTGCCCCATGCTTTGCCGGCATTGTACTCGCAAGAGAGAGTGGCGGGATGGTGGTTGGGTACGTTCTCCTGGTGAAATCGAAGCGATGGTGGACTATATACGCCGGAACAATAGCATCAGAGATGTTATTATCTCCGGTGGTGACCCCTTGGTACTTTCCACGGGTAGGCTGGAGGGTATCATCTCCAGAATCAGAAGAATACCACATGTTGAAATCATACGCATAGGTACCAGGGTTCCTGTAGTGTTACCCCAGCGCATAGATGATGAATTGTGCTCTATGTTATCCAAGTATGGGCCCATATGGCTTAATACTCACTTCAACCATCCTCGTGAGATAACCCCTGAGGCAGCAGCGGCTTGTGACAGGATACTACGTAACGGTGTCCCGGTAAGTAATCAGTCTGTTCTGCTGCGCGGTGTAAATGATACCGTGGAGACACAGCTGAGACTAAACCAAGGACTACTTAGGATTAAGGTGCGTCCTTACTATCTCTTTCAGTGTGACGAAGTTGCAGGGACCGAGCACCTGCGCACGCCGGTGGAGGTGGGTATACGAATAATCGAGGGGATGCGTGGTCATACCTCGGGGTTGGCAGTACCGGCCTTTGTTGTAGACCTTCCTCAGGGTGGTGGCAAGGTACCTTTACAGCCAAACTATATAGTGGCACAAACGAAAGAGGAGCTGATACTGAGGAACTATCAGGGGGGTCTCTTTCACCACCGAAATCCCAATACCCAAGCCTACCCAGAATTAGTATCGGGCGATAATCTGCTTAATATGTCCGAGGTTCAGTTTGAATTGGAAGGAGCCAGGGATGCGGATAGGGTTAGCATACGATCTTAAAGAAGCCATGCCGCTGGATGAAGCCAGGCTGGATGATGCCCTTGAGGAGTATGATTCTGAAGAAACCGTAGGACTTATCGCTACAGCTCTGAGGGCTGGAGGACACTCAGTCGTCATGCTAGGTGGGGGCAGGGAGTTTCTTCTCAATATTCTCCGAGAGAAGGTTGACGTCGTCTTTAACATTGCGGAAGGACGGGGCAGCTATCGCGGTCGGGAAGCACAGGTACCTTCTGTTCTGGAGATGTTGAACATTCCATATTCCGGTTCCGACCCCCAGTGTTTGGCGGTTTGTCTTGACAAACCTCTGGCCAAAAAACTGGTTGCCGCAGAGGGTGTGTGTACCCCGAGGTGGCATCTTATAGCTAGCGAGGATGACTTTCGTCAAATATCCTGGAACCAATTCCCATTCCCTGCCATCATCAAACCAGCATATGAAGGCTCAAGCAAGGGCATTCGCCTGACTTCATTGCTAGATAGCAGAGAGCAGCTGATAGAGGAGGCAATCAGAGCGTTTAAGTGTTATCAACAGCCAGTGATGGTGGAGGAGTTCATCGCCGGTGACGAGGTTACGGTAGGCGTTATTGGAAACGCCCCACCCAAGGTGCTAGGTATGATGCGCATCCTTCCTAAGAGAAGGGAATGTTCTTTTGTCTACTCGCTTGAGGTAAAGCGTGACTATCAGAATTTAATTGACTATGAGTGTCCTGCTCAGCTTGAGAGTGAAGGCTTGGATAGGATAATGCTGTCAACCCTGAAGTTGTTTGGAGTCTTGGGATGTCGGGACTTCGCCCGGATTGATTTCAGGATTAGCTCTCAGGGGATACCTTACTTTATTGAGGTAAACCCTTTGCCTGGACTGGGCACCCACAGTGACTTGGTTATTATGGCGATTAAATTAGGCTGGACCCATGAAGAGCTGGTCAATGCTGTTCTCGGTGCCGCGTTGAAGAGGTACCCGCAGTGTGTGCCAGTGTAGCCATTATCTATAATGAGCCTAGCTTTAGCCGTTATAGCATCAGGGATGAACAAGCAGCAGTAATTGGTGTGCTTGACGCAGTAAAAGCTGTGCACCACGCCCTGCTCAAATTAGGCTACGATGTGGTTCTAGTTCCGTTGGCGCTTCCTCTTAGCCAGACCAGAAAAAAGTTTAATAAGCTTGAAGTAGATTTGGTATTCAATCTTTTCGAAGGCTTCTGTGGTTATCCAGAGACTGAGGCTGAGATACCTGATATCTTATCGGCGCTGGGGATACCATATACCGGATGTACAGGCGCGGCACTCAGGCTAGCTCTGGATAAAGCCAAGACCAAGATAATTTTGAGAGACGCCGGAATTAATACCCCCGATTTTCAGGTACTGAATCCCGAGACACTATCGACGTTTCGTCTCAGTTACCCATGTATTGTCAAGCCCTGTGGGGAGGATGCAAGTCATGGACTCTCGGAGAAAAGTGTGGTAAATGACCTTGCTGCGCTCACGGAGCAGGTTGCACATATAAGCGACTTCTATGGCGGGCAAGCGCTGGTAGAGGAGTTCATTGATGGGCGCGAGTTTAACGTTACTGTTATGGGCGACTACACCACTCTTCCTGTATCGGAAATAAACTACTCGCTGCCCCATGGGACGCCTCGGATTCTCACCTTTGTAGCAAAGTGGCAGCCTGATAGCCCTTACTTTCAGGGTACAAAAGTGTCCTGCCCGGCTGAAATTGAAAGCCATGAGCAGGAAGGCATTGCCCGAACAGCACTTGCAGCTTTTCGGTTGCTCCGTTGCCGGGGCTATGCCAGAGCAGATATGAGGCTGGATGAGAAGGCACGAATCAATGTTATTGAGGTCAATCCCAACCCTGATATTTCACCCGGCTCGGGGGCGGTGTGTCAGGCAGAAAAAGCGGGGATGACTTATACCCAGTTCATCAGGAAAATTGTGCAACTGGCGTTGGAGAGGGAATGCAATGACAATCAAGATTCGCCACATGACAGAAAAAGATAAGACAGCTTTGGTGAAAATACTGTGGAATACACCTGAATTTAAGCCGTTTGAGGTGGTGGTGGCGGAGGAGGTCATTGATAGTTATTTGCATGACCCTCAGGGGTCAGGCTATCATAGCCTTGTAGCTGAGGTGGATGCAGCTGTTGTCGGCTATGTTTGCTATGGGCCTGCTCCGCTGACGGAAAGTACCTGGGATATATACTGGATGGTAGTAGCTCGGGAGAAGCAGGGTAGGGGCATAGGTAGCGCCTTGCTGGCATCTGCTGAGGAACACATCAGGCAGACTAAGGGAAGATTGGCGATTATTGAGACATCATCGAAACCGGAATATGAGAGAACAAGGCGTTTTCACCTCGGTCATGGCTATGAGGTAGTCTGCCGGGTTCCTGACTTCTATGCTCCCAGTGACGATAAACTTATCCTGCGAAAGCGGCTTAATAAGAAGTAGCGGCGGCTGGATTTATTCCCTGCCTTTTTCACGTGCTATAATATACTGGCGCTTAGTCTGGCGTCGTCAGAATTGTAGCTATACGCGTAAGCGACATGACATACCCATGTTTGTTCAGTGATGAGTTGACAACAGGCCGAACGGTGCCCCATTTGTAGTTAGGTGAACGTTTACGGGGTGTCGAAGTTGACATAATGTTTAGCAGAGTGGTTACCCTCGAAGTAGAAGGCTTGAAGATTTCAGGCCAGCTCTATCTACCGGGTAGAGGCAATCATATTACATACCCTACCGTTTGTGTTTGTCACGGTATCCCGGCTGCACCCCGTGACCCTCGCGACAGGGGCTATCCTCTGTTAGCGGAAAGGATTTGCTGTGAGGGCCTGGCGGTGTTAATTTTTAGCTTCAGGGGTGCTGGGCCTAGCGATGGCAATCTTGATCTTCCAGGATGGGTCAGGGACTTGAAGGCAGCCGTTGATTATTTATGGTCTTTGCCTCAGGTGGATAGGGCTCACCTGTCATTACTTGGCTTCAGTGCGGGGGCAGCTGTCTCAATATGTATGGCGGCACGAGATGATAGGGTATCATCTGTTGCCTCCTGTGCTTGTCCGGCAGACTTCAACTCGCTAATTGAGGCTACTGAGCTGCTGTCTGCTATCAGCCATTTTCGCGACATTGGTGTCATCAGGGATAAGGATTTTCCTCCTTCTGTGGAAGACTGGATTGGTGGTTTCAGGTCGGTTAGCCCTGTGAACTGTGTGGAGGAGATTGCACCCAGGCCTTTATTGCTTGTGCATGGCAATAAGGATGAGGTGGTGGATGTGGGCCATGCTTACAGGCTATATGCCAGGGCGGGAGAGGTTAAGCAGATAATCATAGTTGATGGAGCCGGGCACAGGTTGAGGCGGGGTGACAGGGCAATGGCGATTGTTATCGACTGGCTGAAATCGCAGGTGTTTTAAATTGACCAATAGCCGAAAAATGGTCTATAATTGATACGTAAGGTTGGTCGAGGCAATTAAGAGGCAGAAAAAGTTGCAAGAGTCTTGTGGCGTTTGCGGTGTTTATGCCCCTGATGAGGATGTAGCTCGGCTTACCTTTTTTGCTTTATTTGCTCTTCAACATCGGGGTCAAGAAAGTGCTGGTATTGCTACCACCGATGGCAAGAATCTCCAGGTTTACGCTAGGATGGGGCTGGTGTCTCAGGTGTTCAGTGAGGAGTCGTTAAGCAGGCTTGCCGGGGATGTTGCCATCGGCCATAATCGCTATTCCACCAGGGGTTCAAGTCGGGCAACTAATGTCCAGCCCATTGTAGTGGGCAAGGGCTCAGATACCATTGCCATAGCCCATAATGGGAATATCATCAATGCTGAGCACCTTTATGCCGAACTCTGTGAGCAGGGTTATATTTTCAAGACCTCCACTGATACTGAGGTTATTGCCAATCTTATTCTATCTTCACCTGAGAGAGGGTGGGTTAATAGGATAAGGTATGCCATGCATCGCCTGCAGGGGGCATATTCTCTAACGATATTGACCAATCATACTTTGTTTGCCGTTCGTGACCCTTTTGGTGTGCGTCCGTTATGTCTGGGAACCATTAATAATGGTTGGATGGTAGCTTCAGAAAGCTGTGCTCTTGACCATATTGGGGCTAGCTTTGTCAGGGAGATAGAGCCGGGTGAGATAGTTTCTATTAGTGATAACGGGCTTGAGAGCTATTGTGGGGGGACAAGCGAGAAAGCGTTGTGCATTTTTGAGTACATATACTTTGCTCGCCCTGATAGTGTGATTAACGGACGTCTTCTATACCAGGCACGGCGGGCGATGGGGGCAGGGTTGGCTGAGGAGTACCCGGTAGATGCTGATCTGGTTATGGGTGTGCCTGATTCAGCTACAGCTGCTGGCATCGGTTATGCCTTCAAATCAGATATACCGTTAGGCGAAGGATTGATTAAGAACCGCTATGTAGGGCGTACCTTTATTGAGCCTCACCAGCGACTCAGGGACCTCGGAGTTAAGCTAAAGTTTAATCCCTTGTCACAGATACTGACTGACAAGCGGATGATAGTTATCGATGATAGTATTGTTCGCGGCACTACTACCCCTCAGGTGGTAAAGTTACTTAGAAAAGCGGGGGCTAAAGAGGTGCACATGCGTATTTGTGCCCCACCCATCCGATATCCTTGCTTTTTTGGTGTGGACATGGCTACTCGGCGGGAGCTAATTGCAGCCCGCAAAACCGTGCCTGAGATCAAGGACTTTATTGGTGCTGATTCACTGGGTTATTTGAGTATTGATGGCCTTATTAAAGCTGTGGATTTGCCCAGAGATACCTTTTGTCTGGCTTGTTTCACTGGTCACTACCCCGTCCCCGTTCAACTGGAGATGGATAAGCTAGCATTGGAGTCTATGTCGGCTCGTCGGTAAACTCTCTTTGCTAATAGAGTAACACGCCGGGTTAGGATGTTCTGCTTGGGAGGTATCGTCAATTAAAGAGACTTATGCTGCTGCTGGCGTCGATATCAATGTCGCTGTTAAGGCCAAAGAGCTGATTGGAAAGCGTGCCCGGTCTACTCTCCGCCCTGAGGTACTGGGTGGCATCGGGTTCTTTGGTGGGCTTTTTGAGTTTAAAGGCTATCAACAGCCAGTTCTGGTTTCCAGCGTTGATGGTGTCGGCACCAAACTGAAGATTGCTTCTGTCTTGGCCAAGCACGATACCATCGGCATGGACATCGTCAATCACTGTGTTAACGACATACTTACCTGCGGTGCTGAGCCGCTCTTTTTTTTGGACTATATTGCTATGGGCAAGCTGGTGTCAGAGCGGGTGGAGGCTATTGTTCAGGGTTTAGCACATGCTTGTCGTGAAGTCGGCTGTGCTCTTATCGGTGGTGAGACGGCAGAGATGCCGGGACTATATAGAGGGAAGGATTACGACCTAGTGGGTTTTGTCATTGGTGTGGTGGAGAAGGATAAGATCCTCACCGGGAAAGCGATTGCTGCTGGCGGTGTCATTATTGGCTTGCCCTCAAGCGGATTGCATACCAATGGGTATTCCCTGGCGAGGAAGATTTTTGGCGAGACTAAGTCGGCGTTGGGAACTCATTATCCTGAACTGGGCCGGACTCTGGGAGAAGAGCTCCTGGAGTCCCATCGCTGCTACTACCGTCAGTTGAAGCCATTGTTGCCGCTGATTAAGGGTATGGCACATATCACCGGCGGTGGTTTAATCGGCAATGTACCTAGAGTTTTGCCTGAAGGTCTGGCAGCACGATTCGATAGTCAGTCGTGGGCTGTCCCCCCTGTTTTTCAGTTGATTCGGCAGAGGGGCAACGTTGACAGGGACGAGATGTATCGGGTGTTTAATATGGGCATCGGTATGGTGCTCATCTGCTCGCCAGATAAGGTTAATCAGATAACTCAAGCGCTGCCTGAGGCTAAGGTTATTGGTAAGATAGTGAAGCAAGTGGGGAAGACAAGGGTAGTTATAGATTAGAGGAATTGTTTTTTAAAAGTTTGAGGCTAAAAGCTGATAAAAAAATTGAGGAAACGATTCGAGGCTAATTGAGCGTGGGAGTTGTTTTAGAGTTATGTTAACTACTAAGTAGTTTTACATAAAGTGGTTTAAATAGTGATACTAATATATAGGGAGGTCTTTAATGCGAGCTATTATCAGCGTCTCTGACAAGGCAGGTGTGGCTGAATTTGCCAAAGGATTAAGCCAGCTGGGGTTTGAGGTATTCAGCACCGGCGGCACCAAGAAAGCGCTGGCAGCGGCAAAGGTTCCAGTAAAGGGTGTCTCTGAGATTACTGGATTTCCTGAAATCCTTGATGGCAGGGTCAAGACCCTGCACCCGGCGGTGCACGGTGGCCTGCTTGCCAAGCGCAACCTGCCGGCTCATATGTCAGAGCTAGCTAGAAATAAAATTGAGGTCATTGACCTAGTGGCGGTCAACCTCTATCCCTTCGTCCAGACAGTCTCCAAGGAGGGGGTTACCCTTGATGATGCCCTGGAGAATATCGATATCGGGGGACCCACTATGATTCGAGCCGCAGCTAAGA
>CAZCAS010000055.1:0-8447 GCA_964496725.1 uncultured Dehalococcoidales bacterium
ATTGCCTCCCTGTCTGGGACTTCCAACCAACGCCAAGATTTTCAATTGTTCCCCCTAAAGCTAGTATTGAGTTTCTGGTCGTTTATTTGTGGTTTCCAGAGTACGAATATAGTAACTACTAATCACTATACCTTATTGGGTGCCGTTTATCACCCGACCTTTGCGGCCGATTTCCGGGAGCCTAAAAGCCATGCATATCATGACTATAGCGATGCCAAGGAGGACAAGTAGGGCTCGATCAAGGCTACCGGTGATATCCAAAATGTGCCCGCCTACTAACGGCCCGATTGGCCCGCCTATATTGCCGGCTGTAATAATCAGCCCTGTCGCCGTTCCAGCCTCCTCCTCCGGCACAATTATCAAGGGAAGCGCCAGCACTGTTACTAGGATAGCGCAATCGGCAAGACCGACCAGAGCCATCGGCAGCCAGCTCATGCCTAAAGAGATATCATCCCATATTAAAGCAGATGTTACCATAGCGATTGCCGAAGCAAGAAGAAACGGCCTCCAGGCACCCAGCCTGTGGGCAAGCCTGGGTATAATGAAAGATGCGGGGATGGCTACCCAGAAAAGCAGCGAGCTTATGAAACCGGCCATCTCCGGCATGCCTCCCTTGGACATGACTAGGGTGGGGGACCAGCCTGCCCAGGTATAGTAGAAGAAGAGATGCAGGGCATGGAAGCTGGCCAACAGCATCAGGTTTCTGTTTTTCAGCGTTTTGTTCAAGAGTTGCCGGAAAGATACGTTGCTTCTGAGCCTTGAACCGGCTCCAAAGCTTACTGGTGAAGGCTCCTTAAGTAATCCCCACCACATCACTACCGCCATCAATGCCGGGATGCTCCATACGAAGAAGACCCCCTGAACACTGTTCGTCAGCGGGAGTACGTAAGGTATAGTGAAGGATATCGCCAGGGACTCACTGATGAATATGCCTGCAGAATATACTCCCGTTGCTATTCCGGTTTTCTCACGGGGAACCCAGGCGCTTATTAGCTTGGGCAAGCTGGAGAAGGCAAAGCCGAACCCCACCCCATAAATCGTGGTGAATACCAGCATTGCGGAGAAATCTGTGGTGACCCCCCTCAGCAAACTACCCACCGCTATCAAGATAGCGCCGATGCCGCCAGCCTTTCTGAAACCTATCCTGTCGGCGATGAGACCAGCTGGGAGGGCTACCGCCCCTACCATCCACAGCGGGATGTTGTAAAGCAGGCTGGTTTGGGCGTGGGTAATCTGGAGTTGCTCTTTGAGAATGTATTCCATGGGCGGAATACAGAACAATGGCGCCCACATGGCAGCAGCCAGCAACATGGCGCTAATCAATGTAGCGTATGGCACATGTGGGTTTTCCCTTGTTTGCACTAGCAACTCAGTCGATGATTTTTGATCCAATCTGCTTCTAAGCTTTTATTATACTTGCTAGCCTGCCTTGAGGTCTATACTTTACCAACGGTGAGAAGGTGATCTCATGGTACCCACATTTGGCAGGAACAGTATTACCCTTCAGCGTTGACTTCTGAGAGCGTGTGGTGGCACTATGAGCACAGGTACTGTAGAGTGGCGTAGAATCCTGTCAGCTACACTGCCTAAGGGCCAGCGAGTAACCGCTGATCTCCCGTGGGTACTCAGGATAATAAGGTCAACCTTATTATCCTCAACGTACTTCAGTATCTCATGCGCCACCTGGCCATAGACTATAGTGGCCTCAGCGGCAACGCCCTCTTCCTTCAGACTCTCTGCTACTTCGGAAAGATAATGCCGTACGTCTACTTGAGCCTTCTCATAGTGTTCAGATTGTGACGCCGTGGAGAATCTATAGACTTCGGGGGGACTGGGTGCCGCTACGTATAGCAGGATCGCTTGGAGGCCTCCGTGGCCCAGAGCAATCGCCTTAAGGTGCTCAAGAACATGCTCTGAGAGTTCTGAACCATCCAACGGTGTCAGCACTTTCTTGTACATCTCAGCCTCCGGAGAATTCTTTTCTGTTATATCTGCCCTGAAGGCCACATTAAACTGAGCTTACCTCAGCGATTTTCCGATGGCATTAATTAACATAGCGTGTGGTACATGTGAGCTTTCCTTCAGTTGCGCTAACAACCCTGCCAGTTTGAGCTATTTTGCTCCTTGTTACCATACGAAACCAAAATGGCGACATTAGCATTAAGTAGCAGTTTCTTCTGCCCCTAAGTAGGCTTCAATGACCTGCTGATTATGGAGAATCTCTTCGGGGGAGCCTTCTGCAATCTTTTTTCCGAAATCCAGCACGCTTATTTTCTTGCATAGTCCCATGACGGTTCTCATATCGTGCTCTACAAGCACAATGGTTATCCCTTGGTCACATATGTGTCTGACTTTATCTACCATATCTTGTTTTTCCGTCGGGTTCATGCCGGTAACCGGCTCGTCAAGCAGTAGCATTTTTGGCTTAGCAGCTAGGCCAATAGCCACCCCTAGCAACCTTTGGTGACCGTGAGGGAGGTTTACAGCCAATTCATCCTTGAGACCTGCTAGCCCCATGAACTCCAGGATTTCCAGAGCCCTTTTCTCAGCCTCCCTTTCTATCTGCTGATTAGCGGGAGCATGAGCTATTGTGCCGAGAAGTGTTACCTTCGCATGCACGTGACAGGCTATTGTTACATTTTTTAGGAGGCTGAATTCATTAAAGAGGGCTGTATGTTGAAAAGTTCGAACCAGACCCCGGCCGGCTATTTCATGTGGGCTAAGACCGGTTATATCTTCACCATTATATTTGATTTTTCCCTCTGTTACTGGGTAATTCCCAGTGATAAGGTTAAAAGTGGTTGTCTTTCCGGCACCATTGGGGCCAATAATTCCCCTTATCTCCCCTTCCTCAACATCAAGTGTCACGTCGTTTACGGCGGCCAATCCACCGAAATACTTTGTTACCCCCCTCAGTTCAAGCAGAGCCATATACTATTTCCTCCCTACCAAGAATATAGTGCAATCTTATCCACAATAAGGCTTCCCACCATCTCAAACCAAGCATAAGACATGGCTTTCATCCCCCCCTTATGCGCCTACGCATCTTTTTAACCCATGGTGAAACCATCTCCGGCAAGCCCTCAAGACCATAAGGCATAAAGAGCAGCACTCCAATTAAGACAGAACCGTAAACAAGCGGCCTCCATGCGCCAAGGGGTCGCAGCGCTTCAGCGAGTATTACAAAGAAAACGGTCCCAATTATTGGCCCGGTGAAGGTCTTGGTGCCACCTACAGCTAGCCAGGCGAGAAGAATTATCAAAGGCCCAAGAGAGAACACCGCTGGGTCTATGTTCCCGTAGTAATGAGCCAAAAGAACGCCGCAGATGCCGGCAAAAAAGGAGCCAATTACCATGGCAAGCCTTTTATATGCGACAATGTTTATGCCAACATTCTCTGCCAAAACGTCCTGCGAATAGATAGACTTAAAGGTATCACCTAACAGTGACCTATCTATCCGATACATAACGAACAGGCTTACCAGCATTACGCCCATCACTAGAAAGTAGTAGGGGGCGGCTTGAGAAAAATCTATTGTCGGCAACCCCGGGACCGACCAGGATGGAGGGCGGGGGATGTCTGTGATTCCACCGGGGCCTCCGAAAGGATAGTCAAGCTTGTTCCAGGTTAATCTTATCGCCTCTCCCATAGCATAGGAGCCGATAAGATAGGCGAACTCCCTCATCCTTGCTAAGGGATAACTCAATGCCAGACCAACCAGTGCCGCAACCAGCCCCGCCACCGGCAGGGTAGCCCAAAAGGGCCACCCGAAATCCCTCATCATTATAGCGCTGAAGTAAGCCCCACAACCCATCACAACATAATGGGCAAGGTTCCACCCCCCGGTAGTAAGTATCAGGCGGAAGCTTAGTGCCAGAATAATGAAAATAAGGAGCTCCGTGGCAACACCAGTGTAATATTCCCTGAGGAACAATGGCGCCACACACAAAACGGCTATCGCGACCACTAGGCCCATATTAGGCCTTGATAGATTATGCTTTCTCACGGCCTAATAGTCCTTGAGGTCTAAATGCTAACACCGCGGCCATAATCACGGCAGAGATTATAGTGGCAACGGTTGAATCGGACAGGGTGGTAACGAAGGCATATATGAAGCCAAGGATGACGGAAGCTAAAAAGGAACCCTCTATGCTCCCCACTCCTCCAAAGACTACTACTATGAAAACCATCAAAATGATTCTAGTCCCCATGTAGGGGGTCACTGCGTATACGGGTGACAGCAATGCCCCTGCTGCCCCGGCGAATGCGCTCGCAATGCCCATAGCTAGAAGCGCCATCCGATTGGGATTTATCCCCTGGAGGGCGGCGGCTTCGGCGTCTTGAGATGTCGCCCGCAGCGCCCGGCCCAGCTTAACCCGGTGCAGGAAGAACCAGAGCCCTCCAATCATAGCAATGCCAGCCGGGATTATCACGAATCTCTGCCAGCCAACGCTAGCGCCAAAGATTTCCAGTGACCCTGGAATGGGAGGGAGGACAGGTTTAGTCCTACCCAGCCCCCACACCTGTCCCACGAAGACCTGCAGGATATATATCAACCCTGTGGAGGCCATAAAAGTGGCGGGTATATTCCCCCGCAGGCGCCTAAAAATCGCTATCTCGGTGATTAGTCCCATACCACCCACCACCCCCATAGCTCCCAGCAGTGCGGCAGGGAAGGACCAACCACCCAGAGTGTAGAGGAGCCAAACCGCGTAGGCACCGACCATGAAAAACTCGCCCCAGGCAAAGTTTGCCAAGCGTGCGACACCAAAGATCAATGCCAACCCTATCGCTAGTACAGCGTATGAGAACGTGGTTACCCAACCATTGACTACGGTCTGCCATACAAGTCCAAGTTCCATACTTCTCTCTAGCCCTAACTAGCTCTCTCTAGCTTAAGACGGTCTGACTCCTCTTTCTATTATCTTTCTGTTCTGCTACTACGGTATTTTATGCCGACTTACTTTGGGGGCTCACTCATACCCATCTGTTGCCACCACAGTAGGTCACGCGATTGTAGCTCTTGGATGAGAATGTCCCCATACTTGGCATACCAGTCCGAGAACCTGAACGTATCCAAGACCTTGCGGTCTCCGCCGATGGCGCCCTCTGGTCGTTCTATGACCGGAGTAGTTATATACATCTGGGGCTCGATCCAGTTAGGTATGCCAAATAGGTCCGTGGCAATCTTATCAGTCCAAATATGCGGTCCCGTCAGGGTGGGGATTTCGTCCATAGCCCTAAGCGCAGCCATTACTTCGTCAGTGTCAAAAGTGCCGGCGGCTGTTACCCCATCCATCCATACTTGAACAGCATTCTGGTATAACCAGTCGACCGAAATCATGGCGCGGTACTGGTCTTGAGGGGCTCCCGGACCATATATAGCCGCCCACTTGCGATAAAAATCGTGCTGCGGCGAGGGGTCCCCCCATATGGCGTCGCTCATCTCGGGGAAGCTTTCATGGTAGCGATCTGCTAGGTAGCTAAGCGGCACCCTGGCTATGGTAGCCGCAAGGTCGGAGTCGAGATGCGAGAGTGTGCCCGTGAAGCCCTGGAGGTAAGCCTGTTCCGTTAACAGAATAGCAAACTCCGGATACTCTACGGACATGTCAATCACGTCGGGATTTGTTGCCAGTACGGCACTCATTACTGGAGCGAAATCGGTGGTGTCCAGCGAGAACCGACCTACATACGATAGCTCAACACCCGCGGACTTCCAGCCGGCAACACTGAAAGCTTCCCCTTGCTTGCCCATTATATCATCGTTATTGATGACAGCCGCCCTCTTAATGTCAGGGTTATTTGTAGCAAGCCAGTATGCCCTCATGGTATCAGTCCGCATGCAGTGGTCAGTTCCAACTAGGGTGTAAGGTCTGTCTTCCCGTGCAGGTGCACACAGGGGAATAAACAGGACCTTGTACTGAGTGGAGTAGGGGGCTATGGCGCTGGCTGGCGGGTCACAAAGACCCGCTATAAACTTTGCGTTATCTTCTAAGATTACCTTCTTGGCACCCATCGCTGCCTTGGTGGCGATATTCTCATCGTCGTAGGTGACTAGGTTTACCATGTACCTTTCATCACCAACTTGGAGCCCCCCAGCTGCATTGACATCATCAAGCAATATGCCCACTCCAGTGGTCCCAGGAAAGCCCCACATGGCCGCCGGGCCACTCAAGGCAGTGACCATGGCGATGTTTACTGTCTTCGCCTCTGTCGGTTGTGCTGGTTGTGCTGGTTGTGCTGGTTGTGCTGGTTGTGCTGGTTGCGCTGGTTGCGCTGAACGCGCGCAACCCCCAAATATAATTAGCAGCACCAGCAATGTTGATACGATAGCAACAAATAGACTTTTGTTTCTCATCCCTCTCCCCCCTTTCTTTTAATTTGTTTAAGCTTTGCTGCTCTCGGTCTCGACCAACTGAGATTAGTAATATTCATTCAGTATATCACGGGCATATCATGGGTGCCAATACTTGCATGGCACCCATGATGCCGCTTAGGAAGGATTGAAGAGTTGAGAGGTTGAGTGAAGAAAAAAAGCATAACACCCGCACTAACTATATTAAAAAATATCTTGAGACGGACACAATCAGGGAACATCTGATTTATGGCTTCAAAATTCCTGAGTTGACCACAAAAGCGACCTTGCCTTCAAAAACTAGGATCAAACTATTGTAGAAACCCGGAGACAGGAATACAATGTCTGCTGGCCGCATAGCTCGGTGTTTTACCTAGCACCGGCTGGCCTTGCCCATCAGTATCATTACATAAGGCATGAGGAAGGGGTACCACAGTAGGGAAGGCTCAAAAATATGCAGGAACCGTCTCATTTTTGGGCTTGGTGGTATATTCTCTGACCCGCCGTTCATGCTCTTCTTTACCAATAGGGCAGGCATCATGTCAGAT
Organism: uncultured Dehalococcoidales bacterium; assembly: GCA_964496725.1. Classification (GTDB taxonomy): domain Bacteria; phylum Chloroflexota; class Dehalococcoidia; order Dehalococcoidales; family E44-bin46; genus JAZGHN01. The sequence goes on from CAZCAS010000055.1 coordinate 6,904, forward strand.
CAAGCACTCAATGAAACCGCGTTTGGTGCACTTCTTAGTATACTTCTGCCAGGCCTCGTTGGGTTCAGACGGCATCTCCGGGGGAATAATGGCCTTGGTGGGACAAGCCTCTATGCACAAGGTACAATCGCCACAGAGGTCCTCGGTGAAAGGTTCATCATAAGGCAGGACAGCGCATCAGTTACCATGCAGCACCACCGCACCCTGGGGCCCAGCGTGGGGGTAATACACAGCGTCTGCTTACTAATCCACCCCAGCCCCGCCAGAGTCGCCGCTGCCTTGGCATGAACAAAGTGTGTCACCACTACTTTATAGCCGGCGTCCCAAAGCTCCTGCGCCACACGATGTGCTCGGGCTTCAGCGAGCTCCTCAGCAGAGATATGGTATTGCGAGCCATGCGCATCATCAAACGGGACAGCGCCGTCGGACAGTACTGAGGTTATCAGCGCATTAAATAGCGGGTCCCAGTCATGCATTCCGAGAACGATAGCGCTTTTAGCCTCCGGTAAAAAGCCGTAAGGTGTATTCAGACAGCGAGAGGGGGGAAAGGCACCTTAGCCAACTCAGCAGCATCAGCTAATCCAAAAAACTCAAATCCTTCGTTGAGGCCTTCAATCCTCAATTTCTCCTTTAGCTTAAGCACGGCTTATATTTCCTATTTAACAACCCAGCGTTGCAACCATTACCGCCTTTATAGTGTGAAATCTGTTTTCAGCCTGGTCGAATACTATAGATGCCTCCGATTCGAAGACCTCCTCGGTAACCTCCATACTCTCCAGACCGAACTTTTGGTAGACATCTTCCCCGATGGTCGTTTCCCTGTTATGGAATGCGGGCAGACAATGCATGAACTTCACTTTCGGGTTACCCGTCATTTTAAGTACCTCTTTATTTACCTGATATGGCCTTAGCAGCTTGATTCTTTCCTTCCAGACTTCTTCTGGCTCGCCCATGGATACCCAAACATCCGTATAGAGAAAATCGCAATCTTTTACCCCCTCTTCCAGGTTTTCCGTGATATTTATTCTGGCTCCTGTCTCTTTGGCGATTTCCTTTGCCTTTTGTACCAGCTCCTTCTGTGGCTGCGTGCTCTTTGGAGCGACGCAGCGGAAATCCATTCCCATCTTCGCTGTACCAATAAGGAGCGAGTTCCCCATATTAAACCGTGCGTCCCCCAGATATGCAAGCTTTACCTGGCTTAAAGGTTTGTCAGTATGTTCAGTTATGGTGAAAATGTCAGCCAGCACCTGGGTGGGATGAAACTCGTTGGTAAGTCCATTCCAAACAGGTACGTTTGAATATTTGGCAAGCAGTTCTACAACTTCCTGTTTGAATCCCCGATACTCGATTCCGTCGTACATTCTACCCAGCACGCGGGCCGTATCTTTCATGGATTCTTTCTTCCCTAGTTGCGAGCCCGACGGGTCCAGATATGTTACCCTTGCCCCCTGGTCATAGGCAGCCGCTTCAAAAGCACACCTCGTTCTGGTGGAGCTCTTTTCAAAAATCAAAACGATCTTCTTCCCGACCATCCTCGGCTGCTC
>CAZCAS010000056.1:0-7563 GCA_964496725.1 uncultured Dehalococcoidales bacterium
CAGTTATAGATGGTAAATATCATAGCCAGGTGAATGCTGACAAGCTCGACGGCGTTATGAGGAAATGTAAGTGAGCGGCAAAGGGGCGTGACATGGTAGAGTCGGCAGGAAAGTTGCTGGAGAGGCGCTGTAGAAGTGTCGCTGAACTTGATGACCTGCGACGTTCAATACTTGGCAAGAGAGACACGAGCCGGACCTGCATATCTGTGTGCGGCGGCACTGGTTGTCGTGCTGCCGGGGCTGAAGCTGTTGTCGATGCTTTGGTTGGTGAAATCGAAAGGCGAAAACTCCAGATAGATGTGGAACTAAAGGAAACTGGATGTCATGGTTTCTGTGAACGGGGGCCACTGTTAGTCATTCGGCCGAAGAGGATTTTCTATCAACAGGTGAAGCCTGAGGATATCCCGGAGATTATCTCCGAAACTGTACTCAACGGCAACATCATCGAGCGGTTGCTCTATGTGGACCCGGTAACAAACGAGAAGATCGTCCGCGACTCTGATGTTCCCTTTTACAAGAAGCAGACACGTACCATCTTTGGTGCTAACGGAGAAATTGACCCGACAGAAATCGACGATTATATCGCTGGCGGGGGTTATTCTGCCCTGAGCAAAGCCCTTCTCCAGATGTCGCCAGCGGAGATTATTGAGGAAGTGAAAAGGTCAGGTCTGCGGGGTAGGGGTGGGGGTGGCTTCCCCACAGGCAGGAAGTGGCAGTCCTGCCATGATGCTGAAGGTGATGTTAAATATGTGATTTGCAATGCCGACGAGGGTGACCCCGGTGCTTATCAGGATAGAAGCCTTCTTGAAGGTAACCCTCACAGCGTTCTGGAGGGGATGATTATTGGTGCCTATGCTATTGGCTCCCACAAGGGCTATATCTATGTCCGCAACGAATATCCTTTAGCCGTGAGGCATACCAGGATAGCGATTGAGCAAGCGATGGATTATGGCCTGTTGGGAGAGGACATATTGGGCTCTGGCTTCGATTTCTCGGTGACGATAAATAGGGGGGGTGGTGCCTTCGTCTGTGGGGAATCGAGTGCCCTGATTGCTTCTCTTGAAGGGGACATTGGGGAACCAAGGGTTAAATATACTCACATGTCAGAGAAGGGCCTATGGGATTGTCCCAGCTTGCTAAATAATGTCAAGACCTGGGCTAATGTGCCGTTGATAATCAATAAAGGAGCCGATTGGTATTCACGGATTGGAACAAAGGACAGCAAGGGAACGATGATATTTTCCCTGGTGGGGAAGATAAACAACACCGGTTTGGTGGAAGTGCCGATGGGAATAACCCTGCGCGAGATGATCTATGATATTGGGGGGGGTATCCCCAATGGCAAGAAGTTCAAGGCTGTGCAGACCGGTGGCCCCTCAGGTGGTTGCATACCCGGGCAGTATCTTGATACCCCTGTGGATTTTGACGAGCTCACTAAGCTCGGCTCGATGATGGGCTCTGGTGGCATGATAGTAATGGACGAGGAGACCTGCATGGTTGATGTTGCCAGGTACTTCATTGAGTTCCTCAAGGAGGAATCGTGTGGCAAATGCGTCCCCTGCCGAGAGGGTTTATACAGGATGAGTGAAGTCCTGAACAATATCGCTCGGGGCGAAGGGACGAAGGAGGATCTTGATTTATTAGAGGATTTGGCTATGATACTTGCTGAAGGTTCTCTCTGTGCCTTGGGGAAAACTGCTGCCAATCCAGTGTTGAGCACCCTCCGTTACTTCAGGGATGAGTATGTAGCTCACATTGATGAGAAAAGATGTCCCGCTGGCGTTTGCCGGGAGCTAATTAGATATTCTATTGACCCCCAGAAGTGTGTAGGCTGTCTCAGATGCTTGAGGGCATGCCCTACGGGCACCATTAGCGGTGAGAAAAGGCAACCGCATACCATTGACCAGGGTATGTGTATCAAGTGCGGAGCCTGCTATGACGTTTGTAAATTTGGCGCGGTTATAAAAGGGTGAGAGGAGGTAACAATGACAAAATGTTGGGTTAATGGTGAAAGCTGGGTGGATATGGAGGACGCTAAAGGGGTTAACGTTGTTCACCTTACTGTCGATGATAAGGAGATTGCGGTGTCGGGTGGGCAGACCATCTTGGAGGCTGTGGCGCGCATGCCTGGGATTGGAGATATCCCAGCTATTTGTTATCATCCAGCGGTCAAACCCTACGGGGCTTGCCGGATGTGTACCGTTGAAGTAAGCCATGACAAAGGCTCCACCTTTAAGTTTGCGGCTGCTTGCCAGTATCCGGTGACGGAGGGACTGGTGGTAAAAACCACTACAGAAAGGTTGAGAAAGCTACGTAAAGGGATAATTGAACTTCTGCTGGCAAGATGCCCCAATGTAAAGATTATACAGGAGTTGGCCAAGGAGTATGGACTTGAGAAGCCGAGGTTAGTCCTTGGGGATCAGGATTGCATCCTCTGCGGCTTATGCGTTAGAGCCTGCCAGGAGATAATAGGTAGGTCGGCGATACGCTTAGTTAACCGTGGTATATACAGGGAGGTTGCTGCCCCATTCTACGCTTATGAGCTGGGTGAGGATTGCATTGGCTGTGGGGATTGTGCCTTTGTTTGCCCTACCGGTGCTATTAAGCTTGGGTCTGATGGGAAACCTATTCTTCCCAAGGTGAAGGTAACCTCTGTTGAGATCGAAGCCATGACTGGAGCTCAGTCAGACTGAAGGCCGATTCGGAGATTTTGCCCCTCGCCCGCTAATCCTCCGACGTCTCCCCGCTGGTTAGTTTTCCTTGGTAGCGGGGCTAGGATTCGAACCTACAAATACCGGGTAATGAGAGTTGGTTCTGTTCTTGGCAGTTCGTACTTGCGTGTCGTTCAAAGCTGCTACTCATACCAACCGAAGTCATTAATGGCCTTGGTCATCATCCATACATTATATGGGGGTGCCTTTGGTGGCATATCACAGCCTGGGGCAAAGATGAATCCCCCTGAAATACCCTTACCTTTTAGGATGATTTCCTTGCTAGCTTCATAGACAAACTCCGCTGTCTCGACTTGGATTATAGACGGGTCGAGATTTCCGAAGCATATATCTTTGGGGAAATACTTTGCCACTGTGTTAAGATTGATTTCACGGCCTACGCTGACAATACCTGGGTCACCGATGTCGCACTGTGCCCAGAAAGGCAAATTGGCATTCTGCTCACCACAGGGATGAAACCACATATGTTTGTAACCCATGTCTCTCATTTTCGCATGTTGCTCCTTTATATAGGGGAGGCAGAACTCCTCAAATTGTTTGGGTGATATGATAGTGTTCGCTTGCATCGGCCCACCAACCTCAGGTACCAGCCTGTCAGCGCCAAAAGTGTCTGCGAACAATTTAGCCGATGCTAACTTGAAGTCGGTAAATATACGGAAGGCGTGGTGGATTAATTCTGGTTTGTTGAGCAACAATCTGCATAATCTTTCGATACCTAATACAGCTTCAGCTGTGTCCATAGGCCCAGGTAAGTATGGGCTAATAACTACTGTGCCTTTCCATTTCAACATGTATGCGGTGTTTTCTAATGCCCGTCGTATATTGCCCAGCTTTTCAAGATTAACAGGTACCTTCAGGCCAAGAATATCTTCATCGGTATCTACGGCGTAGCGAGTTACCGCTGGTGCCTGCATAGAGTTACCATTGGGCCATTTCACTTCACCACCAAACTCCTCAGCCGCAAAGGCACAGTAAGTACCTAAACTCACTATTATTGACTGCCAGCCATATTGCTCATTGGTCCACCGCTGTGCATCGGCTGCTTTCTTTGCGTCAATATAGAAATCGCTAATACTGTAGCCTACATTTAACGCGGAAAATCCCGAGGATAGGCCCCATATGGGAACTCGGTCTGGCTTCTGGCGATTCCAGAGTGCTTCCATCCGTTCTTCATCAGTCAACCGGTCCTTTCTCATTGTTCTTAATGATGTCGTTTCATGCCTGGCTCCCTCTGCCATAAAGTTAAGCCTCCTCTTATTTTCCCCTGTATGCTCTTAAATTGACTTTGCCCTCTATCTCCAAACTTGTGTTCGCCGGTGAGGTCGTCTCGCTGCTGGCTTTTCTTGTCTATACGCTTGCGGTGCGGCATTTCAGTTATTATAACTCGGCTGATTCGAATTGGGCAATGTAGAAAAATAAAGCTAGACCTTTCACCGTCTAGCTTGTCTAAAATTCCTTGATAGCGGGGGCATGATTCGGGCTGGCGGTAGCCGGTAACTTGACAAACGATGGCATGTGTGTTATATTAATAATGCTCCAGGTAACCGAAGCATGCAGGACCGAGTGCGGAAGGGCTTCCTGAGTAGGGTAAAACCGAAAAGAGGTGTTGGAAGCAGGAAGTCCGGGAAGCAAAGGCTACCTGGGGCTTTTTATTGACTAATCTCAATCGCCATCCGAAAATGCATAGAGGAAAGGCAGTGGCATTGAGGTACCATGCCCAGGGGCTCCAGAACGCGAAATGGAGCTTATAAACAGAGAAGGGAAGCCATATGCTTCCCTTATTTTATCTTGGTAGCGGGGGCAGGATTCGAACCTGCGACCTTCGGGCCGCGGGCATGATAATCAATTATAAGCCTTCAAGATAAAAAAGAAGGTTATGCCTGCGCTAAAATTAATGAGGATGGAGATTTAAAGTGTTTGCTTATGGCAGTCCCAGCAGAGAATTTCGCAATTGGAATAGGAGTCATTGTTAGGGTTCCCATCTTTGTGGTGAGTTTCCCATGCTCCTTGTCCTTCCCTGCCTCTGTTTGCCGTTACCAATCGGTTGGCGCATCTGCCGGCGTGCCCGTGTGTTGTCCTTGTGCACTCACATCTTCCACCAGCCCTCTGGTATGCTTGTACGATGACTGCATCAGAGAATGCCATTTTTCACCCCCTACTTTAAATATAGTATACACGGCTTTTATTAACTTTAGAAGAGGTAGCTATTATGAAGTCAACCGCGATTTACTGGAGCATCTTACCTTATAAGTGCCTTGGTAGCGGGGGCAGGGTTTGAGCCTGCGAAGGTCGTGAAATGAGTCGAGGTTAGTCTGTATAATCCCTTATGGCCTCTTTAGCCCTGGCCATGATTTCCTTGTCAGTCAACCCTTGGGATTTTATCCCAAAAGAGCCTATCACTTTGCCTTGGCTTCTTTCAATTTTGGTCGTTATGTTCTTCAAAGCCTTATCTGAATTTTTGCCACCCATTGTAAAGAACGGGACAATACTTTGGCCTTCAAAATTGTTTGCATAAATAAATGAGTTAATGGCTGGTGTTGGTCTTGAAGCCCAGATTGGAGAGCCAATAAAGATTGTGTCATATTGTTTCAAATTGACATTTATAGGACTTATCTTACTTCCCTTGTTCGTTACGGCTGCGAAACTACCAGTCAAATAGGTCAGGAATCTCCTTCTTGGCTTCAACTCCTCGATTTCCACCAGTTCTGCCTGAAGTGTTCCGGCAATGGTTTGGGATACCAGCTTTGTTTTACCTGTCAGAGAATAGTATATTACTAATGGTTTCATATTCTCTCGAAGATGGTTTTTCCCATTTTAATAGCATTGCGAGTTTAATGCAAGTAAAAGGCACAGTCTTGCTCGCTGTGCCTTCTTTATTATTCATTGGTAGCGGGGGCAGGATTCGAACAGGCGAATGTCGAGTCGTGGAGCTGCAATTAGTGCCTCCCCGATCTGTAGGTAAGTTGCACAATATGGCTTCTTGTTGGATATATAACAATTGCTTGGCAATATATGGTATAATCGAACATTACTTGTTTGCTCGTGGCTATGCCATCTCTGAGGTTTAGTTATGAAACGAAATAGGCTATGGTTGCTGCTGATCATATCGATGCTGGTATTATCTCCGATGGCTTGCGCTGCTCCTCAGCCCCCATCAGCAGAAGAAGCCCCACCAATCCCACCCGAGGAAGTTCCCCTACCACCCCCTGAGGAGGTCCCTACCTCCACCACTGAAGCCCTGCCTCAAATCTCCTATGAAGTTACCCATGACCCGGAGTCCAGGTGGCAGGATATAACCCTGATTATTAAAGACCAGGACGGTAATCCACTGCCTAATACTGAAGTAAGCTTTGAGCAACAGGATATTGATTTCCTGTTTGGCGACGAGTATGGAGGGATTCCATATCAGCTATTCATGCAGAAATACGCGCAAAAGTATTGGGAGCTCGGATTGAACCACTGGAAATTTGGCTTGTATTGGCTATGGTCTACTATAGAGCCGGAAAAAGGGGAGTTCAGGTGGTGGCTTGATTATCCTCCCAAACACTGCGGAGAAATTTTTGCGGGGGAACAAGAAGAGTGCAGACCAGACCAGTGGGAAGAGTATGGGGTACCAGAGGACCGATTGGAGTCCTTCACCGGCTCTGCGGTGATGGGTTTGTATTACCCTAGTTTTGCCGAAAATGCAGCTGCGGGCAACTTCCCCGCATGGGCCGATCCTGATGACATTGATGGAAGTTTCCGCAAGGATTACGAAGATTTCCTCAAGGCGGTTGTTTCGCATTATAAAGGGCGAGTGCATGTCTACAGAGTCGGGTTAGAAGTAAATATCGGCCAATGGACCGGTGTACTTGCCGAGAAGGATTACCCGTGGGCGGTGGAATGGATAAAATGGCAGTGCAACTTGATTCGCAGTATTGACCCCAGTGCCAAAATAAGCATAGAACTATCTGACCAGCGGGATATGGATCCAGTTGACCCACAAACACTGGACTGGACAGGGATGCAGCCCCCCAACCCAATGTGGGAGGACGACTTCATTAGGATGCTTCTGGATGCTGGGGCAGATTTTGACTGGATAGGCGTAGAGTATCATCCGGGGTGGAACACCACTCTAGAAAAGATAGAAGAAAACTTAACCCGACTCGAGCAATTCAACAAGCCAATTTATGTTTGGGAAGTATTTGTCCCGTCTATGGACGAGCCTTTAGCGACCGATGTTTGCAATATTTATGGTATTTGCCCTGAAGGTGGGTATTCTGAGGAATTCCAAAAGCAACAACTACTCGCCTTCTTTAAGATGGTCATTGAAGATCACCCAACTGTTGTCGGAGTAGAGTACCTTGGTTTTGTGGGCAATCCTGATGATGAATCATGGATAGAATACCCAGTGCCGCAGTCCGCTGGCCTATTAAACATAGATGGCACCCCAAAGCCGGCTTATACAGCAATCAAAGAATACTGGCATAGCCTTATGGCAAAAGGTTCAGCAACTACCGACCAGAATGGTGAGATAACCCTCAACGCTATTCCAGGCCTCTTTCTGGTTACTGTGGATGGTCAAGCCGAAGTAATCCATATGCAATAATCTAAATCTTGGCTTTGCTGGACAAGGCGTTTCACTTCTGTAAATGATATTACCAAATATTTAGGTAATTACTTGTGTGCGCAATAGCTCTGATTTTGTGGGTGCTGCAAAGGCATTGACATTCAGAAGTACTAGAACACAAAAGGAGCTCGCTAGCAAAAAGGGAGCATAATTAATGCTCCCTTTGGTTTATCTTGGTAGCGGGGGCAGGATTCGAACCTGCGACCTTCGGGTTATGAGCCC
>CAZCAS010000057.1:0-7537 GCA_964496725.1 uncultured Dehalococcoidales bacterium
TCCAGATGTACCTGAGCGACGTGTGCACCCTGCCGATAAACATCGCCGGGCTGCCGGCTATGTCCATCCCCGCCGGCTTTGCCGATGGGCTGCCCATCGGGATGCAGATTATCGGCAAGCCCTTTAGTGAGGAGACCATCCTCAAAATCGCCTACGCCTACCAGCAGGCGACTGACTGGCATAAGAGGAGGGCGAGTATATAATATTTTATATAAGATGTGGGATTAAGATTAGATGGATAATAAAAGTCCTTTGTCAAAAAATCCACAATTTTTCATTCAATACATTGAGAACCTCCTTAACTGGAGACTATGGGTAGACAAAGCTGATAAATTACTTGAAGCATCAAAAATATTGGAGCCACAAATACGAGATTATTGGAATGTTGTCAGGAATAATGCCAAGGAGGGAAGGTACAACAAGGGAGGAGAACCTCCACACATTCCTCCATCAGATATACATGATCCTTATTTCATTCTTATTTCATACGCCCTTGAAAATTTATTGAAGGCTTTAATAATTCGAGACCGAAGTGACGAAATTCGTAGTGAGTTTGCTCAAAAAGGGAGATTGCCTCGCTTAATTAAAAAGCATGACCTTGTAACATTATCCAAAGAAGCAAGTATAAAAATGGATATTAGGGAAGAAGATATTCTAACGAGGCTTTCTAGATTTTCAAAGTGGAAAAGCCGATATCCAGTGCCTGTTGAACTATCTGATTTGCGGAATATTTTAAAATATTCCGATGGTAAAGCATATTTTACCGATTATTTTAAACCTGATGATTTTGAGCAGCTCGATGCCATAGTGAAGCAGGTGAAAGGAGAGTTGAAGAGAGGCGAAGCCTCTCTTATATAACCCATTCTCCCTCCCTTTTCAAAGGGAGGGAGATAAAGAGGGAGGGTTACCCTATAAAACTTGAGGGGCACGATGAAAAGACCTCAGACGAACTATGCGTTCATTGACGGAACTAATCTATACCTAACAATGAAAAATCTGGGCTGGAAACTAGATATGCGGAAATTCAGAATATATCTGCGTGATAAGTATGGAATAGTCAAAGCATATTACTTCATTGGATATCTCCCCGAGTACGCCGAACTATATACATCACTTCAATCATTTGGCTATGTTATTGTATTCAAACCAACACTAAGAATAAAAGAGAAAGTGAAAGGAAACTGTGATGCCGAGTTAGTGCTGCAAGCAATGATTGACCTGCCAAATTATGAAAGGGCAGTAATTGTAACTAGTGATGGCGATATGGCCTGTCTAGTCAAATACCTGCGAAGTAAAGATAAGCTACTGCGTGTTTTAGCTCCGTGCCTAGAAGGCAGTTCTCATTTATTAAGATTAGCTGCTCAAACTGACATTGCCTTTATGGACAATCTGAAACAAAAACTAGAGTATAAAGGAAAAACCCCCTAAGGACGGAACCTTAAGGGGTTTTTCCCATCGTGATTCTATAGCAAGTATAGACGACAAAAGATAGGTTGTCAAGGGGTATTAGTCCAGGCTTCAAAAGCCTTCAACTATTAAAAAGAGGATAGGATTGAATAACCTTAAAGTCAACTGCTACTCCGGGCACACCTATGCCGAAGAGCCGCACTCCTTTGAGTGGGAGGGGGTGGAGTATGAGGTGGAGGAGATAGAGAAGGGATGGGTGGAGCCGGGGGAGAGATACTTTCAGGTCAGAACCAAAGATAATAAGCGGTTCAGGCTTTCATATAACGAAGCAGAAGATAGGTGGTCAATCAGGGGGGTGGGGAGGGATTAAAACAGCCCCATCTTCTCCTTAACCTCTTTCATGGTCTCCCTGGCGATAACCCGGGCGCGGTGGGCACCGTCAGCGAGAACATCTTTCACATGCTGAGGTTTCTTAGCCAGCTCTGCCCTCCGCTCGCGGAAGGACTTAAGGGTAGAATTAATCTCCTGAGCCAGAAGTGTCTTACACTCAACACAGCCTATCTTAGCGGCGCGGCACTGGGGGGCTATATCCTTCGCCTGAAACGGACTAAAAAATCCCTGAAGTCGGAAAATATTGCATATTTCGGGATGCCCCGGGTCGTTACGATAACGGCGGGCGGGGTCGGTGACCGCCTCCATTACCCGCTCTATAGTCTCCTCATCAGAAAGAGCCAGCTCAATATCATTGCCCACCTGCTTGCTCATCTTCTCCTTCCCATCCAGACCGAGGACTAAAGGCAACGAGGTAAGCTTGGCTTCAGGCTCGGGGAAGGTATTGCCGAACAGACTGTTGAAGCGGCGGGCAATCTCCCTGGCTAACTCCAGATGAGGCACCTGGTCCTCACCTACCGGCACCGCTTCCGCTTTATAGAGGACGATATCAGCCGTCATCAAAACCGGGTAGCCCACCAGCCCATAGTTTACGTTATGAGGCTGAATCTTCACCTTTTCCTTAAAGGTAGGCACCCGCAGCAGCCAGCTCAATGGGGTAACCATACTGAGCAGGGTATGCAACTCCATCACCTCGGGGACATGGGACTGAACAAAAAGGATGCTCCTTTTAGGGTCGAGACCAGCCGCCAGCCAGTCAAGTATCATCTCATGGATATTCTTCTGCAGGGAAGAGGTATCCCCCAGGGTAGTCAGGGCATGGACATCAACTATGCAGTAGATACAGGAATACTCATCTTGGAGCTTCACATAGTTTTGTATAGCCCCGAGGTAGTTCCCCAGGTGTTGTCTCCCTGTAGGACGAGCTCCAGAAAAAACGCGCTTCTTCATTTGACCTTCCTCAATTATAATAATTTACCTTACATCTTCTCCGGGGCAGTCATCCCCATGAGGTGAAGGGTTCTAGCCAACACAAGCTTGGCTGCCGCCACCAGCTTGAGACGAGCCCTGGATAATGCCTCATCGCTCCGGGAAACGACGCGGCACTGGGTGTAAAAGCTATGAAATATAGTAGCCAAATCCTGGGCATAATAGGCGAGATGGTGGGGCTCCAGGGTATGGACTACTATCTCGACTATCTCAGGCAAAAGCAACATCTCCCGTATCAAGGTCAGCTCAGGCTCAGTAGTGAGCAAAGAAACATCTCCAACGGTGTAATCGAATCCCCTTTCATGAGCGAGGCGGAGTATGCTGGAGATACGGGCGTGGGCATATTGAACATAGTAAACGGGATTGTCCGCCGATTGCTTTTTGGCTAACTCCAAGTCGAAGTCCATCTGGCTATCAGCCGAACGGGACAGGAAGAAAAAGCGGCAGGCATCAGTGCCCACCTCTTCTATCACCTCACGCAGGGTGATGATGTCGCCGCTGCGCTTGGAGACACGAACCAGCTCGTCGCCACGACGCAGGGTAACCAGCTGGGCAATTATCACCTTCAGCCGCTCCGGGGCGATGCCAAGAGCACCCATCACCACCTTCATTCGAGGCACATGGCCCTGGTGGTCAGCCCCCCAAATATCGATTACCTCATCAAACTTGCGCACGACAAACTTATCATAGTGATAAGCAATATCAGTGGCGAAATAGGTAGGCGAGCCATCACCACGCACCACTACATTATCCTTATCCTCGCCCAGGGCGGTGGACGCAAACCAGGTAGCATCCTCCTTCTCCGCGATATAGCCGCCCTCGCTCAGCAGCGACATTGCTGTCTGGTATTGCCCCTTATCAAAAAGGCTACGCTCACTGAACCAGACGTCAAAGTTCACCCCTAATAGCTCAAGGTCACCTTTGATTACCTCTATCATCTTCTTCAGCCCGATTTGCCCTAATTGCGACACCGCCTCTGCTTCGGGGAGGGCAGTAAACTTATCCCCCACCTCATCAATAATCTCTTTAGCCAGGTCGGTCACATAGCCGCCAAGATAACCGTCAGCGGGCACCTCAGTCTCAACCCCCAAGCACTGCTGATAACGCGCATAGAGTGAGCGGAAAAAGACGTCTACCTGGCTGCCGGCATCATTAATATAATATTCCTTCTCTACCTTGTGGCCGCTGGCAACGAGCACATTAGCCAGGGAGTCGCCCAGAATAGCACCACGACCATGCCCCACATGAAGCGGGCCGGTGGGATTGACGCTGACAAACTCCAACTGCACTCGCTTGCCCTGCCCTATATCGCTATTGCCATAAGAATCAGCATCCCTCAAAATGGCGTCAACCTGCGCGGTCAGCCAGTCCGTTTTAAGGGTAAAGTTAATAAAGCCCGGCGGCGCCACAGTAACAGCATCAATCTCAGGGGTAGGAACGATAAGCCCCGCTATGTCCTCGGCTATGGCTAACGGTGCGACACTTATTGCCCGGGCTAACTTCAGGGGGAGGCTCGAAGCATAATCCCCGTGTTCAGGGTTCTGGGGACGCTCTAAAGCGACCTCTGGCAAGGCAACCGAAGGCAGCTTACCCTGCTGTTGAGCTTCAGTCGCCGCCTGTATCAACAGTTCAATGAGCCTCTGTTTAACTATTCCTACCTTATTCACAGTCAAGCAAACTACCTTTTATGCTCAGATTATAGCACAATGCTACTCAAAAAGGATAACCTGAGATTGTTTATTAACCTCACCCCCTTAATCCCCCTCTCCTTCAAAGGAGAGGGGGAGAGAGAATTTATAGGTGTTTGATATCAATACGAATACTCCTCTTAGGCGCCATAGTTGACATTTAGCTAACGTGGGGGTAACATGACTACCCTAGTTGCTTTGTCTACAAAAGACTCTCTAGTAATGAGTTACGATAGTCTAGGTGGGGTGCTCCTAATGCCATTATCTGAACAATCCCGAATTTACCATGTCAAGAGGAGTACATATGTTAAAAGAAACGGTAAAATCTGCACCTAGCTGTCCGATATGTAATTCGAAAAGATTCCGCAACTTGTTTTCAGTAGAAGACGCTCTATGGCGCAATGCTAAGGCGAAACACCTTGTTCGGGAGCACCTTACCTTTCAGCTAGGTCAGTGCCAGATTTGCGGGCACATCATGATAACAGATGAAAAATTTACACCACGAACGATTAAACGACTATATACCACTTTATCAACACATAGCCAAGATCATCCGGAATTGATTGCAGAAACTTTATCTTGGATAAAAGAACTGCCTGTCCCGGAACAGCCTGTGATTATAGATTTTGGTTGTGGTGGCTTCTTACTTCTTAAAAAAATATGGGAGCTTTTCAGCAAGATAAAACCAAATCTGATTGGTATTGACTTCAACCCCTTAGCAAAATCGGTTGTACCACCTGGCATCGAATTTATTTATTGTGACCTAAATGAAATAACAAAACTATCAGGAGTAAAATTCCATGTCGGTTTGCTTTCATCGGTGTTAGAGCACGTATTATATCCGCGACGCGTTATGGAGGGTATCGTTAGTTTAATGGCTGACGACGGTTGGCTCTACATAGAAGTGCCGATTTCTGACGCTATCTCAAACTGCACCGGCCTAAAGTATGAGTTGGTAATCCCCCAGCATATACACTACTATACTGCTGATAACCTTATAGCCCTTTTTAGACAGTGTGGTTTGGCTGTTGCAAAACAGGAGACTGGACTTTTTGCAGATTTTCCCAGGGGTCGTTTCCTATTAACTAAAACCAACCTAGATACACCAGTTGCCGCCTTGAGGCAATACGTGGATAATAACCGTCATACCAAAACTACAGCGGCAAATAACATCGTTAATTTGCAAAAAAAGGTAAAAAGGTTGTTATTTGGGGAGTTAGCGGTGACCTTTACTTCATGACCCAATATAATCCTGAATTATTAAAAGAGATAACAAGTGGCGCTATCGGACTGGCTGACTCGGCACTCAAAGGGTCAGAATGGTTAGGCAATAAGGTCCTGGACCCTAAAGAGCTTGTAAATCAGCGTGAATTAGTTATAGTTCTGGGGCCAAGATTACAGGCAGCCCGAAAAAGTATCTTAAAAGATGCTAAGTCACTTGGAATTCCAAGACATAATCTTGTTGATCCTTTTGAAGAAAGACGGACTAAAACTGGCGGGTTCAGATTCGTCTCTGAAGAACACCTAGTGCATGGTATTCACTCCATCCCGATAGAAAAAGAGGGCGAAGAATAATGAAATCAAGCAAACTCTACACTACATTTGAAGAGATTAAGCTTCGGGAAGAACTCAAGAAAAAATATAATGTCCAAGAGCATAAGCTAACTGGACACATACCATCACGATTATATCCCCCTCCGCTACACAAAAAGGAAATGGTACCTTCCAAAAAGGATTAATCCTTAGCTCCACTCTCCACCTTCTTGAGGCCAGACGCGGGCTAATTCCTGGGACAGGAGGCGATGTTCAGGCTTTTCCAAGCCGGGGTCTATATCAAACAGCTTTATCGCCTCACCGCGAGCCAGCTCCAGCAGCTCCACATCGGAGAGTTTAGCCATCTTCAGGTCGGGCAAGCCGCTCTGCCTGGTGCCAAAGAACTCCCCGGGGCCACGCAGTTTCAAGTCCTCCTCCGCCAGGTCAAAACCATCGTTCACCCTCTCTATTATGTCAAGTCGCTCCCTGCCCACATCAGAGGGGTTCAGGGCAAGCAACATACAGTAGCTTTGCTCCTGCCCTCGCCCCACCCTGCCCCGAAACTGGTGCAATTGCGATAAGCCGAAGCGGTCAGCACTCTCCACCAGCATCACCGTAGCATTAGGCACATCTATGCCCACCTCTACCACCGGCGTAGAAACCAGAATGTCCAGCTTGCCGGAGCGAAAGCGGCGCATTGCCCTGTCTTTGTCATCCGACGACATACGCCCGTGAAGCAAGCCTAATCGCAAGTCAGGGAAGACCTGTTGAGATAGACGCTCATACTCAGCAACAGCCGCCTTCGCCTGAATAGCCTCTGACTCCTCAACCAGAGGACAGATGATAAATGCCTGACGACCACTGGCTACCTGGCGGCGCAGAAAGTCATAGCCACTAGCCCTCTGCTCAGGTTTAAGCCACTTCGTTTTCACCGCCTGCCTCCCCGGAGGGAGCTGGTCTATAACTGATAAATCAAGGTCGCCATATAAAGTCAGGGCTAGAGTTCGTGGGATAGGTGTCGCCGTCATTACCAATACGTGAGGGTTAAACCCCTTCTGTCGTAGCGCCGAGCGCTGGGTGACACCGAAGCGGTGCTGCTCATCCACCACGGCTAACCCCAGTCGGTGGAACTCCACCCCCTTCTGAATAAGGGCATGAGTCCCGATAACAATATCCACCTCTCCCTTCAGAATACGCCGCTGGAGTTCCTGCTTTCTCGCCTGATTGATGTCGCCGACAAGTAATGCCACGGTGAGAGGACGGGGCAGAAGCCCGGAGTAACTGCGGAGATAGTCCTCACCGTCCTGTTCGCAGCCAGCTCTGGACAGGAGCTGAGAGATGGTGGTGAAGTGCTGCTCTGCCAAAATCTCGGTAGGTGCCATAAACGCGCCCTGATAGCCATCAGCAGCTGCCATAAGCAAAGCTGCCGTAGCTACTACCGTCTTACCACTGCCCACCTCCCCCTGTAATCTGTCTCTTATACACAAATCCGAGCCAACCAGACACGACGACATGACCAATGCCGTCTT